>JBFMFD010000039.1:0-18644 GCA_040752255.1 Armatimonadota bacterium
CGCCGGAAGTCAGAACTTGGCGTAGTACGTCAGGCGGCCGATGACGATGTCATCCGGCTCAGGGCCTGCCGCGTCGCGGTATGACACCAGTTCTACGTTCGGCGTGATGTACACGCCGTCCGCAAGCTTGAACTCGATGCCGATGATGTACAGCGTCGGCGTTGCCGTCGGGTCAATAGCGAGGTACGAAATGCCCGCCGCGCCCGGCACCGGATCGCTCAGCATGTCTACGCGGAAGAACGGCTTGACCGTCTCCGACGCCTGAATGCCGAGATACAGCGACCACACGTCCAAGCAGATGTCACCGCTTGAAGTGTCGTTTCGCTCCTGGCTGCCGTACACTAGGCCTGCATTGACCTTCCCCTGCTTGTAGCCGACGAAGCCGGTGAAGGTGGTCCACTCCTCGCCCGCGGGTTTATCGCGGAAGTCGGCTGTGCCTTCGACGTAAAGGTTGTCGGTGAACCAGTGGCCGACGAGCAGATAGATCGCCTTGCCCTTGTTCGTTTCAGACTTCGTTCCACTATCGTTTCCGAACATGACGGCGTACTGCGTTCGTCCGTCGCCGGCGGATTTCCCCCGAAGTGAGAGTCCCGTGTCCCTCGAATCCGCCATCTTGTAAAGGTCGAGCGGAGTCTTTTCGATGTAACGGTACCCGTGGAAGTCCTCGACGTTTCCGAATGTGGGTGTCGGCTGCAGCCCAAGGGTGACCTCGAACAGTTTGCCGACGTAGGCGACGTACAAGTCCTTCAGGAATGGGTCGAGTATGCCGCTCGTGGAGAAGTCGCCTGGGCTGCCTGCCTCAAAGCGGACGCGAGCCTTGAACTTCTCTGCGAACGAGCGGTCGTAGGTCAGATAGAGGCGCCGGAACCAGAAGCCGTTGAGGTCTTCAATGGCCGGGTCGCTGTGTCCGAACACCTGATAGAAGTCTCCAAACATCAGTCCAGAGAACTTCCCCTGATCTTGCGCTGCCGCCGGGACCGCACTTAGGGTGGTCGCGGCGAGCAGGCCGTGGAACCATCGTTTCAGTTTCATTTTTTCTCCTCCTTGACTGAATCCGCCCCCGATTGTGCCGACTGTGCGGTTAAGAATCGGTAAAGGAGGAGGGCGTCTCGTGCCGAGTCGCTCCGAGGGTAATCTCCTGCCTGATGAGCGAGATTCAGGGGCTGAAGTATGACGCCGACGGCCTGATTCCTGCCGTGGTCCAGGACGCAGATTCCGGCGAGGTCCTCATGGTCGCCTGGATGAACCATGAGTCCCTGCGGAGGACGCTCGAAACCGGACTCTGCACCTACTGGAGTCGCTCAAGGCAGCAACTGTGGGTGAAAGGCGAGACCAGCGGCCACCTGCAGCACGTCAGGCGAATCTCCGTGGACTGCGACAAGGACACCCTTCTCATCCAGGTCGAGCAGGTCGGCGCAGCGTGCCACGAAGGCTATCGCTCCTGCTTCTTTCGCGATCTCGCCGACGACAGCCTAAGCGTCAACCAGGAACGACTCGTGGAGATGCAATGAGCAAGATAGTTTTGGGCACCGAGCAGGCGGAGGACTTCGACCTCACCTACGCTCTGTTGAAGAGGCTTCGCTTCGCGAACGCCGCGCTCGCCGTAGCACATGTTATCGAGCCGGTGCACCCTGCGGCGCTCGCCGTCAGCCAGGACGCGGCATACGCGCTGGCGCAAGACCTTGAGCGAATCCTTGAGGCGGCGCAGAAGCACGCGGACTCCGTCCTCAACCACGCCGCCGCCGCCATGAAGGAGGACGGCATCGAGGCGGAGATCCAAGCGCTCAAGGGACATCGCGTGGACGAGTTGCTCAAGTACTGCGAATCGGTGGACGCCGACCTCATCGCCGTCGGATCCGAGTCGAAGGGACCGATTGCATCCGTGCTCTTCGGCAGCGTTAGCCGAGCCATCGCGCAGCACGCCAAGCGGTCGCTCCTCGTCGCAAAGAAGGGGAAGGAGAACGGCTCGCTGCATGCCGTGCTCGCCACCGACCACTCGAAGTACATGGACCGCTGCCTCGATGAGTTGCTGCGCCTCCATCCGACAGGAATCGGCCGCCTCGACATCATTACGGCGTTCCGAGGCGAGGACTACCTCCAGAAACATTCCCTCGGCGAGATGCCGGTAACCGGCATAGACGTCCTCGAACGGATCGAGCGCGAGTTGCAGGAGGCGAATGAGCGCGTGAGGCAGAAGTTGAAGTCTCTCGCACCAACGATCCACTCCGAGGTCGTTCGCGACGCAGCGATCCCCGTCATCACAAAACACATGAAAGAGAGCGACGCGGACCTTCTGATCGTCGGCGCCCACGGGCACAGCGCAGTCGAGCGACTCCTTCTCGGCAGCGTAAGCCACCACATGGTGGCAGCCGAGCCGTTCCCGCTGCTGCTGCTTAGGCCGAAGGGCGAGGGCTGACGCACGCCGCGGCGCACCGGGCTCAGGGATAATCGTAGAACCAGAAGAATGCTGCTCAAGCGCGAAGCCGACTTTCGCCTCGATACCGCCTTCGAACCTCGCGGCGACCAGCCCGAAGCGATCGAGAGGCTCATCGAGGGGCTGGAACTCGGCTACCGCTTCCAGACGCTCCTCGGCGCAACCGGGACGGGGAAGACCTACACGATGGCGAGCGTCATCGCTCGAACCAGGCGTCCGGCACTAATCATCGCTCACAACAAAACCCTTGCGGCGCAGTTGTGCCAGGAGTTTCGCGCGTTCTTCCCGGAGAACTCCGTCCAGTACTTCATCAGCTACTACGACTACTATCAGCCGGAGGCATACGTCCCGCAGAACGATCTCTACATCGAGAAGGACGCAAGCATCAACGAGGAGATTGATCGCCTGCGGCACGCCGCAACGCAAGCGATCCTCGAACGCCGCGACACCGTCATTGTCGCCAGCGTCTCATGCATCTACGGCTTGGGCGACCCATCCGCGTACCGAGAACAGGTCTTGACATTGGAGACCGGCGGGGCCTTCCTACGCCAAGACCTTCTGCGCTCGCTTGTGCAGATGCAGTTCGCCCGCAACGAAATGGTGCTCCAGCGAGGAACGTTTCGCGTTCGCGGCGACACGCTCGAGATTCAACCGAAGGACGAGGAGGTCACGATCCGCGTCGAGTTCTTCGGGGACGAGATAGAGCGCATCCGCCTGATTGACCCGCTCACGCAGGAGGTTCTGGACGAGCCGCAGCGCGTGAGCATCTTCCCGGCTACGCACTACGTTACGCCCTGGGAACGCCTGGACGAGGTCCTCGCCAAGATCGAAGAGGAGAAAGAGCAGCAGTGCGCGCTCTTCCGCTCGCAGGGCAAGTTGCTCGAAGAACAGCGCCTTCGCCAGCGTACCGACTTCGATGTCGAGATGATGAGGCAACTCGGATACTGCAACGGAATCGAAAACTACTCGCGGTTCTTCGACGACCGAGAGCCGGGCACGCCGCCGTACACCCTTCTCGACTTTCTGCCCTCGGACGCGCTAATCTTCATTGACGAGAGCCACCAGACCATCCCCCAACTGCACGCGATGTACAACGGCGACTTTCAGCGAAAGAAGGTGCTGGTCGAGTACGGCTTCCGCCTCCCCAGCGCGCTCGACAACCGACCGCTGCGCTTCGAGGAGTTCCTCGAGCGCGTCGGCCAGACCGTCTTCGTCAGCGCGACGCCCGGCGCGTTCGAGCGGGACAACAGCAGCCAGATCGTCGAGCAGATTATCCGCCCGACGTTCCTCCTCGACCCGGAGGTCATCGTCCGGCCGACCGAGCGACAGGTGGACGACCTCATCGGAGAGATTCAGAAACGAGTGGAGAAGAAGCAGCGCGCCCTCGTTACCACGCTCACAAAGAAGATGGCTGAGGACTTGACTTCGTACCTCCAAGACCTTGGCATCCGCGTGCAGTACATCCACAGCGATGTGCACGCGCTCGAGCGACCGGAAATCCTTCGCGAACTGCGTCTCGGCGTTTACGATGTGCTCATCGGCGTGAACCTCCTCCGGGAGGGACTCGACTTGCCGGAGGTCACCCTCGTTGCAGTCATGGACGCGGACAAGGAGGGGTTCCTTCGCTCGGAGACATCGCTCATCCAGACCATCGGCCGAGCAGCCCGCAACGTCGAGGGAACCGTCATCCTGTACGCCGATACCATCACCGGCTCGATGCGGCGCGCGATTGACGAAACCAATCGCAGGCGCGCGCTGCAGGACGAGTTCAACCGCCGCCACGGCGTCTCACCTCAAACGGTTACGAAGGAGGTGCGCGAGACCGTGCGCAGTTACGAAGTCGCCGAACCCGCCGCCGGGTACGACGAAGGCGGCAAGACCCGCGCCGAGACGCTCGACGTCAACGACATCCCGCATGAGATCGTTCGCCTCGAGAAGGAGATGTATGCACTGGCCAAGGAGATGCGCTTCGAGGAAGCGGCCCGCGTGCGCGACGAGATCTTTGAACTCCGTCGCTTGGCGGGGCTGAGCGACCCGACCTCAGCGCTGACGCGCAAACCCAAGCGCGGAAAAGACGTCGCCTCGGAGAAGAAGCGGCGACGATGAAGCGCCTCTTCCGCAACGCGCGCTGGTGGCGAGACGGCGAGCCGTTCAGCCTCTCCGTCGTGGACGGCAGGGTTTCGCGCAGGCCGCTCTCCGAGGCGCAAGCGGACGAAGTCGTGGACTGCCACGGTTCATGGCTCATGCCTGCGTTCGTGGACTGCCACTGCCACATCCTGCCCGCCGGGTTGGATATGCAGCGTCCGGACCTGTCCAACTGCAACACTCGCAAGGAGGTGCTGCTTGTGGTGCAGCGCGCCGCCCAGGAAGGGGAGGGCTGGCTTCTCGCCGTTCAATACGACCAAACGCGGTTCAACGACGGCCTTCACATCACGGCGCGCGAATTGGATGCAGTTACCGCCGGCAGACCGACTATTCTCAGGCACTCGAGCGGGCACGCCGCGGTCGCGAACAGCGCAGCGTTGCGCGAGGCGGGCGTAGGAGCCAACACGCCCGACCCGCCCGGCGGCACCATCGTTCGAGATGAGCGAGGCGTCCCGCTGGGCGCGCTGCTCGAGAGCGCGATGGAACTCGTCTATCGCGTGGTGCCGCAGCCGACGATGGAAGAGAGCGTTGACGCTATCCATGCCGCCGCCAGGAGCATGAGAAGCATGGGCATCACTTGCGCGACCGACATGGCGACCGGCTCGCGCGGCCTCAGCGAAGAGTTAGAGGCGTACCGCCGCGCGTCGGAGAGCGGCTGCGCGATCCGCTTGCGCACGTTCATCCTTTGGGGGCGGGTCTTCGGCAAGCGAGGAGAGCCGGACTTCCACCTCGAAGAGACGCCGATGCTGCGCAACCTCGGTGTAAAACTCTTCGCCGACGGCGCAATCGGCGCGGGCACCGCCGCGATGACCGAGGAGTACGCAACCGGCGGCGCAGGGATGCTCATCTACGAGCCTGACGACCTTCGCGAGCGCGTGCGCGTTGCCCACGAAGCGGGGCACGTGGTCGCAATCCATAGCATCGGTGACCGCTGCACCGATGTCGTTCTCGACGCAATCGAAGAGACCGGCGACGCGGCAAGGCATCGGGTTGAACACGTGATGCTCTTGCGCGATGACCAGGTCGAGCGAATCCGGCGCCTCGGCGCACGCGTTACGTTGCAGCCCGAGTTCCTGCTCAGGTTCGGACACGCCTACTTCCGGCAACTCGGCGAACAAAGGGCATCCATGCTCAAGCGCGGGCGAAGCCTCGCCGACGCGGGTGTAACCATCGGCCTCTCGAGCGACCGCCCCATCGTGCCGGGCGACCCGTGGGATGGAATTCGTTCGGCCGTCTCCCGTCCGCCGGGCTTCGACCCGCGCGAGGCGATTACGGTGGAAGAGGCGATCGAGATGTATACACTCGGCGCCGCCAGGGTCAACGACGAGCCGGAGCTAGGGTCTCTGGCAGCCGGCGAGTGGGCTGACTTCCAACTCTATGAAAGCGACCCGAAGCGGCTGGATTCCCGGCCGGTGGCCACGTTCCTCGCCGGAGATCCTTAGCTGAATGTCGCTCGATATCCCTTCACAGCTCGCAGTGGAGGGTTCGCAGCTCACCCTCCGTCCGAGTCGTGGTACAAGCGGGGCCGTGGCGAGGTGCAGGCGAGTTCAGCGAAGGTCTATGTCGTGCGTGACCACCAGCGTCTCAGGGTCGAGGACGAGCACGCGCGTGGGTGCGCCGTTTGTTCCCGAGCCATCGAAAACGACGACGCCGAAGCGTCCGGCTCGGATAACCGGTCCGCGCGCCCGCGCCGGGATGTCCTTCTGAGAGCGATTCGCCAAGTGAACAACCGAGAGCGTCGTTATGCCGCCGCCTTCGGTAACCCAGGAAGCCCATGCGTTGCCGCCGGCCGCAAGCAGTTGCACCATGTGCGTCGGTGCCTCCGCGACGTCTAGCCGCTCGCCGGTGATGACGTCAACCAAGCGAATGCGCGTCGGCGTTCCGCTCGTTACGTAATACACTCGCCCGCCGTGGAGCAGGCTGGATCGGACGCCTTCCGTCTCCACGCGCTTGTACTCGACGCTGCCTTCGGTAATGACTGCGAAGCCCCAGGTGCCGTCGCTGAAGGTGCCGGGCGCAACAAGGGTCGGTCCGATCGCGTCTAAGGCTGAGCCGACGAACGGCCCTGCGGTGCGACTGGTCCGCAAGGCCAACCGCCACGGCTGGTCGCCATACAGTTTCGGTCGCGGGTCGTCCTCTGCAAGGTCAACCCGCAGCGGTACCTCCATCCACACGGCGCCGGACGTGTCGGACCACTGGAACAGCCAAAACGTTTGCGCGCCGATTTGCACGGCTCCTGCGCACGCGCTCGGTTCCCGCTTGCGCTCCCCCTTGTCTATCAGCGACTTCGTCTTCACAATCTCCTCGCGCGACCACAGTTTAGGATGCAGCGCGTAGTCGGTCAGGGCGAAGGTTCGCACTCGCTCGCCGACGCGCACACTGAGTCCGCGCCTGTCCCAAACCGCCCAGCGGTCCTCAAAGCGAAACGCCTTAGCCGTCGCCGGGCGCGGAGGGAGGTACCGCACTACCTCGGTGGTGCCGTCGTATCGGAGGCTGACTGCAAGGGATTCGCCCGTGCCGCTGATGGCGACCGTTGGGCCTTGCACGGACGCGAGAGCGAGGATTGCGCACATCATCGCGCCATCACCTCCGGGCTCCGAGTAAACTGAGTGCGATGCCCCAAACCCTCTTCGAAAAGGTATGGAACGCACACGTGGTAACCGACCTGCCAGAGGGCGGCGTGCTTCTGTACATTGACCGTCACCTTGTGCATGAAGTTACCTCACCGCAGGCGTTCGACGGCTTGCGGCAGAGCGGCAGAAAGGTCCGCCGCCCGGATTTGACGTTCGCAACCGTAGACCACAACGTTCCCACCGACGGGAGACCTGTTGATGATACGAGTCTAAGCGGCATCCAGATCCGCGCTTTGCAGAGGAACTGCGAAGAATTTGGCATCCCACTCTGGGGATACCTGGACGAAAAACAGGGCATCGTCCACGTCATTGGCCCACAACTCGGGCTCACGCTTCCGGGCCTGACCATCGTTTGCGGTGACAGCCACACCAGCACCCACGGGGCGTTCGGCGCTCTCGCATTCGGAATCGGCACCACCGAGGTCGAGCATGTCTTGGCGACGCAGACGCTGCGCGTTCCCTCGAAACCCAAGACCCTCGGCATCGATGTGGAAGGCGAGTTACAGCCGGGCGTTACTGCCAAGGACATCATCCTCGCCATCATCCGGCGGATCGGAGCGGGCGGTGCAGCCGGACACGTTGCTGAGTACCGAGGCTCGGCGATCCGTGCGCTCGGCATGAACGGCAGAATGACGGTCTGCAACATGAGCATCGAGATGGGCGCCCGAGCGGGCATGATCGCCCCCGACGACACAACGTTCGAATACATCGCTGAGGAGGATCGCCCCTTCGCTCCGAAGGGCAAGCAGTTCGACCGAATGGCCGAACAGTGGCGCTCGCTCGTGACCGATGAAGGGGCGCAATTCGACCGCGTCGTTTCGCTTGACGCCGACACCCTCGTCCCCCAGGTCTCTTGGGGGACAACGCCTGCGATGACGGTGGACATCACGGAAGCCGTACCCGAGCCGGAAGACCCCAGCATGGAGCGCGCGCTCCGCTACATGGGCCTTGAGCCGGGAACGCCCATGCAGGAGATCGCCGTCAACACCGTGTTCATCGGTTCATGCACGAACAGCCGCATCGAAGACCTACGGGAAGCGGCACAGATCATCAAAGGGAAGAAGGTCGCCCCCGGAGTGCGCGCTATGGTCGTCCCCGGAAGCGAGGCGGTGAAGAGAAAGGCAGAAGAAGAGCGCCTGGACGAAATCTTCCGAGCAGCAGGATTCGAGTGGCACCACGCGGGCTGCAGTATGTGCCTGGGCATGAACGGAGACATCCTGCGCCCCGGAGAGAGAAGCGCGAGCACGAGCAATCGCCCTTATGAGGGAAGGCAAGGGCCCGGCTCGCGAACCCACCTGGTCTCACCAATCACGGCGGCGGCGACAGCGATTACGGGAAGGCTCACCGACCCGCGAGAGTTTCTGAGCTGACGCTTGCGTGCGCAACTGCGCCCTCGACGCGCTCGATGAGCGCCGGAATCACTTCGCCGACAAGAGCCTCTTCGCCGTCCAGTTCCACCTCGATGTAGTTGCCCGTGTGCCCGCGCAGCAATCCGCTTCGCGCGGAACGCGTTTCAACCAACACATCTAGCGTCCGCCCAACGAATCGCTTGACAAACTCACGGCGCGTGCGTTCGGTAACTTCGGCGAGGCGCTTGCTTCGCTCCTGCTTTGCTTGCGGCGAAACCGCGTCTCCCCACCGGTCGGCTTCCGTTCCGGGCCTCGGTGAGAAACGGAACAGATGCGCCTTCATGAACCGCACCTCTTCGCAAACGTAAACTGTGTCTTGAAACGCCTCTTCGTCCTCCGTAGGGAAGCCAACCATGATGTCGGTGGTGAGAGCGAGATCCGGCAAGGCATCCCGCAGTCGCGCGCACAGGTCGAGGTAATCCCGCTGCGTGTAGGGGCGGTTCATATCGCTGAGCACTCGCGTGCTCCCCGACTGCAGCGGGATGTGCAGATGCGGAACGACCTTCGTTTCCCGCGCAGTCATGATGGAGACGAGGCGCTCGCTGACCTGCCGCATCTCGATGCTCGAGATGCGGATACGCGCAAGACCGCGCACATCGTGAAGCCTCTCGATCAGACCTTCGAAGTCCGGGCCGCCGCTCCCGGTATCCGCTCCGTAGGCACCGATGAGCACGCCGGTGAGAACGACCTCCTTGTACCCTTTCGCGACGAGTGCTTCGACTTCCTCAAAAACCTCGCGCCAATGCCGGCTCGTCATGCCGGGCCGGGTTGAAGGGATGCTGCAGTAGGAGCAGTGAACGTCGCATCCGTCTTGAATCTTCACGGTTGCCCGCGTGCGGCTTTCCACCAGGCGAATCGGGGCCTCTCCTCCAACCGCAGGCATGAGGGCGGGGAAGGCGCGTCGGAAGTAAGCCAACGCGTCTAGTTTTTCGGGGTTTGGAACGATGAGGTCCGCGCCGTCCATGCCACGTTCGTGGTTCAGGGCCATTTGGGCGGCGCACCCGGTGACGAGGACCTTGGCGTTGGGGTTGAGGCGCCTTGCGCGCCGAACCGTTTGCCTCGATTTGCTCTCCGCCTGTCCGGTAACGCTGCACGTATTGACGACGTACACATCCGCCTCCTCGGCGAAAGGAACGATCGAGAAGCCCGCTCGCTCGAACGCCTCTTCGATGCGCCGGGTCTCGTACTGATTCACCTTGCAGCCGAGGGTGATAAACGCCGCTCGCTTCATTCGCTTGCTCATTCTATCCGGGCGGCGGCGCAACCTGCCCCTACGCGCGTGGGTAGAACCCGTTCGTGAGTTCTTCGCGCGTGACTCTCACCGGTATTCACCCCGACGCTTACACGACGAAGCAGGATAAGGCGGCGCTAGACGGTTTGAAGCGCGTGCCCCTCCTGCCGCAGGTCTTGCGAAAGTTCCACGACCTGGGCCTCGACCGTTGGTACTATTGCCGCAACATGGCGATGTCCGTACGTTGCGGCCCCGGGCAGATGCCGTCACTCTACAAGATCTTCCGCGAAGCCTGCCGCACGCTCGATGTGCCGGAGCCGGAGCTGTACGTCAGCAACCACCCGTTCACCAACGCGTTCGCAGGCGGCGTCGAACGACCGTACATCACAGTCCGCTCCTCGGTCCTCGATTTACTCAGCGATGACGAACTGCTGCATCTCTTCGGTCATGAGTTGGCGCACATCAAATCGGGGCACATGCTCTACACCATGGTCGGGATGTTGCTTCTGCCGTTGCTTCGCGCTCTGGGCAGACGCCTTCCGATCGTGGGCGACGTCGCTGCGATCTCGCTGCTGCTCGCATTCTACGACTGGATGCGCCTCTCCGAGGTCAGCTGCGACCGCGCGGGGTTGCTCGTATCGCAAAACTTCGACGCCTCCATGATGGCAAACCTTCGACTCACCGCCGGCTTGTCGCGCTTCAGCGACGAGGTATCGCTCGACGCGTTCCGTCGCCAGGCGCGGACGTATCAGGACGCCCCAGGGATGGAGAACATCGGCAAGGTCATCCTGTTCTTCACCGAGTCGTGGCGATTCACCCACCCCATGCCGGTCCATCGCGCGCAGATGCTCGAGAAGTGGTACGAGAGCGGGGAGTACGAGCGCATCCTACGCGGGGACTATCGCCGCGCATAGATACGCTTCGCGCCTCACTCCTCGCTGGGCGGCACCTGGTAGAAGGGTAGAAGGATGATGAAGCGTGCGCCCCTGCCCGGCTCGCCGTCCTCATACACGTTGCCGCCGTGCGCCTGCGCGACGCCCTCGACGATCGAAAGCCCCAGGCCCAGCCCTTTGGTTCGGTCCGAGTAGTAAGGGTCGAAGATGCGCTCCTTCTTGTCCGCCTGCACGCCCGGACCTTCGTCCTCGACTTCGACCTTGACGAATGGGCTGTTCGTGGGCGAAAGCTTTCCGCTTCGAACCTCCGCCTCGCTCGCCATGCCCGTGCGCACGACGATTCTGCCGCTCGGCGCCCAGTGCAGCGCGTTCTCGATGAGTTCAGAAACCACACGCTCCAGCTTCTGCGCGTCGAAGTAGAACGGCGTGAGCCGCTCGTCCAATTCGAGCAGCAGGCGCTCGTTCTGCAGGTTGCCCGGCATCGCGGCGGTCGCCGCCGCCTTCACGACCTCGTTCACGTCCGACCTGTCGTGCTTCAGTCGCGTCGCAGCGACGAAGTCGCGGAACTCCTGCAGCATCGCATCCATCCGAGACACTCCCTGCTCCAAGCGCTCGACGAACTTCAGAATCTCCTCGCGCGAGACCGAGTCGTCCGACAGAAGGTAGCGCAACTCGCCGATGTCCCCCTTCATCGCGAACAAGCGATTGCCTAACATATGCGAACTCTTCGCACTCAATTCGCCCCAAGCAGCCATGCGCTCGTTGTGCAACTGCTTCTGCATGCTGCGAATCTTCTCGATGCCTACGCCGAGCTGCTCCCCGATCATGCAAAGCAGCTGCTCGTCGTCCTCTGTGAACGTGTTCTCGATAAACGGGTTCTTCGCCTTGCGCCGAATCGCACGAATGCAGCCAAACGAGCGGCCAGCGCTGACAATCGGAGCCACCAAGAACGACGCGGTCTGCTCGATCGGGAACTCGAGGTGCTTGCCCGCCCAGCGCGGATCGTTGATCGGAGCCGTGAGCCGAAGCGACTCGCCGTGCTCGCACACCCATCCCGTGCAACCCTCGCCCTTGCGGTAACTCGCATCCGGCGGCAGCGCGCTCGATCCGACAACATCCCGCAGCACGTACGCCTGCTTGATGTCACTCCACAGAAAAATCGAGTACGCCGAGATGTGCATCACCCGCTCGATAACCATCGCCACGCGCTGAAGCAACTCCTCCTCGGTCTGCGCCATGTCCAGCGCTGTGCTCACCTCTCGCATCGCCTGCTCTCGATCCCGTGCGTCTTGGCGATCCAAAGCGAGTGCCGTGATCGCAGCCAGCAACTCAAGGCGCTGCTGGTCTTCGTCCGAGAAGTGCCCAACCTCGTCTGACTCCACGTTCAGAACACCCCGAACCCGCCCATAGCGATCGAAGATCGGCGACGCGAGTTCGCTCCGCGTGCTCGGTATCAGAACGCGATAGTGCGCCTCCTTCGTCACGTCGTCGCTACGGTAACTCATCCCCCGCGCGGCGACCCAAGCGGTGATGCCCTCGTGCTCCTCCTGCCCGATGGATATCCGCTCCCCGATCATCTCAGGCTGCCAATCCGACCCGCTGCCTGCGCGCAACGTCATGTAGCCCAACTCCTCGTTGTACAGAGCAACCATCGCGTTCCGGGCGTCAGTCCCCTCCCGCGCACGGTCGCTTATGGCGTAGAGCAGTCGAGGCAAGTCCCTCGACTGCAGGGTCTGAATCAACAGGTCGTCGAGACCGGGCATTCGTTCCACCTCTCGGATTATGAACAGAAGCGGCGGTAGACTCACCGCCGATGCGCCGCGCGGTTATTGATGTCGGGTCGAACGCCGTCGTACTCGCCGTTTCCGAGCACACGCGCAGCGGATGGCAGAGCGCACTCGATACTTCCACCGTTACCGCCCTCGGCGAAGGCCTCCGACACACCCGGCGGCTGAACGACCAAGCCATCGAGCGCACCCTGCGCGCCGTGCACCAGGCGTGGACCGACGCACGCTCCTACGGCGCCGACATCCAAGCGTGGGGGACAATGGCGCTCCGCGTCGCCGAAGACGCCGACAGGTTCCTGCGTCTCGCCGAAGAGCAGGGAACACCCGTCCGAGTGCTCTCCGACGAGGACGAAGCCCGACTCGGGCTTCTCTCCGTCGCCCTCGACCCTACCTTCGACGGCGACCGAATCTCCCTCGTTGACGTCGGTGGGCACAGCACCGAAGTCGGCACGTATGACCGCCCCGACAGCCGCATCCGGTTCATGATGAGCGTTCCACTCGGCACGCTCGGACTGAGAGGGCTCTGCGAGGAGGACGGCTCGCTGACCGGGCCGTCGCTTCTACGCGCATGCTCCGCAGCCGACGACGCCATAGGGTTCGCGTCGCGCCCGGACGAGGCGGGTACCGTCGTCGCCGTCGGAGCGTCAGCGACCAACTTGGTCGCACTGTCGAAGCAATTGAAGCAGTGGCTGCCGGAAGTCGTTCATGGCGCAACCCTCTCCTATGAAGAGGTAAGCCGCTTCGTCGCCAACCTTGCCCCGATGACCGATCAAGAACGCGCGGCACTCGTCGGACTGGAGACGGGAAGGGAGTTCACCATCCACCTCGGCGCGCTGCTGCTTGAACGCTGCCTCCACGCATTCCGCTCAGAGTCGCTGCGGGTCAGCGTCCGCGGATGGCGACATGCGATGATCGAAGATGACGTCTACTGGCCGGATTCATCTGCCTGAACGCATTGAACCCAGCGCCGCCACTTCTCCGACCGCTCTACCCTCGACCGCAAAGGCTCCGGCAGGTTGGGAATTGTGTAATCGAAGTGCGTCTGGCGTCGCATCCGCTCGGTACGACAAAGCGCGGCAGGGCGCAGCCGCAGCCAACGCGAAAGCGTGTACCAAACCAGCAGCGAGCCGATGTTTTGGCTTGGATACATCCGGCTCACTCGCCGCTTCAGCCCCCATTCCTCCGGCGAAAGGCGTAACACCTCCTCGCCCGTCGAGTCGGCAAAGCGGTTGAGGGTCGGGACGCGAGTCAAGTACGTGTGGTAAAGCGGGAACTCGTACACCTCCCGCTCGCCGCCGATTGCGCCAACTGCGCGAGCCACGGAATAGTTGGTGCTGTCGTGGTCGAGATGACCACACTCGAACGCGCAAACCGCGATGCGGCTCGGGTTCGATGCGCGAATCGCCTCCGCCCAACAGTCTCGCAGCGACGCGAGGTGCTCACACGCGTCTCCATCCGGGGCATCGAAGAAGAAGAGTCTCTCCTCGCTCACGCCCAGGAACCGCATCACGGCGCGCGCCTCAGCCTCGCGTATCGAGTTCGAGACGCTCCAGCCTGCCCACACCTCCGCGCCCGCCTGCGCGAGGCGGCGCATCCAGGCAGCCATAGCAATCTCATCGTCGGGATGAGTGAAACAGAACAGCCACCGATGGCGCGGGTCGGGATCGAAGACGCTCATCGCGGCAGGGTCCACGTCTCTATAATGTGATATCCAACCTGTGGCCCCGATAGTACTGAGTGCACGAGCGCGACTTGGCTCACCTCCAAAGCAATCGGCTCGAACTCGACCGTCGGAACCTGGATCGTGCGGCGCGGTCGGCCCAGCGTCAGGTGCGGTACGGGCTCTCGCTCTCGTGGGTTCATCCTCTTGCTGAGTTGCACCACCCGCTCGTCCGGTGCAGATGCCCCGGCGAACAGCACGCGCGCCTTTCGCGGACTCGGAAACCCGCTGCAAAGGTCCATCACAAGTTCGCCGGCTGCAGCCCCGAGCACGGCTCGCTCGACCTCCTGCGCCGTATGTGACGCGTCCGCTTCGTCACCGAAAAAGCGCAACGTCAGGTGCATCCGCTCGCGGCGAGTCCAAGAGCAAGGGGCGGAGATGAGCGGCTTCAGTTCGCTCTGCAACGCCTCCAACCTCTGAAGCGCCCCATCCGATGGGAACACCGCCGCGAACAGCCTCACCCGCGCACCAAATCCTCGCGCAGAAGCGCCAGCGCCGATGACACCGAGCGCGCTCGAATCAACTCGCGAGTGCCTCCATGTCGCCGTTCTATCGCGAGGTCGCCCCTCGGCCCGGAAAGCCCGATGAACACCAAGCCGACCGGCTTCGCCTCGGTGCCACCGCCCGGGCCCGCGACCCCGGTGATAGAGAGCGCGTAATCGCTGCCGAGCGCGCGCTTCACGCCTGCCGCCATCTGGATCGCGACCGTCTCGCTCACCGCGCCGAATTGGTTCAGGTCGGTGCGCGCAACGCCGAGTACGGAAGCCTTTACCTCATCAGAATACGCGATGACGCCGCCGAGAAACACATCGCTCGCACCCGGCACGCGGGTTAGCGTCTCGCCCAGCAGCCCGCCCGTGCAACTCTCCGCGACTGCCAACTTCAGCCCTGCGAGGCGTAGCGCCTGCAGGATCGTGGCTGCAGGCTCGTCATCAAAGCATATAGCACCCAACCGCGACCTTATCGCCGCCGCGACCGGCTCAATCGCCGCGTCGGCGTCTGCGCGCTGCTTCGCCCGTGCCGTGAGCCGCAGGTGTACCTCGCCCGCGTGCATGAGCGGTGCGACCGTCGGGTTCTCGTTTCGAATCAGGTCCTTTACGGCGTTCTCCACCATGCTCTCCGGCATGTCGAGGACTCTCAGCACCCTAGACACGATAACCGTATCCGATATTGTGCTTAGCAGCGGTCGAACGTGCTGCTCAAGCATGGCGCTAAACTCCACCTTCGGCCCGGGCAGCGCAATTACGCTCTTCCCTTCAAATTGCACCACCAACCCGGGCGCAGTACCGACTGAGTTCGATAGGGTCTCGGCACCCTGCGGCTTCATCGCCTGACGCGCAAGCGACTCGAGCCACCGGCGCCCGAGCGCTTCGCATCGTTTGCGGAGCGCATCCAGCGTCGCTTCGTCTCTCTCAAGAGGAACACCCAGCGCGTCCGCAATCGCCTCGCGCGTTAGGTCATCTTCCGTCGGCCCGAGGCCGCCGATCGTGAAGACTAACTCCGCTCGGTCGAACGCTTCGCGGATCGCGCGGGCCGCTCGTTCGCGGTTGTCTCCAACCGTCGTTCGTCTATAGTGCTCGATGCCGTATTCCGCCAGGAGTACGCCTAGCGCCTGCGCGTTGGTGTCTGCAATCTGTCCGAGGAGCAGTTCAGTACCGACGGAGACGATCTCGGCGGTCAATCGCGCTCACCCGATCGTCATGCGATCTGCGCCCACACCTCTTTCAGGGCGGCTTCCGACTTTCTCAACGCCTCAGTCTCCGCGTCGGTGCACGTTGGCTCGAGCACCTGCTGGACGCCCTTTCGACCCACAAGCGTAGGGAGCGAGAGGCAGATGTCCCGGATGCCGAGCGCCCCGTCCTGCAAAACGCTCACCGGCAGCATCTCTCCGGTGTTCAGCGCCATCGCCTCGACGACCCGAGCGATGGACACGCCTACCGCCCAGCCTGCCCCGCCCTTGAGGCGGATGACCTCGGCGCCGCTCTTTTTCGTAAACTCGAAGACCTCATCTCCAACCTGCTGCGACCATCCCGGCAGCGTGGAGATGTGGGTGCCGTTGACGGTGGCGCTGGACCACATCGGCACCATCGTGTCGCCGTGCTCGCCCAAGATCAGCGCATGTACGTCCGTCGCGGCGACCCCGAAGTGCGCCGCCAGAAGGCTCCGAAACCTGCACGTGTCGAGCGTCGTGCCCAGCCCAAAAACTCGATTCGGCGGGAGGCCTGATTCTTGAACGGCGAGCATCGTCAGGATATCCACCGGGTTGCTGACGACCAGGACGGTTGCGTCCGCCGCGAGCGAGCACTCCTTGACGGAGTTCAAGATGTCTCGAAAAAGCGTAACGTTTCGGTTGATGAGTTCTAGCCTGCTCTCGTCAGGCTTCCTCCTCAGCCCTGCCGTAATGACGACGCAGTCGCTGCCATCCACCGCGTCGTACCCTCCCGCGATGATGGTCTGTGGGCCGGTCATCGCCGTCCCGTGTCGAAGGTCGAGCGCCTCTCCCTCGGCGGCGTCTGCTGCCATATCTACCAGGACGATCTCTCGGACTTTGGCTCCAAGCTGAAGCGCGAAGGCTGCGTTTGAGCCGACGCGGCCGGCTCCACCGATAATGCTGACTTTCATGGGTTGGTCCTTAGGAGGCGCCCGCTGGCGCCGGGCGGGCATTATGGCGTCCCGCACCTCGGCATCTCAACCCGGGGGACGAGGTGAACCTTCGGTGCCGGGCGTCGTCTAACCTGTGTGAGGCGGCGAGAGGCTCAATGCCGCCACATCAAAAGGAGGAAACAGAATGAGACAATCTCTTGTCTTTCTTGGGCTTCTCGCCCTCGCTGCGTCGTCGGTTGCCCAAGAGTGCTGTGTTATTGAAGGCGTGGCCGGTCGTGGCGTTGCGGCGAACGAGCACCAGCGCGCCGCTTTCTCGCTGTTCGCCGTGAAGGCGACGTGCGAGCATCAAGACCCCCGTGTTCGAGGCTCTTTTGAACTCGGCACGATGACCGAGCGCGGCCGAGTCGGCATCTTCACCGACCACATCAACACGCTGCGCCGCGACGGAATGACCGTAGCGGTGTCTGGTCCTGCGGTCTTCGTGCTGGAGACTCGCGAAGGAACGCATCGCATTGCCGGAATCGTGCACGTCATCGCTCATGATGGCGGAGGCGCAGACCTCGCATCCCTCGGCGGCGGCGACGGCTTAGCCGTTCACTTCGAGGCGCGCGAGTTCTCTTGGTCGTTCCGAGGCGGCGTTGTGGAAGGAGGCATCGAGGTCTTCGTCCGCCGCCACTGCGAGTGCACCGTCAAGTTCGCGAAGGGCATGGGCGTGGCAGCGAATGAGCGCCAGCATGGGGCGTTCTCGTTCGATGTTTTCGAGCGCCGCTGCCCTGAGCGCGACCCCCAAGTAGGCGGCCCCTTCGGTTTCAGAACCATGGTCGAGGGCGGAATGCTTTCGATCATGATGAGGAATGCCGAACGCTTCGAGTCCGACGGGCACAACGCGGCGTTTAGCGGCCGAGCAGTCGCCGTGCTGAAAACGCGCGAAGGCACACGCGAGGTCCACGGCGTCGTCCATGTTCGCGTAGCGGACGGCCACCCGGATGCCATCGCACTCGTCTTCGAGGGTGAGGGGCATCGCTTCGCCTTCGAAGGGCGCGTGGTGCGCGGCGAGATCGTCGTCGGCCAACGCGGCTAACGGCTTCGGACGCCCGATCAGCAGAAACGCAACGGAATCGCCACCTCGGTGGCGATTCCTCTTTTTGAAGCCTACGCCGCCCGGCGGCGCAGCCAAAGCTCCTGAAGATCCCGCACCATCGTCTCCAGGTGCATCGGCGGACGAATCTCATCCATGCTCAGGCTCTCGGGGAACATGACCGCGTACTCGTGCCCCTGGCGCCTGCAAACCACCGCCGCGAGCCGGCAGTGCATCTCCTCCCACAGAATCTCCAACTCCGCTTCCGAGCCGCACTGCAGCTCCGGCATCCTGCTCGCATCGAACTCGATGAGCGCTCCCGAAACGCTGAGGTTGCACAATCGGCACGGCCACTTGCCCGTCGCCCCAACTCGGAAGACGCACGCGAAGCCGGCGTCGTCGGGCACCGCAACCCTCGGCGCGCTTCGCCAATCCATCGTCATTTGCTCGTCGGGCTTGCTCAGGATTACGATTGGGCGCCTGCGCACGCCCTCCTCCGCTCCGAACCCCCACACGCGCGACAGAAAGGCGTGGGTCTCCCCCTGATGCAAGAACGCGATGAGGCACACAGAAAGCGGCCACAGCAAGAGGCGGTCAGGTTCGTGATCTAGGCTTACCCGAAGGGAAGAATCCGCGACGGACGCAATCCGCCCACCGCAAAAGCCCGGCGGATCCAAAGCGAACAGCACCACATGGTGACCCACGGGCAG
>JBFMFD010000040.1:0-17448 GCA_040752255.1 Armatimonadota bacterium
CACCTTTTCACCCTTGCTCGCCTCCGCCGAAGCGGGGGCGGGCGGTCTGGTTTCTGTGGCACTTTCCGTCGGATCGCTCCGCCCGGGGTTGCCCCCGGCGCCTTGCCCTTCGGAGCCCGGACTTTCCTCCCCAGCCGAAGCCGGGGCCGCCGTCCGACCGACTCCCGGTAGATTAAACCCCATTTGAAGTGAAACGGTTCCTGGGGAGCTGTGCGATGATTCCGCAGCCTCGAAGTGGGTTTGACACGCCTTGCCGGTCAGTCCGTCAAAATGAACGACGTTGCGACTCGTGGCGGTTGGCTGGGCGACCCCGGCGGCCCGTTCCGCTTCCGTTTCGGTTTCCCAGGAGCGTACACGCAAAGACCTTCGCCCGATGGAGTGGACGTATGACGGACTGGTCTACAAAGACCATTGAACGCCGCGCGCTCGCGGCACCCTCTTACGAGGTACAAGGGCAGGCATGGAAGGCACAGGCGAACCGTATCCGTACGCAACGTTTCTCGACGTCAAGTTCCCCGCGCTCACCGTCTTCGACGTCGGCGAGCTGGTCGAGGCCAATCGACATCCGTGGTACAGCCAAACTCTCTGCCGGGTGAACGACTCGGTTGTCCGCCTCGGCGTGCTCCGCGGTGAGTACCATTGGCACGAGCACGACGAGGATGACGAACTGTTCTTCGTCCTCGAGGGCGCGCTTCTGGTGGACCTTGAAAGCGAAAAGACCGTGGAGTTGACCAAGTGGCAAGGGTTTGTAGTGCCGAGAGGCGTCGTGCACAGAACGCGCGCTCCGGAGCGGGCCATCGTGCTGATGGTCGAGACCGCGAGCATCGTGCAGACCGGAGACGAGATCCAGCCTAAGCCCAGGCCTTGATGCGCCGCGGCAAGTCGCGCAGCGACCCGATCCCGCCTTCGGGTGGTTCGGCGGCTTCGCGATCCAGCAGCACCGCGTGGAGACCCGCGCCGAGCGCGCCTTGATAGTCGTCCTCGACGCTGTCGCCCACATGTAGCGCCTCGCTTGCCCCTACGCCCGCGCGCTCGAGCGCGTGATGGAAGATGCGCGGGTCGGGCTTCTCCGCTCCGAATTCCAGGGAAGCGATGGCGAACGCGAAGCGATCGCTCACGCCGAGTCGCTCGAGCGTGAGGTGCAAAGTGTGATCCCAGTTGCTGATGACGCCCACCATGACGCCCATCCGGTCCAGCGCATCGAGCGTGGGCAGCACGTCTTCATACAACGCAAAGGCGTGCCCTTCGCCGGAGAAGGAGCGTCGAAGGAACTCGTCGAGGAGTTCGGGGGCGGGCACGGCTTTTGCGCCTACCTCCTGCGCCCACGCCTCGACCATGGCCATCCAGACCGCGCGAATGCGCGACCGATCCTGCAGGCGCTCGGCGAGTTCGCGCTCTCCTCGAAACCTCTCTTGGATGTCGTAGTACGTAAGGCTGCCGCGCTCCTCCGACACATCGCCGCCGTGCTCGCGGACGATGCGCGCAGCGAGCGCGCCCGGGTCCAAGCGCTGCTCGATCAACGTGCCGGCCGCGTCGAAGGTGACGAGTCTTATCATTTTCTCAATAGGTTGAAGAGATAGAGCAGCAGCGTGAGCACCCCGCTGATCAACAGCATCGTTACGAGCGGGAAGTAGAACGTAAAGCCGTCGTTTTGAATGTAGATGTCGCCTGGGAGCCTACCGATTCGTAGGCCCGGAATGCGCGAGAGGAGCAGGATCAGCGCCCCAAGCGCGGCGATGCCGAGGCCGCTGACGATGAGCACCTTGGCGACCCAGGAGAGGTCTTGCATTCGGTGCGATTCTGTTCCAAGCCGCCGTGACGAGTGCGGCGCTACTTCTCACCCGGCAGGATGATGCCTCTTAGGATCACCCTCTGGGCGAAAAGAAAGACCACCAGCGTGGGTATGGCGGCGAGGGTCAACGCCGCCATCATCACCGACATCGGCGCGCGGTTCTGAAGTTGGTAGATCCACACCATCAGCGTCCACATCCGCTCGTCCTGCGCAACGAGGAACGCATAGATGAACGCGCCATAGGCGCCCATGAACGCGGTCAGCGCGATGACCGCGAGCACCGGCTTGGTCAGCGGCACGGTGATCCGCCAGAGCAGCGTGCCCTCGCCTGCGCCCTCCAGCGACGCGTTCTCGAAGAGGTCTTTAGGGAGGCTGTCGAAGAAGCCCTTCAGCAGATAGATGCTGTAGCCGCTAGCGGCGGTGGGAAGCACGAGCGCGGCGAAGGTGTTCAGCAAGCCGAGGTCCTTCAACAGAAGGAACGACGGAATCAGCGTAACCTCCGCCGGGAATGCCATCGTCGCAAGCAGGAACAGCAGAATCTTCCCCGTCGCAGGCAACTGGTAGCGCGACAAAGCCCACGCCGCAAGGGGATTCACGATCAACTGCGTAACGACGGCCAGCAAGCAGAAGATGACCGTGTTCCACACGGCTCGACCTTGCAGGGCGACGTAGTCAACGATGGTCGCGTAGTTTCGCCCCGCGTACTCGCGCTTGAGCGCCGAGGCGTTCCTCGATGCGAACCACGCGTCGAACTGGGCGACGGGTAGTTCGTCCGAACCGGTGAGTCTCATCCACTCTGCATCCGGCGAACCGCTGTGGAACCGTTGCGGCAGCGATTCGTCAAGGAACTCTTCGTAGAGGGTTTCTCCTAAAGCGGGAGCGATGCCGGCAAACTCAGTCGCATTTCCGCGGATGCTGTCGGGGACCTGGTCAATCCGGTTTCGGAAGCGCGCGCGCAGGAACTCCTGCCACTGGCTGCGCACCGTTATCGGAACGCGGAACTCGGCGGGGAGCGTTGCCTTGAACTCCAGCCACTCTTCCCACTTCTTGTCCCGTTTCGGTTGCCACGTCTTCGTTCGATACAGTTCCCTCGGCGGCTGCACGGTCTGGAACACCGCGTTCTGTTCGATGTACGCCTCGTTCACAGCCTGCACACTGCCGTATCGCTCTCTGACGAACGCTTGGTAGCGAAGCAAGAGGCGCGAGGAGATGCGCCCCGCGCCCGTCTGGAAGCCGACTTCCCACTGGTCGAGGGGCAACGACATCAAGAACTCTTCGAACCGAGCGGCTTCCTCGTCGCTTAGCGGTTTCACCTGCGGCGGGTTCTCGACCGGCTCGGTCGACATCAAGGTCAATGCAACCCCCTCTCCGTAGAACCACCCCGCTTGCTCAATCTTGCCGGCGTACTTGTCGTCAACGAACTTGCGAAACAGTTCCTGCTGGTCGCTCCAGTAGGCGGGCACAATGCGCTGGTCGTACTGGTCGGTAGGTCCCTTCGCTCCCGTGGCAGCCATGAGGAGGAACGGATAGACCATCGTTACGCCCCCGGCGCAGAGAAGGATGTACACCATCGCCAGCGCGAGGCGGCTGCGAAGCGAGCGCCTGCCAACGGGCGAGATCAGCGGCACGCAGCGACTCCTCGATGCATTAGGGTTGAAGTTACCCGCTCCTGCTAAACTTCGCCCATGCGCTCGTGGTGGCGCGCCGTCCGCCCCGGATTCTTGGCTCTGCTCGTCTACTCGGTCGCTCGCCTGATCGGGTTCACCCTGCGCATCCGAGTGCTCGGCGAGGCGGAGAATCTGGAGCCGGTCGAGGGCGGGCGCATCGTGGCGGGCTGGCACGGGCGCACGTTTCTTGCCGCCCTTCGCTGGCGGGGCAAGGGTTGGTGGGCGCTCGTGAGCCATTCCCGCGACGGCGAGATGCAGAACCGCATCTTCCGGCGGTTCGGGTTCCGCACGGTGCGGGGCAGCACAGGCCGCGGAGGGGCGCGGGCAGCCGTAGAGTGCGCGCGCCTGCTGAGAGAGGGCGAGACCTTCGTTTTCACGCCGGACGGCCCACGAGGCCCGTCTCATGAAGTGCAGCAAGGGGTTCTGTGGCTGGCGAAGCGAAGCGGGGCCGCGATCGTGCCCGGAGGCGCGGCGGCGAAGCCGTGCTGGTTTGCCCGGTCCTGGGATCGGTACATGATTCCGATGCCGTTCGCCAAGGCGGTCATCGTGTTGGGCAAGCCGCTGTGGGTTCCAAAAGATGCGGACGACGGCGAGATGCAGCGCTTGGCGGGCGAACTGAAGGACGCCCTCGACGAAGTGGAACGCCGCGCCGAGGAGGAGGTCGCCCGCTGATCTGGCTGCTGTACAACGCGCTCATCGTTCTCTTCGCGCCGCTGTGGGTGCCGTGGATGTGGCTGCGCGCGAAGAGACGAGAGCAGTTGCCGAATTGGCGTGAGCGCGCAGGAGACTACGACATCGAGCGCAAGCGAGACCGAAAGCGCATCTGGCTTCACGCGGTTAGCGTCGGCGAGGTGCGAGCCGCGGAGCCGATCCTAAGCGAACTGCGCGCGCTTCTGCCCGACCACGAAGTAGTGATTACCGTCACGACGAGCACAGGCTACGGCGTCGCGGAGAAACTGCTAGGGGAGTTGGCGCATGCGGTGTACTACTTCCCCTTGGACATTCCTCGCTTCTGCGTGAACGCAATGTTTCGCGTCGAGCCGGCGGTGGTCGCCGTGATGGAAACGGAACTGTGGATGAACTTCCTGACCGCGGCGAAGAGCATCGGCGCCCGCACGTGCCTTCTCAATGCGCGTGTCTCCGACAGGAGTTACCGACGAGCGCGATGGCTTCGTTTCTTCTACCGCGCGGTGCTCGCACGCGTGGACGAGTGCCTGGCGCAAAGTGAGGTGGACGCGGAGCGGTTGCGCTCGCTGGGTGCGCGCACCGTTCGAGTCGTTGGGAACTGCAAGTTCGATGAAGCGCTTCGCGAAGAGGGGTCTGGTTCGTTGCGCTCATTGATGAACTTGAGGGACGGCGAGCCGCTTGTCGTCGTCGGGAGCGCCCGAGGAGAGGAAGAGGAGCGATTGGTGATCGAAGCTCTCGCTGGAGTGGAGGCGCGGATTCTGTTCGCTCCCAGGCACATCGAGCGCGCGAACGAAGTGGTCGAGATGGCGAAGGAGCGCGGCTTCGACGCGGGGAGGCGCTCTCTGGGAGAGGTTGAGAAGCCATTCGTCGTTCTCGACACCCTCGGCGAACTTTCGGGCGCGTACGTCGGTGCGGATGTCGCAATCATCGGCGGCGGATTCTCGAGGCTCGGGGGCCAGAACCTAATCCAGCCGATGGCGGCCGGTGTTCCGGTCGTGTGTGGGCCGCACATGTTCAACTTTCGATCGGCGTTCGACGAGGCGCTTCGCGAAGGGGCCGTGGTCGTAGCCGGGGACGCGACGGCGCTTCGCTCCGCGGTCGACTCGCTGCTCGCAGACGCTGCTCTCCGCGCAAAGATGGGTGACGCCGGGAGGCGTGTTGTCGAGCGGAACCGCGGCAGCGCGCGCCGCTACGCCGAGGAGGTCGTCCGGCTGGCGCACGAGTTCCACGAAGAGCGCGCCGCTCGTCGCGAGCAGGAACGGGGATAATCGCAGCGATGGACTGCATCTTCTGCAAGATTGCCGCAGGCGAGATTCCTTGCGACAAGGTGATGGAGACGGACTCCTGGCTCGCCTTCCGAGACATCAACCCCCAGGCGCCGACCCACGTGCTGGTCATTCCGAAGAAGCACGTTCCCGGGGTTCAGGCGGCAACCGAGGATGACGACCTCGGCGCGTTGCTCCTGGCCGCGAAGGAGATTGCGCGCATCGAGGGCGTGGACCGCACAGGCTACCGCTTGGTCATAAACTCAGGCCAACAGGGCGGCCAAACCGTTGACCACTTGCACCTCCATGTCCTAGGTGGGCGACAGATGACGTGGCCGCCGGGATAGCCCGGCCGATTCCTCGCATGGTGCGTGTCAGCGGGCGGGGTGGCTATACTATGCGTCACGGATGAGCCAGCCGGAAGCCACCCAACTGCAGTGGGCGACGGTGGAGGCGTTGCAGGAGCACGACCTCCAATTCTTCATCCAAAAGACCAACCTCCGTGCCCTGAAGGACGAGTTGCAGTCTCTCTCGGCGGGTGAGGTCGCCGAGCTGGTCAACCAACTGGACGACGCGAAGGGAATCTTTATCCTCCGCCTCCTCGAGCCGGAGAAGGCGAGCGACGCGTTCTCTGAGCTTCACCCAGAGCACCGAGACCGACTCCTGCAGACCCTGAGCGACGAGCGGCTCGCGGAACTGTTCAACAGCATGGCGCCGGACGACCGCACGCGTGTGCTGGAGGACCTCCCCGGACGCGTTACGCAAAGGCTGATCAATCTGCTCTCGCCTGAGGAGAGGCGAATTGCCCTCCAGTTGCTCGGCTATCCCGAGTTCTCCGTCGGACGCCTGATGACGCCCGAGTACATCATGGTGCGGCCTCAGTGGACCGTCGGACGAGCGCTGCAGCAAGTCCGCGACTACTACGTGAAGGCGGAGACTGCCAACGTTCTTTACGTTGCGGACGGGCGCGGGCGCCTCGTGGCCGACCTGCTGCTCGCCGAGCTTGTAGCCGCCGACCCCGAAACGCTCATCGAGGACCTCATGGAGGGGCGGCCGGTCGTCTCGCTTCCCGTGGACCTCGACCAGGAGGAGGCGGTGGAGGTCTTTCGCAAACACGTTCGTGTAGCGCTGCCCGTCGTGGACGCGCAAGGCGTGCTGCTCGGCATCGTTACGCTAGACGACGTGCTCGACATCGTCGAAGAGGAGGCCACCGAGGACTTCCAGAAAGCGGGCGGCGTCGAGGCGCTCGATGAGCCATACATGGCGACGCCGTTCTGGGTGCTGATTCGCAAGCGCGCAGGTTGGCTGACGATTCTGTTCGTCTCCCAGATGCTCACAGCGACGGCGATGGATCGGTTCGCAGAGGAGATTGCGCGTGCGCTGGTGCTCGCTGTGTTCGTTCCACTCATCATCAGTTCAGGCGGCAACAGCGGCTCCCAGGCTGCGACGCTCGTTATCCGTGCGCTTGCGGTTCGCGATGTGGCGCTGAGCGACTGGTGGAGGGTGGTTCGAAGAGAGGCGATGGCCGGCCTCGCGCTGGGCGTATTCCTCGGCGCCATCGGCGCGATGCGCATCGGAGTCTGGGAGGCGGCCTGGGGCGCGTACGGTCCGCACTGGCCGTGGCTCGCCATCACGATCTTCCTCTCGTTGGTGGGCGTTGTGCTCTGGGGAACGCTGGCGGGGTCTGCGCTGCCCTTGATCCTGAAGCGGTTCGGGCTTGATCCGGCGACATCGTCTGCGCCTTTCGTGGCCACGCTTGTAGACGTAACCGGCATCGTGCTCTACTTCGAAATCTCGATGATCGTGTTGCGCGGCAGGCTGCTGTAGGCGCCTAATCTTCGCCCTTCGCGCCCCAGTCGGCAGGAACGAACAAGGCCTCGAACGTACGCACCGCGAACCGGTCGGTCATGCCCGAGACATAGTCCACCGCTCCGTCGAAACCTTGATAGGGCGGCGGGAGTTCGCTCGGGTTCTCCACGTAGTGACGAAACAGCGATCGCACCAGCGACTTCGCCTTCTCAACGTCGGGGAACCTGCGGGCATAGTCCATGTAGAACGCGTCGAACAGGAAGTCCTTCATCGCATCGAGCGTCTCACGCATCCCGCTACTCAAGCGTAGAACGGGAGCCGTGGCGCTCGACTCGATGAGGTCGCTGACCATCGCGCCTATGCGCCGCCCGTGCGTGTCCCCGAGAGCGCGGACGCCTTTCGGCGCGTCGTTCCATGCGATCCACCCCGCGCGCAACGCATCGTCCATGTCGTGGTTCAGGTACGCAATTCGATCCGAGATGCGCACGACGGCGGCTTCGAGCGTTCCGACTGAGTCCTTCTCCAGTTCCGCCTCGAGGTCGCTCGCGCCCTTGCTGTGCCCGCCGATTCCCTCGATGGTCTCATAGCAAAGGTTCAGTCCTTTGCCGTCGTTCTCAATCACGGTGAGCACGCGCACGCTCTGCTCAAAGTGCCTGAATCGGCGCTCCGGGCGAGCCTCACGAATCGCCTCATCAAGCGCGAACTCTCCGGCGTGACCGAAAGGCGTGTGCCCAACGTCGTGACCAAGGGCGATCGCCTCGGTGAGGTCCTCGTTCAGCCTTAGCGCTCGCGCGACGGTGCGCGCGATCTGGGCAACCTCCAGCGTGTGTGTCAGGCGCGTACGATAGTGGTCGCCTTGTGGCGAGATGAACACTTGCGTCTTGTGCTTCAAACGCCGGAACGACTTGCTGTGAAGAATCCGATCGCGATCCCGCTGGAAGACGGTGCGGACCGCGTCCTGCTCTTCAGGGGTCGGTCTGCCGCGGCTTTCGCACGCGCGCGCCGCGTGCGGCGCGAGCCACTCGCGTTCGAACTCCTCTGTCCGCTCGCGGATAGGGTGCGTCAACGCTCCTCCGGCACCCTCCCGCGCCCATCGGCCGCCTCACCCCCGGCGGCGAAATAGGAGACGGCTCGCTCTCCCGTCGGAGAGTTGGAACCAGGGAGCGCCAACACGCTTGAGTAGACGTCCAGCACCGCGTCGCAGTAGTCCTCCACCGTCCAACGCTTTACGCTCCGGCGCGCGCCTTCCGAGAGGCGGCCGAGCAGCGCGGGGTTGCTGAGCACCTCGAGCGCCTTGTCCGCGAACTGGACCGGACTGTTGCCCACCTTGTAGCCGTTCACGTCCTCTTGGATGTTCTCTCCTGCGCCTCCCCCATCCACGGCGACTGCGGGAAGGCCATAGGACATCGCTTCGCCGATGACCAGCCCCTGGGTTTCGGTCATGCTGCTGAATACGAAGAGGTCCGCGGCGATGTAGTAGGTGTCCACGTCGCGTCTCGGCACTGCTCCAACGAAGCGCACCTTGTCCCCCACGCCGAGGGTTCGCGCCAGCCCCTGCAACTGCTTCCTCGCCGGGCCGTCTCCAACCAACCACAGGCGCGTCGCGGGTCGCTGTTCAACGATGCGCTTGAGCGCCTCGAAGAGCAGCGGCAGGTTCTTCTCCGGCGCGACTCGGCCCACGTACAGCAACACCTTCTCGTTATCCCGCATACCCAAGAGGTCTCTCGCCTCGTCGCGCGACAGGGTCTTGGGCTTTGGGGTGCCGGTCGGGATGATCGAGATCGGAGAGCGGACGCCGTGCCTTCTGAGCGAGCGCTCCGCCGCCTCGCTCGGCGCTATGACGTGCGCGCAGCGGTTGTAGTAGTAGTTTGTGTGCTTCGCAATGCGATAAAGCAGGTACGCCCGCGGCACAAACGGCACGTAGTGAACGTAGCGCTGATAGAGCGTGTGGTACGTGCTGACGATGGGTATCCCATGTGACTCTGCCCAACGGAGGCCGACAAACCCGACGGTAAACGGCGTGTGCGTGTGGATGATGTCGAACCGCTGGCTTCGAAACACCCGAATCCAGGGATAGAAAGGCGGTATCGCAAGAGGATAACCGGGCGCAGACGGCAAGCGAACCGAGAGAAAGCGATTCACGTTCGGGTCTTCATCGCGATGACCGCGACACGACGTGGTGAAGATGTGAACCGAATGACCGCGCTCGCGCAGCTCGTGAACAAGCGACTCGATGCTGATCGATACGCCGTTGACGATAGGAACGTAACTGTCGGAAAAGATGGCGACGCGCAGGCTTCGTTTAGTCGGGGTGGCGTCCATACTGATCCACGAAGCGCACGATGTCCGATAGACGAAAACGCCGCTGATTCCCCGATGTCCGATGGTGGTCAAGCCAACCGCGGTTCGTGTACCGACGCACGGTGGCAGGGCAGACGCCAAGCAGCCGAGCGGCATCCTCGAGGTTCAACTCGGGGTCAATCAGCCGCCGGATGAACTCCTCCCTCGGCTCCTTGAACTTCTTCGTGTAGTACTTCTCGGTCACGCTGTCGTCGAACAGAGTGGCGAGGACCTGCAGATTCTTCGGCGCTTCTTTGATCGCTGCCTCAAGGTCGGACGTAATGACGGGCTTTGACAAAGGCTTCTTTCGTCTGCGAGGTCGCGGCGCGTTCAGGCCCACCTTTCGAGTCTTAGGTCTCTTGGCGGGCGTCCGCTCCTCCTCCACGGGCTTCGGCTTCGTGGCGGGGGCGGCTGCAGACGGCGCAGGCCTTTTCGCCTTCAGTTCATTGGCGGCGCGAACCGCTTCCACGACTTGGTTTGGCGTGCGCCGCGCCTCGCCGTCTCGCTGCGCGCTCGTCTCAACGCTCACTGCAGCCTTCGATTCCACCTGAGGCGCGGGCGTCTCAGGTTGCTCTTCTACTTCTTCAAAGTCTTCGTCAAGAAATGCGCTTTCGATGTATGCTTCCGGGTCCAACACCTTCTTGGTCATCTGCCTTTCCTCCTCAACACAGCCATGCTGTCTCCAAGGCTGAGGAAACGATACCGCATTTGGACGGCTTCGGTGTAAGCCTTCCGTACGTTTTCAATTCCTCCGAGGGCCGCTACAAGCAGCAGCATCGTCGTTCTGGGCATGTGAAAGTTCGTAATCATTCCGTCCACGACCTTGAACTCATACCCGGGGCGGATGAACAGGCGCGTCTCTCCGCCGCCCACCCGCACCGAGCGCCGCCCTGCAGCAGCAGACTCGAGGGTTCGCGTGGTCGTGGTGCCCACGGCGATTATCCTACCCGTCGCAGCCGCAACGGCATCGGCCGTCTCCTGCGGAACGGTGAATCTTTCGCCGTGCATCTCGTGCTCCTCGGGGCGCGTCGCGCTGATAGGGCGGAATGTGTCCAGCCCGATGTCCAGCGTCACGTACGCCACCTCGACGCCAAAACCTCGCAAGCCTGCGAGCATCTCCGGAGTGAAATGAAGCCCAGCCGTCGGCGCTGCCGCGCTTCCCGGCGAGCGGGCGAACACGGTCTGGTACCGCTCCTGCTCCGGGAGCGGCCCTCGGATGTATGGCGGCAGGGGCGTCTCGCCGGCGGACTCGATACCCACGTGCCCTGGAATCCGCAGGAGCCGTCGCCCGTCCGGTTCAACGCGCACCACCTCCGCCTCGAAACGCTCCTCGAGCAGCAGCCGAACGCCGGGCTTCAGCCGCCTGCCGGGCCTGCAGACGGCAAGGAACAAGTCCCCGTCATCGCCCTCTGCTCGTTTCTGAAGAAGTACCTCCACCCGCGCGCCCCCTCCGACCTTCACCCCTTGCAGCCGTCGCGCGGTGACCCGCGTGTCGTTCAGCACTAGGAGGTCGCCGGGCTCAAGCAGCTCGGGCAGGTCGTAGAAGTGCAGGTGCCGGATGCCGCCGTCCTCCGGGTCGAGGTGCAAGAGGCGGCTGTGATCCCTCGGCTCCACCGCCTCCTGGGCGATGAGCTCTTCCGGCAACTGGTACTCCAGCCAATCGAGGGCGGTCTCGGGCACGGCTGCCATTCTGTTCCGCCCGGCGGTGGGGCATCATCCGGCATGGATCGGTGCAGGTCGGGCGGGCATCGGCGCTCCGCGAAGCATGATGCGTACGACGTATGCCGCCCACAGGGAGAGCCCAACCAACTCAACGAAACCGGTCACGCCCATTGGCAGGAAGGCAGCGCTCGAATAGTCGGTTGCGATCTCCAAACCGACACGCGCGGCGTTCCCCATGTTGAGCAGCCAGAACGTCGCCCAAAGCGGCCGCTCGAGCGAAGGCGGCACATCGTTCATTCGGGCGACCACGTGCATCCCCACGCCGATGATCATCTGGCTAATGAAGCCGACGGTTATCGCATGACGAATCGCGCCCGTGTACGCGTGCGAGAACGGCTCGCCGATGAGTGCGAGGTGCAGCGGCTCGAAAGCCCCGAGCGCGGCGCCGATGAGCAGCCAACTGAATGCGGTGCGAATGAACTTCTGTGACGGAAAGCGCTCCTGCAACGGCTCGAACATGCGAGACGCTGCAACGAGCGCCACCGCCCCCGCGAGCAGCAGCACCCCGCTGAAGTGATACGGAAGCCGCGAGGCGGCATCGAGGTCGTTGCCGAATGCATGCACCCAGCCGCCCATCCGCAGGAGCAGCCCGCCGTTCCACAGCGCAAAGCCGAGGAGGCCGAGACTCTTCGACGCCTCCCTTGCGCCAAAGCAGGAGTTCATCTTCACCAGCGCAACGCCGAAGATCATCATCGTCACGAAGCCCAAGAACTGAGCCTCACGGTATGGCGGGAACCACTCTGCGACAAACAGAACCCCATGGCGGCCTTCCGCATGGGAACCTGCAAAGAGAAACGGCTCCGCGAATGCGACCGCCACAAACCAAGCGAGCGCGGTGAACACAAACAGCGTCTGCCAAGTTACGCCGGCGCCGGTTCGGTGCCTTGTGTACCCGATATTGAAGATGAACAGCAGCACCGCGACAACCTGTGCGAGGCACGAAGCGACGCCGACGGGAATCCAGATCGAGCGATCTACCGCCACCAGAGGCTCGGCGACGAATCGGACTGCGATCCCCATGCCCATCAGGATCAGAGAGGCATACGCCAGGCGATGGAACAGCCTCGCCCTCGCTTGCGAAGGCGCATGCTGCTGCAAAGCAAAGCCCATCACGAAGAATCCAACCCAGCCGTACAACTGCGAGTTCGCATGGGCGAGGATGTACGGCATCCATGCGCCCGTCGTGTACGAGGCGTTCAACGCGATGCCCGCAAGCGCAACCGCCCCGAGCAGGCAGCCCGCGGTCAGTACGGTGAACACACCCGCCAGAAAGAACGGGCGATAGATGTTGACCATCGCCCGCGCCTCGGCAGAAGGGCGAGAGACGCGGTTTGGCAGGATGCGCAATTGCCGCGTATGGGTTGTACTCATGGCTCGATGATGGCGCCCACACGCTTTCGGCACCATGACGGAGGTCATAGCCCCGTCCGGTCAAACCTGCTGGGATTTCCACCTACCTGCGCGGAAGAGCATGACCATCGCCACGCCGTGAACCGCCTGCGTCGCCGACATCACCCACCACGCGCCGGTCGAGTCGAAACCGAGGGCGACGGCGAACAGCCACACAGCGGGGACACGGACGAACCAAGAGGTGATCAGCGCCATCCACATCGGGCGAATCGAGTCGCCGGCTCCCTGATGCGCGCCGGTCAACACGACCGCTATCGCGAACAGCGGCTCGGTTATGGCGATGATTCGCAGGAACGAGGTGGCAAGCGCCATCTGCGTTGGATCCGCCACGAACCACGCCGAAAGCTGCGGCGCAAACACGAGAAACAGCACGGAAACGAACACCGTGAACAGAGTCGCCTGATGCGTGGCGCACCACGCGAGACGCTCTGCGCGCTCGGGCTTCCTTGCGCCCAGCGACTGGCCGACGAGCGCCGACGCCGCCATCATGTAGCCGAACGCGGGCATGAACGCAATCGCTTCCATTGAGAACCCTACGCGCATCGCGCCGAGCGCCGTCTCCCCTTCGAGAGTGTGTTTGAGTGCCGCGGAGAACGCAAACAGGCTCGTTACGCGAATGAGCGATGAGATAGACGCGGGCACGGCGATGCGAATGATGCGCCGCGCCCAATCGAGCGACGGCATCTCGATGCGAAAGAGCACGCCCAACTTCGTCCGGCTGGCGACCGGAAGGTACACGAGCGCCGAGAAGTACGCGCTGATGGAGAAAGCAATGCCCGCGCCCGCGATGCCCAAGTTCGCACCGGGAATCGTAAGCGTTCCTTCAGCGATGTCCCATCCGAACAGGCTGAGTGAGTAGGGCAGAAGCCGCGTAGGGAACATCAGCAAGTAGTTCAGCAAGATGTGCAGAAGAATCTGCACTCCGGAAACCACCATCGGCGTTCGCGTGTCCCCTACAGCGCGAAGGCATGCGGCGACCGTACTGAACACGAACACCGCCGGCATGCCGATGATCACCGGATGGATGTAGCGCAGCATCTCGTGATACGCCGGGCCGCCGGGCTTCACGAGGATGCCTGCCGCGAGCGGCGCGAGCAGCGCGGCGACACCCGAAGAGATTAGCCCCAGCGCGATGCTCAACGAGACGCTCTGCCTGGCCGCCTTGCTCATGTTCACCGGGTCGTCCGCCCCGTAGAAGCGACTCACGACCGCGGTTGCTGCCGTTCCCAATGCGAACGCGATGCTGAAGAACAGGAAAGTGATATTGATGGCGGCGCCCGATGCCGTCAACGACGCCGGCCCCAGCGAGCCAACGAACTTACTGTCCAACAGGCTGTTTACAACCTGCAGCGAGTTGAGCGCGATGACCGGCCACGCCAGGTCCCACACCGTCCAGTGGTCGGCGAATCGTCCCGTTCGCTCCTTCGCCGGCGACTCCGTCTTTAGCGCGGCGTTACGGGAGGACAAGCAACTCCTTCGGGCTTTTCGTCAGGACCTCGCACCCGTCACTCGTGACGACGATGTCGTCTTCGATTCGGACTCCGCCGAACCCCGGGATGTACACGCCCGGCTCGACAGTCCAGACCTGCCCCTCTTCGAGCAGGTCGTCGCTTGATGGCGACATGCGGCCGACGTCATGCACCTCGGCGCCGAGTCCGTGGCCGAGCCCGTGTCCGAAATGCTTGTCCAGCCCCTTTTCGGCAAGTGCAGCCCTCGCGATAGCATCAACGTCCTTCGCCGGCACCCCCGGGCGGATGGCGTCGAGCGCGCGAAGTTGCGCGTCCAGGACGGCGTGATAAACCTCGCGCTGGCGGTCGTCGGCCTCAAGGATGACGACCGTTCGTGTAAGGTCGCTGCAGTAGCCATCCACTCGCGCGCCGAAATCCATCGTCACAAAGTCACCCCTCTCGAGTTTGCGCTCGCTCGGCGTGCCGTGCGGGCGCGAGGTCCGCTCGCCGCTCACGGCGATGGTTTCGAACGCGACCTTCGCCTTCTGCCGCCTGATGTAGAAGTCAATCTCCATCGCGATGTCGTACTCCGTAACTCCCGGCTGCATCAGGCGAAGGACATGGTCGAAGCACGCGTCCGCTATGCCGCAGGCTGCGCGAATCTTCGCAATCTCACTCGGCGTCTTGACGCGTCGCAGCGGGTCTATTAGTCCTTCGAGCGGGACGAGCGTCACGCCCTCCATCTCCTCGGAGAGTTGGCGATGCGTGGCGAACGTCATGTGCTCCGCCTCGAAGCCCAATGTGGTGATTCCCAATCGGCGCACCTGCTCCGCAATCGCTTGGGCGGAGGTCGTCGGGTTGGCGTACACGCTAACGGGTAGGGCCGTCACCTGCTCGCGCGACTGCTCGTCGTAGCGCGAGTCGGTGATGAACACGCCGTCAGCATCCGTAAGGAGGACATACCCGCTGCTTCCGCTGAAGCCGGTCAGGTAGGCGACGTTGCGAATCTGCGTGACAAGCAGAGCGGGAGCACCTTGCTCCCGCATCTTCCGACGAACAACCTCAATTCTCTCTTCCATATTCTAACTCACAACTGCGCCTCGATCAGGGTGCTGACCCCGTCGAGAGCAAGCACGTAGCCCGCGACGCCCAGCCCCGAGATAACGCCTTGACACGCGCCCGACACCACCGAAGTGTGCCGGAACTCCTCGCGCGCGAAAATGTTGCTGATGTGCACCTCGATGCACGGAATCCTGACCGCCGCAATCGCATCACGAAGCGCGACCGAAGTGTGCGCCAACCCCCCGGGGTTGATGACAATGCCCGACGCCCACTCGCGATGCTCGTGAATCGCATCAATCAGTGCGCCCTCGTGGTTCGACTGCAAGATGCGCACTTCGATGCGCAACTCCTTCGCCCGTTTCGTAATCATCTCGTCCACCGCAGCGAGAGTTGACGCGCCGTAGATGTCAACCTCACGAAAACCCAACAGGTTCAGATTGGGTCCGTGCAGTACCAGAACGTTTCGTCGCTCAGCCATCGTTTCCCCTTTCGCCTCGCTCTTCGGGCTGCCGCTCCCCCATTTCGTCCGGCGGCATCGCGGACTCGGGCAGCATCTGCGGAATGCCATCCACCACCGGGTAGCGGCAGCGGCACTCGGCGCATACCAGAAACTCACCCGCCTGCCTCACGGGCGGGCGGGAGGGGCATCGCGGGCACGCCAGCACCTCGAGCAGCAGGTCGTCAAGCATCGGCGCACACCTCGCGGTACACCTCGAGCGTCCGCTCGGCCGCCGCTTCCCATGTGAATTGCTTGGCTCGGTGCAAACCCCGCTCACGCATACCGGCGAGCATACTCGAATCCTGAAGCAGAGAGGCGATGCGACCCGCCCAAATCTCGGGGTCGAGCCGCCCCTCGATCACGCCCGCGTCATCGATGACCTCCGGCAGCGCGCCGCCCGCAGACGACAGCACGGGCGTGCCACACGCCATCGCCTCTACCACCGGCAGCCCAAACCCCTCATAGTGGCTCGGGCAAAGATAAAGGTCGGCGCCCGAGTAGAGCGCGGGCATATCTTCGTCGGCAACGTAGCCGGTGAACCGCACCCGCGTTCGCGACCCGCTTTCCCACTCCTCCATCCCCCAACCGGGCTTGCCGGTTACAACAAGCCGGTGAGGCACCTCGGCAGGCAGACGCTCGGCGGCTTCGATGGCAAGCGCCATGTTCTTCCGCGGCCAGCGCGTGCCGACGGTGAGAACGTAGGGTGGTTCCACGCCGTACTTCCTCAACCGGGCGAGCGCTTCGTCCTCCGGTACCGGCTGGTACCGTTCATCCACCCCGTTCCAGGTGACCACGACTTTGCTTTCCGGCACGCCCAGCAGCCGCACGATGTCCCGCTTGCTCGTTTCGCTCACGGTGATGACCCTCCTCGCCCGCCGTGCGGAGCCAGGAACCAGGCGCGAGAGCAGAAACCGGTCGCGGGCGCGAAACCACTCGGGGCCGATGAGAAAACTGACGTCGTGGATGGTCGTGATCCCGCCGCGCGCGAGCGGGCTGAGCGTGTACTGCGTGTGGAACGCCCGAGCGCCCAGCCGCCTCGCCGCCAGGGGCATGCGAACCTGGTTGAAATACCGGCTCTGCCCCCCGCCGAGACGCACCCAGCGCGCCCACTCCGGCAGATCGGGGAGGCAATCCGGCTTCTGCAGATTGCTCAGCAGCAGGAGCCTTACTCCCCGTTCTTTTGCCAGCATCGCCCGCACCAGCCCGGTCCAGTAGGTCGAGTCCCCGGTGTTCTCGCCCCCAACGAGGGTGCAATCTATGGCAACAAGAGGGAGCGCGGAGCGGGACATTCGGCGTATGTGCTATTGTGGCTCCGCGAACTTCGTGGAACCACAGGAGCACGGAATGAAGCGATCGAACGGAATTCTGCTCGGAACGATCTTGGTGTTTCTCATCGGCGTTGTGCTGTTTATGCAGACCGCCAGCGATCCGTTTGCCGGTCAGTCCCAACCGGGCCACCACCAGGAAGAGCCGGAACAGCAGGCGACCGAAAACGAATCGGGCACGCTCTCACCCGGCAGTATCAAAGGCGAGAAGAACGCCGTCACGGCCGACGACCTGGCAAACACCATGACCGACCCGGCCGCGAACCAGCAGGGGAGAGCCATCCCCGCCACTCCCCACAAGGAGAAGTTTCAGGGCGTGAACACCGAATCCGCCGAGCCGACCAGCCGCTGGTACGATCCGAACCGCAAAGCCGGCGACTCCAAGTAGACCAACCACCCGGTTTCGAGCGGTCGGATATACT
>JBFMFD010000041.1:0-17280 GCA_040752255.1 Armatimonadota bacterium
GTTCGCGCTCGCGCCTGTTTTGAGGGGGCCGGGGGAGTTGTGGCCGACGATGGCGTTTGCGCTCGGCATCGCGTTGGTGGCCGGGACGTTTTTCACGTGGCGCGCGGAGGTCGCGGGCTTCACCGGCAGCGTTGTGGGTCTTGTGCCGGCCGGCCTCTTTCTTTGGGTGCGGCTTCGCGACGCGACGGAGTGGCTACCCATCGAGGGCTACCAGCCGGCAGACCTGCCCTCGTCCTGGGTTTGGGCGCTTCCTACGGCTTACGGCTGCAGCCTCGGGCTTGCCTGGTACCTCGTGCTTCTGCTGCGCCTACGCGCCGAGAAGGGTCGCCGGCCGCCGGGCTAAAGGGGTGGTGGAGGCGGGGGGAATCGAACCCCCTTCCAAAGTCGGCGAACTCTTGGCCTCTACGAGTGTAGCCCGTCGTTGAATCTCGCTGAGAGGTACGCCGACGGACGGGCAACCTCACAGCCCAGCCTTATTGTTTTCGCTGGGACACCCTAAGGCGGCGGGAGTCACGGCTATCCGGATTTGATGACGCTCCGGCTCGCCCCTACCGGATCGGGGCGGCGGAACGGCTGCGCATTACTTAGGCAGCGTAGGCGTACTGAGTTTCCGCACTTACTCTTTTTTGCCGTTGTTTTACGAGGACCATACGGCACCTCGACTCGCAACCAAGAGACGTCCTGACTCTGTCGAAGCCAGTCGCCCCCAAGTCATCTCATAGGATACCCGATTTGCGTCTGCGGCGATACCCATAGTTTCAACGCCTCGGTGCGCGAATCGGTTCCCGGTGTACAATCGCGCCGATGATACGATCGTTCGCTTTCGCCCTGTTCATAGTTGGTTGCTCCGCCTCGACGCCTCAGCCCGAGCAAGACGCCCTGGCTCGTGCGGCAGAGAGGTACCGCTCCATCCGCACCCTAAGCGGCGTCATCGAGGAGGCAAGCATCAGCGGTGAATCGGGCATGGCGATTCAACGCACCTTCGCAGCACAGAAGCCGGACCGCCTGGCGGTGCTCATTGTAAGAGACGGCGAGCCGATCGAGCGAATCATCTGCAAGAACGGGGAGATAACGCGCATCGTATTCGAGCAGAAGGTTGCCTTCGTGGGCAAGGGAACGGTGCGCGACATTGCATTCGCCGTCCCCAGCCTCAAGTTCTTCTTCGAGCCCGATGCCCTCCTCGGCGAACTTGCGGAGCGCCTGAAGCCGATAGGCCATGACGACACCGAGTTCGGTCGCGCCGCCCAATACGAGAGCGTCATCACCCAAGAGCTCCCAACGGGCAAGCGCTCTGTGCAGGCGGGCCTGTTCGTCTCGGAGAAGATGAACCTCGTCGTCGGCGGATACGAGAAGTCGGTTGAGGTGAGCGGGCAGGAGCGAACCCTGACCTGGCGCATGACCACAATCGGCGTGGACGGAGGGGCTGACCTGTCTTTGTTCGATTACAAGGTTCCCGAGGACTACAAGATCCAGCGCAACGATGGCTAAGCGTACGATCAACGTCGCCCTGATCGGCTACCGGTTCATGGGCAAGGCCCACAGCAACGCCTGGCGCCAGGCCCCTCGCTTCTTCGACCTCGACTGGACGCCTCGGCTGAAGGTGCTTTGCGGTCGCAACCGTGATGCGCTCGAGCGAGCGGCGGAGCAGTACGGTTTCGAAGAGGTGGAGACGGACTGGCGCAAGGCCGTCGAGCGGGACGATGTTGATTTGGTTGACGTCTGCACGCCAGGTCACTTGCATGCGCCCGTTTCGATTGAGGCGGCAAGAAACGGCAAAACCGTTTGGTGCGAGAAGCCTTTGGCGAATACGATCCAAGAGGCGGAGGAGATGGTTGCGGCCGTCGAACGTGCCGGCGTGTTCCATGCGCTGTTCCACAACTATCGGTTCTGCCCGGCAATCCAGCTCGCCAAGCGACTGATAGGCGAGGGGGCGATCGGCGAGATCCGTCACTTCCGCGCCGTGTATCTGCAGGACTGGATGTCCGACCCGAACACGCCGATGGTCTGGAGGCTGAAGCGAGAGTTCGCAGGCTCCGGCGCGCACGGCGACCTAAACGCGCACCTGATAGACCTCGCGCGATTCCTCGCTGGCGAAATCGAAGAGGTTTGCGGTCTCTCTGAGACGTTCGTGAAGGAGCGCCCGGTTGCGCCGGGAGCGACGGAAACCGACATCGTTGACGTGGACGATGCTACGCTGTTCCTCGCGCGCTTCGCCTCGGGCGCGGTCGGCTCGTTCGAAGCGACGCGGTTCGCTCTCGGGCGCAAGAACCACAACCGTATCGAGATTAATGGGTCGAACGGCTCGCTAGGGTTCAACCTCGAGCGGATGAACGAGCTCGAGTTCTATGACGGATCGGACGCAGGCGACCGGCGCGGTTTCCGGACGATCCAAGCAACCGACCCGAGCCACCCGTTTGTTTCCGCTTGGTGGCCGCCCGGACACATCATCGGTTATGAGCACACGTTCGTCAACCTCGTTGCGGATGGGCTTACGCGAATGGCTGAGGGGAAGAACCCGTCACCCAACTTCGAGGACGGGCTCGCTTGCCAGCGCGTGCTCGACGCGGTCGATAGAAGCGTGCAATGGCGCGCCTGGACGCGCGTTACAAAGTAAGCGGGCGCGTCAATGTGGGCGCGCCCGCTCCGTCAACAAAGTGACGTTGATTTACGAGCGCTTCATTCGGCGGCGAGCCGCAAGCGCGGCAAGCCCCGCTCCGAGAGCGAGCATCGTCGCAGGCTCCGGCACCACGTTGAACTGGAAGTCCATGCGTGTTGCCGTGGTCGGCGACTCGGCATCCGCGAATCGCATGCCTGAGTAGGCGCGCGATGCCTGGCTGCTGCCCGCTGCACGAGAGACGTGAAGCGTCGTGTTGGTCGAGCTGGGCACGACGATCTCTACGAGCAAGTTCCCGAGGTTCGGATTGTACACAAACGGGGTCCCGTTGAACACCATCTCATTGAAGTTGTTCGGACCGAAGTTGTTGATCACAAACGTAGTGTTCGGGTTGTCGTAGAACGTCGCGAACGGAAGGCTGTTGTCTCGGTTTGGTCCACCTCCACCACCTTGGACAGGGATGGACAGGCCACCACCGCCAGAGTTGACTCCGGGAACCCGCTGAGTGTAACCCAGACGGATCGTGACCTGACCGAGGTTGAACGTTCCGTTTAGCCCAGGGGCGAACCCGATTGAGAGAATCTCAACCGGAAGCCCGCCCGATTGGCCGGCGAACAGCCCCTTGTCGAACACCTGGTGCATGGTAGGTGTCCGGTTGGCGGAGCCGCCGCCGAACGGGATGAAATTCGACGCCGCGTGGCCATTCGTGGGAAAGACGATGGCAAACGATGTCGATGCCATCCCCAGAATACCAGCCGCTACAAGCGCCTTGAGAGTCGATCTCATGGATCTCTTCCTCCTTTTCCTGTAGTGGCATGGCGAAGTCGTCCGCGCCCATGCCTGCTGTGCGGCGAGGCACGGACTCAACGCCGCTGCACGAACCTAATGTACCCGACGCCGCTCCGATTAGCGCACCGCAGTCTCAAACTCCAGCAATTGTACCGGGGCTAGTGGGCTTAGAACTCCGCGTTCCCCGGCGTCCGTGGGAACGGGATGACGTCCCGGATGTTCTTCATTCCCGTTACGTAGAGGATCATCCGCTCTAAGCCCAAGCCGAAGCCCGAGTGCGGTGCGGCGCCGTAGCGACGCAGATCCAGGTACCACTGATACGGCTCCAAATCGAGCCCTGCTTCGGTCATCCGTTCGACCAAAGTATCGTATCTCTCCTCCCTCTGCGAGCCACCGATGATCTCGCCGATCCTCGGCGCGAGCACGTCCATAGCGCGCACAGTCTTGCCGTCGTCGTTCTGCTTCATGTAGAAAGCCTTGATCTCCTTCGGATAGTCCGTTAGGATGACCGGCTTCTTGAACGCCTTCTCGGTCAGGTAGCGCTCGTGCTCGCTTTGCAAGTCGGCGCCCCAGTAGACCGGGAACTCGAACGACTCGCCGCTCTTCTCCAGCACGCGAACTGCCTCCGTGTAGGTGAGACGCTCGAACGAGGCGTCCGCGACCGATTGGAGCGTCTCGATGACCGTGGGCTCAATTCGCTTCTGAAAGAACTCGAGGTCATCCGCGCAGTTGTCGAGCACGTCCTGGATGAGAAACTTGAGGAACTCTTCGGCGAGGTTCATGTTGCCCTCGATGTCGCAAAAGGCTTGCTCAGGCTCAATCATCCAGAACTCTGCAAGGTGCCTCGGCGTGTTGCTGTTCTCCGCCCGAAACGTCGGCCCGAAGGTGTATGCGTTTGTGAATGCCTGCGCGAAGCACTCGATGTTGAGTTGACCGGAGACGGTGAGGTACGCCTGCCGAGCGAAGAAGTCCTCTCCATAGTCCACCCTCCCGTCCGGTGTGCGTGGCGGGTTATCAACGTCAAGCGTGGTGACCGTAAACAGTTGCCCGGCTCCCTCGGCGTCACTAGCCGAGATGATCGGGGTGTGCACATAGAGGAAGCCGCGCTCTTGGAAGAACCTGTGCGTCGCCCAACTGAGGCGATTGCGAACGCGAAACACCGCGCCGAACGTGTTCGTCCTCACGCGCAGATGAGCAACTTCGCGTAGGAATTCAAACGACGCGCCCTTCTTCTGAATCGGGTACGTCTCCGGGTCAGCGGGGCCGTAGATCTCCGCCTCGCGAGCCTTCAGCTCGATCGGTTGCCCAGGCGCAGGCGACTCCACTATGTCGCCGGCGATGCGCACGCACGCGCCCGTGGTGATCTGCTTAACGATCTCCTCGGGCAACGCTCCTTCTTCGATGACCACTTGCAGGTCTCGGAAGCAACTGCCGTCGCTGAGTTGGACAAAGTGGATGCCCTTGCTGTCTCGCCGCGTCTTCACCCATCCGAAAGCTTCCGCAGCCGTGCCGGGCTGCGCATTGAGGAGGTCGCGAATGTAAGACCGACGATAATCCACGAGCGCGAATTCTACCGAAGAGGCGTGCGCGGTAAACTGTCTGCGTCGTGCGCCGGTTTGACGTCATTATCATAGGGGCGGGTCACGCGGGCATCGAGGCGGCGCTCGCGTCAGCCAGGATGGGCGCAGAAACCGCGTGCATCACTCTCCGCCTCGATCGAATCGGCCACATGCCGTGCAACTGCAGCATCGGCGGCCTCGCGAAGGGCCACCTGGTGCGGGAATTGGACGCGCTAGGCGGCCAGATGGGGGTGACGACCGACTACGCGCTGACGCACATCCGCGTTGTTGGAACAGGCAAGGGGCCGGCGATTCAAACGCTCCGTGCCCACGCGTGCAAGTCGCTCTATCCCAGGCTAATGCGCGAAACCCTTGAAGCCGAGCCACGACTCACGCTCATCGAAGGCACCGTCGAGACGGTAGCCGTCGAGAATGGCGAGGCGGTAGGCGTCATCATCCAAGAGGAGGGCGGAGCAACCACTCAGATCGCCGCCAAGGCGGTCGTCATGACGACGGGCACGTTCCTAAACGGCGTTTGCCACCAGGGCGCGTCGGCGGAGCCTGCTGCGCGCCACGGCGAGCCTGCCACCACGGGCCTTAGCGCCTTCCTGCGCGGCATCGGCGTCCGCATCCGTCGGTTCAAGACGGGCACGACCCCTCGGATTCGCCTCGGCAGCATTGACATGTCGCGCGTCTCCGTGCAGCCGTGCGAGCGGGACGCACCACCGTTCAGTTTTCTGCACGACCGCGTTTCGCCGGCGGGCGAGATGCTCGATTGCTACGAGACGCATACGACGCCCCAGATGCACGAAGTCATCAGGCGCAACCTGCACCTGAGCGCAGTCTATGGAAAGCAGATCGAGGGCATCGGCCCGCGCTACTGTCCGAGCATTGAAGACAAGATCGTGCGCTTCCCTCATCGGGATCAGCACACGGTGTTCCTCGAAGTCGAGGAATGGGGCGGGGAATCGGTGTACGTGCAAGGCGTCAGCACTTCGCTGCCCGCGGAGGTGCAGCTCGAGTTCCTTCGCCACATCCCGGGCCTTGAAGAAGTCGAAATGCTGCGCCCCGGTTATGCCGTTGAATACGACATGGCGGACCCGCTGCAACTCTTTGTCACCCTCGAGAGCAAACTTTGCCGCAACCTGTACCTCGCGGGTCAGGTGAACGGAACCAGCGGCTACGAGGAGGCCGCCGCACAAGGCATCGTTGCCGGCATCAACGCCGCCCGGCGAGCGATGGGCGAGTCGGATGTCGTCCTCCGGAGGGACAACTCGTTTATCGGCGTCCTGATTGACGACCTGGTGACCAAGGGGGTGGACGACCCATACCGCATGCTGACCGCCCGCAGCGAGTATCGCCTCATGCTCCGGAACGACAACGCCGACCAGCGCCTAACCCCCGTTGGGTGCGAGGTTGGGCTCGTCTCAGACGAGCGCCGCCGGCGCTTTGAGGAGAAGAAGCGCTTCCAGGAGAGCCTCTCCGCCATCTTGGATTCCGTGAGCATCGGCTCCTCGGCGAATGGCGTGCTTCGCGAAGCAGGTCTTCCAGAGGTGCGCAACCGCATTCCGCTCCGCGACTTGTTGCAGCGTCCGGGTACTCGCCTTGAGCATGTTGCCACGGTCGCCCGCGCGCTCGGTGTCGAACTTCCCGACTGGGACGCCGACCCCCTGCGCCGGGAAGCTGCTCGGCAGATCGAGGTAGAGGCGAAGTACTCGGGCTACCTCACAAGGCAGGAGGCACAGGTCGAACAGCGTCGTCGGCTCGAGGCGCTCGCCGTTCCATCGGGCTTCGACTATGAGCAAGTGAGGGGAATCAGCCACGAGACGCGCGAGAAACTCACGCTGGTGAAGCCGCTGACCCTAGCGCAGGCTGCGCGCGTGCCGGGCGTGCGCCCGACGGACATCGCGCTCATCGCGGGGCATCTGCGCCGGCGCAGAACGGCAAAACGCGCCGCTACGACCGAGGCGGGATGAGCACCGGCTGGCGACCATATCGCCAAGTGTAGTCCCACGCTTGGTCAATCGTCGGCACGCTTCTGCCCCTGAGAACGACCTGGTCGAGCGCGCCCGCCTTGTCCACGGCTTGCGTTGCCTCTGTCGGCTTCCGCGCTGCCCCGAGGGCGGCGGCATACGTGAACCACGCCCACGGCTGTTGCGGGGCGGCGTTTGTTGCGGCTTCCGCCATTCTCACGGCATCCTCTACGTTGTTCTTGTACAGATTCGCGATGGCGATGCCGTTCAGTGCCTCCGCAGAGTCGGGCTTTGCAGCGAGCGCAACTTCGAAGAAGGCCAGCGCCTGGTCCAGGATCAGGTCTCTGTCGGTAGACAGGCCCGCCGGCAGGTTTCGCGCGTTGGTTAGCGCCTGGTAGCCGCGTTCGACATAGGCGTCAAACAGAAGCGGCTCGAGTAGCACGGCGCGCCTAAAGTTGTCTCTGGACTCTTCGTACTGCCCGACCATGTATTGCATCGCGTAGAGGTAGTAGTACGCTTGGCCCGCGTTCACGTGCTGCTCGAGCATCTGGTTGACCTGGCTCATCATAGCGGCCCTCTCGCCCCTCATGGTTGCGATGTAGGCCGCGGCGGCCATCAGCGTTGGCGAGTTCGGGTCGCTGAAGGTGCCCTCGCGGAGCGCCTCCTGGGCGTCCTGCCACTTCCGGTAGTACGCGAAGCCCGCTGCGCGCATCGCGTAGGTCGCCGCATCCGGCACGCCCTCCTTCAGAATCACCTCAGCCGTAGCGTAGGCCTCGCTCATCATTCCAGAGCGCAGCATCGCGTAGATGAGTCGGTTGCCGATTGCCGTGTCAGGCTCGTACTCGTTCCACTTCTCGCCTAAGATGCGGCGCGCCGCTGAGTACTGGTGGTTGGCGATCAGCAGGTCGGCATGCCGCAGGCGGTTCGCGTCGGTGACCTCGCCCAGCGCCTTGATCTGCAACTGGAGCGAGAGGCGCTTCTGCTGAACGGCGGCCTTCAGGGCGTCGGTGATCGCCTTGAGCGCGTCGCCTTTGTCGCCTGAGGTGCTGATGATGCGGAAAGCCCGCTGCACATGGATGCCGGCGAGCAGCTCCGCCCCCTCCACCGTCTCCTCGGTGAGAATGGCGTCTTCAGCCCACTGCTGCGCCCGATCCAGCATATTCTTTCCGAGGAACGCGCGAGCCATCAGGAGTTTCGCCTTGTTGCTGCTCTCATCCGCCTTCAGCGCGATGCGGGCAGCCTGGATCGCCTCGTCCCACTTAGAGACTTGGAGGAACTCGGTTGCGCTCTGCAGGTGGAACTCGATGCCTTTCGAAACGCCGTTGTCAACGGTTACGCTCAAAACGACCTTGCGGCTGTCGCCGGAAGCGGTGTAGACGCCGATCTCGATCTCCATCGCACCCTCGTTCTCGACGATGGTGTCGAGGAGGTACGTGTAGGGCGTGCTCGTGTCGGTCGCACGCAACTTCCCGTCAATGTAGAACTCGACCTGCGTCACCGGACTGGGGGACTGCACCGTAACGCGCAACTCCACCACGCCGCTCAAAACGTCCCCCGACTTGACGGACGAGTTCACTTGAATACTCCCGGACTGCGCCAGGAGCGTCAGACCGCTTGCCAAAATAGCCACGAGTGTCATGATGATTCTCTCTTCGGGGCGCATTATCCCCTAATCGAGACGCCTCGGGGGGCGCCTTGGGTTCACCTCAGAGGGCAGCCTCGCCCCGCTCGCCGGTCCGAATCCGCACGGCGTCCAGCTCCGGCAGCACGAAGACCTTGCCGTCTCCCTCCCGGCCCGTCCGTGCGCTTTGGACAATCGCCTCCACAATTCGCTCCTCCATCTCTGCCGGAATCACCACCTCGATCTTGATGCGCGCGGGGAGGGAGACAACATGCTCCCGACCTCGAAACCAATCGCTCGCCTCGGAGCCGCTGCCGGTGCCCCTGGCCTCTGAGACCGTCATGCCCGTCACCCCTTCGGCGACGATGGCGGTCTTGACCTCTTCGAGCTTGTGCGGTCGGATGTAGGCGACGACGCGAACCATGAGCCTCGCCATTATGAACGCAGGCAGGGAATCGGTTTCGCCTCCAGAGCCGTCCCTTCCTATAAGGAACATGCTACGCATCGTCGCCGTGGAGCCGAATCTCGACCCGAATCGGGAGTTCGTCGTGTTGCAGAACCGAGGCTTCCTCACGGTCCACTTGCGAGGTCATGCCTTGATGGACGAGGACACCGCCATGGGCGAAGCGGAGAGGATGTTTCCCCTAATTGACGACGTGCGCATCCCATCCTCGGCCTACGTGCTCGTCGCCACAGGCTCCGGCGTCAACGGCTGGGCGAGGTGCTCGGACGGCTCCATCGTTTATCAGGTCTTCCTGAACCGCCGGGGCGGGGCGTGGTGCCACTCCACCGGCGCGATCTACCTTCTAAGCCCAACCCACACCAAGCGACCGTCCGCCGGTGCGCGCGACCTCTCCCCCGCCGCTCTCTGACCTTTAGGCAAGGCGAGAAAAACCTCAGGAAGGCGTTGCATTTCGGGTTTTCGTTCGTCTATACTATCGGGCGGCCGTCACCAAGGAACAGGTGGTAACGGAGGACGGAGCAAGGACGCTCCCGGCCCCCCTTTTCCTCTCTTCGGGGTACCCTCTTGCCATGCCTGACGGTCTGACCACTGAGGAGTTCCCCGGCTGTCGCGCACTGATAGAGCGCCTGTGCGACGCCGCCGAGAAGGAGGACATTCACGACCTAACCGAAGCGGTTCGCGCCACCTTGACCGAACTGTTCCGCGCCGGCGAGGTGCAATTCCCTGAGCGGCTGATCCGCCCGATTCCCGATCACTACGCCCGGCGGCTCCTGTATCGCTGCCCTCAGGGCCGATTCACCGCCGTTCTTATGGCGTGGGGGCCGGGGCAGCGCACGCCGCTGCACGACCACGCCGGCATCTGGTGCGTCGAGGGCGTCGCCATCGGCTCGATGAACGTCGAGCGGTACGACCTTCGAGAACAACAAGGCGACCGGTATCGCTTCGAGAAGGTCGAGGAGCTTCGAGCCGGCATCGGAGACTCCGGCTGCCTCATTCCGCCGTTCGAGTATCACATTCTCGGCAACGCGAGCGACCAGGACACGTCCGTAACCCTGCACGTGTACGGCGGCGAGATGGACCATTGCGCCATCTACGAGCCCGAGGTTGACGGCTGGCATCGGCGCATCGAGAAGCGCTTGGCGTACACAGACTGACGTCGGTTACACCCTCCACAGGTACCAGCACGCCGCGCTGCGATAGGGGCGCCACGGCTCGAAGAGCGGCTCGCACTCCCGCGGCTTCGGCAACTCCTCCAACCCGTACACAGTCGCCAGCCCTTTGCGCAGGCCCAGGTCCCCGCCCGACATCACATCCTGCCGGCCGAGCGCAAAGATGAGGAACATCTCGGCTGTCCACCTGCCGATGCCGGGGATCTCCGTCAGCGCCTCGACAATACGCTCGTCGTCTCGCCTGCGGAGGCGACGAAAGTCCAACCCGTCCTGCGCGGCGCTCGCTAAGCAGCGAAGCGTCCGCGCCTTCGCCGCCGACAGCCCCGCGGATCGCAGCGCCTCATCGCTCGCGCTCAACACCGAATCCGGTGCGACGCCGCCCGACCCGAGCGCCGCGACCAGCCGCTCATAGATTGCGTTCGCGGCCCTGCCCGACAACTGCTGGCCGACGACGCTCCGCACGAGTGCCACAAACGGGTCTCGCGGCAAGGTGATACTCACCTCGCCAATGCGGCGCACGTGTTTGCCGAGCAGGCGATCTTTGCGTAGCGCGGTGTGGGCTTCCGCAGCCCACGGAACTCGGCGAGCCATCTATTCGTCTTCGCCTCGATTCTTGCGGGCGGCTTCCTCTAAGCGCTCGAACAGCCCCGCGCCGGCGCTGGTCGCCTTGCGCGTCTTCTGTGTCTTCTTCTCGGCCTCCTCAGGAATGACCATCGAGATTCCCGCCTTGGCGCTCGGCGCGGCGGGCGGTTCCGTCACTTCCTGTTCTTCGCGTTCCACGAGGGAGCCGTCGCCCACGAGCACCTCAGCCGCCCGTTGGTCACCGCTCGGGAAGCGGTGCCCCCAGGAGATGATGTCGGCGACTCTCGTTCCATCCAGTTCGCTCTTCGCGCTGCCCTTGACGGTGTGTCGCTCGTCGTCAATCGCCTCGCCTAGGGCTGGGATGATGACTTCGAAGCCCGACGCGGCGAGCGGCTCGAACACCGTCCGCGCGAAATCGAGCAACCGCGCTCGTTCGTCCACGGGGATGCCGTGATCGTGAAGCGCCTTCTGAGCCGTGTCCATGCTCCGCTTGATCGCCCCCTCGATCTCCGAGAGCGCCGAGGCGAACTGGTCAATGCGCTCCAGCGCGTCGGTGTGCGAGCGGCGCAAGGCGTCGGTCTCCTCGACGGCGGCGTCCGCGGCGCGCATCGCTTTCTTCAGGGCGGGCAGGCGGACCTTGAGCAGCGCCGCAGCCTCTTGCATCTGTTCAGCGGCGCGCTCGAACTCCTCGAGGATCTTCTCGGTGTCGCTCACACCTTCGCTCCGAGCTCATAGATTTCGCTGAACTTGCTGCGCAGGTAGCTCATCATCGGATTCGGGTCGAGGTCGCTCCCGGTGGCTCGCTTCAGTAATTCGTTGGGCAGGTACTTCCGGCCGTGGCGATGGATTCGCTCCCGGAGCCAGCCGAGAATCGGCTGGAACTCGCCCCTGCGAATCAAATCGTCAACATCGCCGAGGTCGCTTGAGAGCGCGCTCCAAATCTGCGCGGCGGCAAGCGTCCCGAGAAGGTACGTCGGGAAGTATCCGATAATGCCGCTCGACCAGTGAACGTCTTGCAGCACGCCGTCGGCGTCGTTCGGCGGCGCTATCCCGATGTAGTCCTGCATCTTCTCCTTCCAAATGTCGGGCAGTTCGCGAAGGTTGACCTTGCCTTCGAGCATCGCGGTTTCGATTTCGAACCGCAGCATGATGTGCAGGCCGTAGGTCACTTCGTCCGCCTCAACGCGGATGAGCGACGCCTCTACGCGGTTCGCAGCCCGATAGAAGCGATCTTCGTCAACGTCGCCGAGCGATTCCGGAAACAGCTCCTTCAGGTACGGCAGGTAGTACGCGGTGAACGCGCGGCTTCGTCCGACCTGGTTCTCCCAAAGTCGGGACTGGCTCTCGTGGATACCGAGCGACGCCCCACCTCGAAGCAGCGTGCCCTCGAATTCGGGTGGAGAGCCTTGCTCATACATTCCGTGCCCCGCTTCGTGCATCGAGGCGTACAGGCTGCCCGGAAGGTAGTGCTCATCGAAGCGTGTCGTCAACCTCACGTCGCTGTAGCCGAAGCTGGTGCAAAACGGATGCGCGGCGATGTCTTGACGCCCAGTCTCAAAGGAGAAGCCGATGCGCTGCACCACGTCGTTCGTAACTTGCTTCTGCTTCTCGACGGGGTAACTGCGCTTCATGATGCTCTCCTCGTCGTTGCCACTTTCCTGAATCTCTCGAAGTAGTGAGACGAGCGGCTCGCGGAGATCGCCGAAGATGCGCTTCACCTCCGCGGTCCTCATCCCCGGTTCGTAGTTGTCGAGCAACGCGTCGTACGGATGCTCCTCGTAGCCGAGTAGCTCCGCCTTCTTCAGGCACAGGTCAACGATCTTCTGAAGCGAAGGCAGGAACGCCGCGAAGTCGTTCGCCTTTCTCGCGCGCACCCAAACTTCGTGGGCCAGGGTCGTTACGCGAGACTCCTCCGCGACGAACGCTTCGGGCAGCTTGGTCGCCTTGTCGAAATCGCGCCGCGTGACGCGCACGAGCGCAGCGTCGTCACTGTCGTAATCGAGAGACGCGCATTCCGTCTCGGCTCGCTCCAGAGCCGAGCGAAACTCGTCCGAGGTGAATCTGCTGTGCGCCATTGCGCTCAGCGTCGCCAACTGTTCGGCTCGGTTCTCTGCGGCGCCGGGTGGCATGTAGGTCTGTTGGTCCCAGCCGAGCACAGCCATCGCGTCATGCAGGTGGGTGATCTCTCGCTGAAGGTTTCGAAGGTCTTGTATCGCTCCCATCGTCCCGAGTTTACCGGCAGTCACCAAGGAGAAACGGAGACGCCGCATCGTCGTGGATGCGGCGTCTCGCTGGGCTGGGCTGGTGTAGAGGAGAGACTTATTCGATCATGGCGGCGAGGCCTGCCGGCTCGCGGGGGCCGGCAAGTCCGTATGTATATTGCCCATCCGTCCAGCAAATCACGTTCAGGGCGCCGTATCGCACGCAGCGGAAACCGGGCATGCCTCGAACCGGCTCGCCTTCGTACGGCATCACCCCTTCGGCAAACACGAAAACGTACCGCTCACCCCTTTGGTCCTCCAGCAAGAGGCGACCACACTGAATCTCGGAACGAAGAACCTCCACCCTTACGGGTCGGAGGTCGGTCAGTTTTAGCGGTGGAGGGGCAACGTCAGCTCGGAAAGCTCGACGAAGCCAGCCCCAAGCTGCTTCGAGCGAAGGCACATCGGCGCCACCGCTGGCAGAAGCGCGAAGCGTATCGGCGAATGAGGCGCCCCGTATGTCGGGAGGACCGCTCCAGTTGAACACCGCCGCGCCGACGACGAGGCAGGCGACCCCTGCGGCCAGGGCGTAGCGAAACCTTCCGACGAACTCGTCCGTGCGTCGAGCGGCGTCGTCATGACGAACGGCGAGCATGCAATCGGAGAAGACCTCCTCCGCAGCCTCGGAGCGTGGCGCCTCCTCTGCGAGGGCGCGCAGGCGGCCCTTCATCGCCAGCAGTTCGGCACAGTGCGCTTGCAGGCTGCTGCTCGACTCGAGCCTAGCCTTCCAGACGCTGACTTCGGCGCTGTCCAATTCGTCGTCCACATAGGCGTGGACCTGCAGGATCTCAAACTCGGCGTGATCTCCGTCTAATGGGTCGTTCTTCATACGATTCCGCGCTCCTTGGCGTACTCGAGCAATTGATTTCGCAGAAGCGACCTTCCCCTGGCGAGGCGGGAGCGTACCGTGCCGACGGGCACGTCGAGCGCTTCCGCAATCTCTTGGTAGGAAAGTCCTTCAATGTCGGACAGCACGACGGCTACGCGGTACTCCTCCGGCAGCGAGGCGAGTGCCTTCTCGATGTCGTGATCGAGGGTCTGCGCGAGGACTCTGTCGAGCGGAAGAGGCTCCTGCGAAGGGGCTTGCTGCGCCTCAACGCTGTCCTCGATGCTCGCAATGTCCGGGCTGCGGCCCTCCTGTCGAAGACGGTTGATGAACGTATTCGTCAGGATGCGCAACAGCCAAGCCTTCAGGTTACGACCGTCGAAACGGTCGTACGCTTGGTAGGCTTTGATCAAGGTCTCTTGCGTCAAATCTTTGGCGTTTTCCTCGTTGCGGGCAAGCCGCACCGCTGTGCTGTAGACTGCTGGAAAGACACCCTTGATTGCTCGCTCGAACTCCTCGCGCCTGTCGCGACGTTTGAAGAGCATCCGAGCAGAGAGTGTACCATCCAGAGAGTTCAACACCCAAGCCGCGCCCCAGGTTCCGAGTTTCGGCCATTCCCGCAATTCTTTGAGGAGTTTCGCCGGTCGGGGCGCTCCTGCGCCGACAATCTTGGTATACTTGCCGAGGCTCAGCGGAGAGATGGCTGAGTGGTCGAAAGCGCTCCCCTGCTAAGGGAGTAAGTGCTTAAAAGGCGCTTCCCGGGTTCGAATCCCGGTCTCTCCGCCATCCCCGGCTTGCCGGAACAGAAGCATGAAAAGCAGCCGCATCTGGGTCCTGACGGTCGTCGCCGCCGCGTGCGTGAGCAGCGCGAACGCGGACGCCCTCACGGACTACCTCAACGTGCGCTCGAAGTTTGGAATCACCAGCGCCGCAGGCACCGAGGCGCTCCAGGCCCTCGTCGGGAGCGGCACCCTCGAGGTCCGCGCCGTCGTCAAGGGTGTGCTCGGGGTGGACGGTCGAACGATCTTGCTCCTCGAAGTCCCGGGCAGCCAAACGCTCTCCGTCGAGTCGGATGCGGCTTCCGCCTGGCTTCGTGTTCCGAACACCACCGCCCGGCTCATCGTTGCGGCAACGCGCGAAACCTCCTTCAGTTCGCTCAAGGCCAAGATGATTGCCGCCGTCGAAGAAGCAGTCATCCTCACTTGGGAAGAGGAGCAGCGAAAGAAACAGCAAGCCGCCAAAGCAAAGCAGCAGAACACGGTTTCCCGCGGCCCCTCCGCCAGAACCGGCCGGGAGTGGAACCTTGAGCCGCACGAAGCGCTCCCGATCTACAGCAACTTCATCCGCGGATACAACCCGCGCCTCACCAAACAACAGGCGGATCAAATCGCCCACGGAATCATCGGCTTCAGCCTGCAATACGGAGTTGACGCTAGGCTGATTACCGCGATGGTGCTGGTTGAGAGCGGGTTCAACCCAAGCGCCACCAGCCCCAAAGGCGCGATGGGCCTCGGGCAACTGATGCCCGGAACAGCGCGCGGCCTGGGTGTGCGCAACGCCTACGACACCTACGAGAACCTGTACGGCACGGTGCGACTCGTGCGAGGTCATCTGGACAAGTACGCCTCCGCCGGCCCTAATGGGCAGAAGTACGCCGACCTGGTCCTCGCTCTCGCCGCATACAACGCCGGCTCCGGCGCGGTGAAGCGGCATGGCGGAGTTCCACCCTATCGTGAGACGCAGAACTACATTCGCAAGGTGATTGACTGGTACCAGCGCCTTTGCGGCTCGAGCGGATAATGGCGGTCGGGTCTCGCGAAGTGACTGTAACGGTCTCCTTGCAGGGGCTGCCCCGCGAGTCCGCCTCCTGCGAGGCGTGCTTCGAGAGACTCACAGAGCGCGTCAGCATCCTCGCGGGCGTGTCGCGAATCGAGGTCGCTCCGGACAAGGGACAGGTCATCCTGAACGTAAGCCCCGAGGCGAACGTCGAGGCCGTCCTCGAGTCAACCGAGCGCATCATCCGCGAGGTCGCCTCGGGTTTCAGCCATGAAACGTTCCGTGTCGGCGGGATGGATTGCCCGCAGTGCGCCGAAGACATCCGCGCACGCGTGGCGGCTCTCGACGGCGTCTTCTCCTGCTCGGTTGACTTCGCCTCCGCGCGCATGAGCGTCGAATACGACGCCAACTCGACGAGCACCGACGACATCGCGTCGGAGGTGCGGCGCATCGGCTACAGCGCCAGAAGATTGCACGACATCGAGCGACCCGAGGGCAACCGTGATTGGATCGCCCTCGGAGCCGCGGTCGCGCTGTACCTGGTCGCCGGGCTGGTCGGCGCGGAGACGACCGCGGGCATCGCGCTGTTCGCCCTCGCCATGCTCGTAAGCGGGGCGAGGATGCTCCGGTCGGGGTTGTCGTCGCTCGTCCGCTTCGACTTCACAACCAACGCCTTGATGACCATTGCCGTCATCGGCGCAACAGGCATCGGCGAACTCAGCGAAGCAGCCTTGGTTACCATCCTCTATCGCCTCGGCAACAACCTGCAGAACCGAGCGGTGCAGCGCACGCGCTCCGCCATCGGTCAGCTCGTTGCGTCCGCGCCGAAGTCGGCGCAGGTCGTCCGAAGCGGCGACAAAGTCGAGGTAGCGGTCGCCGACATCGCTCCCGGTGACCTCGTGCATGTCCGCTCGTTCAGCGCAGTCCCGGTAGACGGCGTCGTCGAGGACGGCGCAGGCTACGTGGACGCCTCCCTGCTGACCGGCGAGTCGGAGCCTCAGGCGGTTAGCCCAGGCTCCAAGGTGCTTGCCGGAAGCTCGACCACGGATGCGCCGCTCACGCTAATCGCCACCAAGAGATACCAAGATACAACTTTCGCAAGGACGCTTGAACTCATCGAAGAGGGCGACACAAAGCGAGCGCACCGCGAGCAAGTCATCGAGCGACTGAGCCGGTGGTACACGCCGACGGTCATCCTGCTCGCCCTGTCGTACGCCCTCGTCGCTATCGGCTTTGGGCTTGAGACTCCAACGGGCGCGCTGCACCGCGCGTTCTGGCTGCTGATGGTGGCGTGCCCGTGTGCTTTGGTCATCTCCATCCCGGTCGCGGTTACCACGGCAATCGGCGCCGCCAGCAAGGTTGGGGCGCTCGTGAAGGGGGGCGGCGTGCTCGAGGCGCTCGAACGAGTCAAGACGTGGGTCTTCGACAAAACCGGCACCCTCACGTACTCTCGCTTGGTTGTGGAAGAGATCGCTCTGCACCGGGGCGCTTCCCGCGAGACGGCTCTCGAGCTGGCAGGTGCGCTCGCCGCTGCGAGCAACCACCCCGTCGCGCGCGCCATCGCGCGCGAAGCAAAGAGCCGGGCGGCCGCCAACGAGACGCGCGAGGTACCCGGCGCGGGAATTGAGGGGAACATTCACGGGCGGC
>JBFMFD010000042.1:0-17172 GCA_040752255.1 Armatimonadota bacterium
GGCACGACGGCAGACACCGGCGGAACTGAAAGCGCGGGCGGCACCGGCTCGACCAGCATCGCGGCCGGCGACGAGGAACCCTCCGGCGAGACAGCCGCCTCAAGCGGCGGGAGCGGCGAGACCCCGAAGGCAGGTCCCGGCGAAGTCGTGCTGCGGTACGACCTGAAGAAGGGGCAGAAGTACTCGTACGAATTGAAGACCGTGATGGACATGATGGGTCAGTCCGTCACTATGGTCACGGACTTTGTGACAAGCGTCGTAGACGTTAAGGGCGACAAGTTCACCGTCGAATACAAGTTCGGGGAAGCCAAAGTGACGGCGAGTGACCCTCAGATGAAGAGCCTCATTGAACAGCAGATGGCTGCGATGAAGGGCACTACGGTTACCGCGGACATAGACAGACGCGGACAGATGACCAACGTGAAGGGCGCCGGTGCCGAGATGCTCCAAGGTATGGGTGGCGCGTCGGGCTTCGGCTTTGTCTTCCCCGAGAAGGCGCTCAAAGCGGGTGATAGTTGGACTCACACGATGGAGTTGCCGGGAATGGCGGGCAGCGAGCCGCTCAAGATGAATTTCAAACTGACCGGCGTCGCTCGAAATGTCGCGACATTGGCCGGCTCGGGTACGCACACGATGGATATGTCCCCGCCCGGAGGCCAACAGCAGGGCGGCACAATGTCGATGAAGTCCACCGTCTCGACGACGACGAAGGTGGATGTGGCGACCGGCATGATCACGGAGTCGAGCGGCACTTTCACCACGACAATGAGCGGCGGCGGAATGGGCGGGCAGTCTCAGAAGGTCGTCGTTACCATGAAGCGGAAGTAGGCGTGTGGTGAAGCTAAGGACAGCGCCATGGACCGCCTAATGCGTCTCGCGTCGGTGCTTGTTCTCGGCCTGGCTCTGATCGGGGGCTGTGCCAAGGACACGGTCTCCGCTCCTGATGGGGCGCCGCAAGCGTCGGCGGATGGTGGGGAGACGAGTGCAGCGGCGGCCGGGGAACCACCACCGTCAGGCGACTTGGCTCCCAGTGACCAGGCGCCGCCATCCGCGGAAGGCGACTCAGCATCAACGGGCGAAGGCTCTTCAGGCGAAGGTGACGCGGCGCTTCCCCCGTCCGGGGAAGGGGTCCTGCTGAGGTTGCGCCTGAGACAGGGCGCCTCGTACACGTACGCCGTCCTTCAGGAGGCGGACGGGATGGGGATCGAGGCGAAGATGGTCATCTCGGTGGCGGTGAAGGTCCTCTCGGTGGAGAGCGACGGGACGAAGCTTGAGTTGCGCGTCTCGGATGCAAGACTGACCGAAGGCAACGAGGCGGCTCAGCAGGGAATGAAGCCGATGTTGGATCGAATCAAGGGGCAAAAAGTCGAGGTGGAGGTTGATCCGCGCGGTCGGGTCAAGAATCAGTCCTCGCTCCCACCAGGCAGCATCTTCGGCGACATGCTGCAAGGCGGCTTGTTCCGCTTCACGCTACCGAGTCAGGCCGTGCGGGTCGGCTCGACGTGGACGTACAGCACAAGCGTAACCGGCGTTCCGGGAGCGAACCGCCCGATTGAACACACCTTCAAGGTAACGGCCGTCGAGCGGCGGGGGAACCGAACCGTCGTGGTCATCGAATCCAACGCGGCGCAAACGATGACGACAGGGCCCGAGGGCGAGAGGCAGAGTCAGGCGCAGATTGCGATGAAGACATGGGGCACCCTGCGAGTGGACGCCGGCTCAGGCCTAATCGAATCCGCCACGTCCAACACCGAGACCACGATGAGCCTCGCGGGCCGGACGGAAGTCATGAAGATGGCGGTGCAAGTCTCCCGCAAGTAGTTGCCGCTACTGACCACTCGGTGCGTAGGGGTTGGTTCCGGGGCGGTAGCCTGGGATGGTTTCCTTCGGCACGTAGAACTCACGACCTGTGGACCACCACTCGGCCGGCGGCAGGTCGTCAATGATGGTCTGGCCGGAACTCTGCGACTTGGGGCTGAACTCCCCGAACGTGTGGGCGTAACCTTGCCCCTCCCACACCGCCGTCATGTCACCGCCGAACCACTGGATGTGCCTCCACTCCCCTTCGATGACCGCAGTGCCGGTTCCGAAGTAGGTCTCTCGGTCGAAGCCCTCGAACTCCTTTCGCACGTTGCCGGTGACGGTGGCTGAGCCGTCGAGGCGGTAGATGAGGAGGGTGCCGCGGAAGTTGATGGTGATCTTGCCGCTGCCCTTGATGAGGAAGCTGCCGATGTCGCACTGCATCCGCATGACGCCGGTCTTGGGCTGCTCAGTGGGCGGGTCGCTCTGGGCCTGGCCCGTCTGTGCCACGGCGAGTAGCGCGGCGGCGAACACTCCAATCCCGGCAAAGATAGTGGGCTTCCGCATGGTCATTTCGACGTACTGTACTCTTAGAAACGCCCTCCGCGGGCGAGTCGTTCCGCAGTGTACCAGCGCGGAACGGATAGAATGCGAGCACCAAGGATGAAGTTCGGCGCTGTCCTGGCAATCATCGTGGCGATTGTCGGCGTGGGGATGACTCTGTATGCGTTCCTCTCGTCGGCCAGCCCGTACGTATCCGCGAAGGAGGCTGCTGCCAATCCGGGTAAGCGAGTGCACGTTGCGGGCGAGATTGACCACTCGTCGGTGAAGATGAGCCTCGGGATGGGGGCGTTCGAATTCGACCTGATTGACGACCACGGCGACCGCCTGCGCGTACGCTACGGCAAGGCGAAGCCGGGGAACTTCGACATGGCGCCTAAGGCGTCCGTGTCAGGCGAGTTCCGGGACGGCATGTTCCTCGCCGACGACCTGAAGACGCAGTGCCCGAGTAAGTACGAGGCAGCCAAGTAACATCGTGAACCCTCTTGAGAGCTTCCCGCAGGCACCCGTGTGGGGCTTGACCGTCGGGATGGTCGGACGGGGGCTTGTGTTCACGGGGATTGGGCTGTTCTTGGTCGCTGCGCTTGCGGCGCTGTTCGGGCGGAGCGGGCGAGCGCAGCGGCTGAGTTTCTGGGCGACGGTGGCGGGCGCTGTCGCGGTCGTGCTGGTGATGGCGTGCCTCGTCGCGCTCCTCCTGGGCCAGCAGTATCAGTACCTTTACGTTTTCAACAACACTACTCGCGATATGCCGACCGTGTATCGCTTCAGCGCGGCTTGGGCAGCGCAGGAGGGGAGTTTCCTTCTTTGGACGATGATGAGCGCCGTGTTCGCCGCGCTGGCGCTGAGGCGAGTGGGGGCGCTTCGGCGGTGGTACACGGCGGTGTCGTGCCTTTTTCTCGCGGCGATGCTTGCGATCGTTGCTTACGAGTCGCCGTTCCGCATTCCGGGCGAATTGGTAGACGCACAGGGTCAGATTCGGATGCCGCCTACGGGCTCGGGCTTGAACCCGGTGCTTCAGAACTACTGGATGGCGATTCACCCGTGGGTCATCTTCATCGGCTTCGGCAGCCTGCTTGCGCTGTTCTCGTGGGCGGCTGCCGCTGCGATCGCGGGTGACCGAAAGGATTGGGTGCTTCGGGTGCGACCGTGGGCGGTCTTCTCGATGCTGCTTTTGGGTGTCGGCCTGACGATGGGCGGTCTGTGGGCATACGAGACGCTCGGCTGGGGTGGCTTCTGGGCGTGGGATCCGGTGGAGAACGTGAGCCTCGTGCCGTTCCTCACAGGCGCGGCGCTTGTGCATGTGCTGTACCTCAGCGCGAACCGAGGCGTTGCGCCCAGATGGACCGTTGTGCTTGGGTTGGTGCCCTTCCTCGCGTTCGTTTACGGCACCTACTTGACCCGCAGCGGCGCCCTGGTGAACGTCAGCGTTCACAGCTTCGCGAAGATGACGGAGGGGGCGCACGGCGTGCTCGCGGGGATCGTGATTGCCACGGTTTTAGGAACGCTGGCGCTGGCGGTGCTTGCTTTCAAGAAGGGTGAGGCTCCGCCGAGTCGGCCTCGTGGGGCGCGAGGCTGGGGCATGACCGGCGGCGTTCTGCTTCTGTACCTCATTGCGGTCATCGCCGGAGCGGGGATGTCCCGCCCCTTCTTCTCCGCGCTGGGTGGCGGCTCGGCGCAGGTCGTTGCCGAAGGGGACTACAACCGGTTTACCGCCGTGCCCTACTTGTTGGCGATGCTGTTGCTGGCGGTGGTTCCGTTCCTTGGTTGGAAGCAAACGCGCTCACAGCGTTGGGGACAGGTGGCTAACGTGTTTCTCGCCGCGGTCCTCCTTTTCGGTGTGGTCGCGTTCGGGCTTGTGTTCTCGGGGCTGACGATGGACTCGCCGACTCAGCAAGAGTCCTTGCCCCTGTTCCGGCAGATCTCGCGCCGACCGGAGCTGCTTCTGTTTTTCCTTCTCATCTTCGCGACCGTCTTTGCGATTACGGGGAACGCGTGGCGTTTGGTCGAGAGGCTGCGAGCAAGGTCAGGCGGATGGGCTGGTTTTCTCACGCACATCGGCGTTGCCTTGTTGCTGTTGGGGCTGATCGTTTCGCGCGCGTTTGAGAAATCAGCGACAGCCGTGATAACGCCCTCGCACCCGCAGCAACTGATCGTTGGCCCTGCGGGGTATCTCGCGATGCTTGATGGTCTCCCAAGCCACGAAGAGGCCTTTACACCGGAGAGCACCGTGCCGATACGGATGGAGTCGCTGAACGACCGCTTTGATTCGTGGACCGCGCAACCCGTTTTCTTCTATGAGCCGATGACCGCGCTGCTTCGCGGTGAGTTGCAGCCGGTAACTAGGCCGTACATCAAGCGCACCCTGTTCTACGACCTTTACCTTGCCATTGGAGAGCCGTCCAGCGACTTCGTCGGCGAATTCACCATGAAGCCGGGCGAGGTGAAGGAGTTTGAGGACGGACAGATCCAAGTCAAGTATGTTGCGGCGACGCGCGAGGGCGAGCCCGGCAAGCCCGGCGCAAGGTTCGGCGCGCAACTCGTTGTCTCGTATGAGGGGCGGGAGTTCAACGTCAACCCACAACTGGTACTGACGGAATCCGGCATGCAGCGGGAAGGCGCGGCGGTCGGCGTTGACTTCCTCGCTTCGCTCGAACGGCTTGACGCGGCGACGCAAGAGGCGACGCTCCGGCTCGACTTCCAAGAGCCATACGTCTATACTCAACTATTCTTCAAACCGCTGACCGGCCTGGTGTGGCTGGGTGCGGGTATCATGACGCTTGGAGGCGTCCTCGCCATCCGCCAAGTTGGGCGGAGGGCGCCTAAGCCGACCGATGCGCCTGACGAAGCTGCTCAAGTCTAAGATTCACCACGCGCGCGTCACGTACGCGAACGCGGACTACGTCGGCAGCATTGAGGTCTGCCCCGACGTGATGCACGCCGTTGGGCTGGAGGATGGCGAGTACGTGCACGTGTGGAACGTCGAGAACGGTAAGCGGCTCACGACCTACGCGTTTCGCGGCGAGCGCGGGTGCATCGGGTTGAACGGCGCCGCGGCGCACTGCGCGTCGCCGGGTGACCGCCTCATCATCGCCGCATTCACTTGGACCGACGAGGCGATTACTCCGCGGATCGTGCTCCTCGACGAAGGAAACCGCATCCTCAGGGATCTGACCCCCTTCGCGCGCCATGGCTGATTTGATCGGCGCGATGGAAGAGGCGGGCGCGATTCTGCGCGGGCACTTCCTGCTCTCGTCGGGGCGGCACAGCGACGTGTACTTCGAGAAGTTCCGCATCCTTGAGCGCCCCGCGTTGCTGTCTGAGGTCTGCGCTCAGATCGTCAATCGGTTCGCAGATGCAGGCGTTGATGTGGTTGCAGGCCCGACTACGGGCGGCGTCATCATCGCCTTCGAGGTGGCCCGGCAGATAGGCGCGGCGGCGGTCTACGTCGAGCGGCAGGGCGAGCGACGCGTTCTCCGCCGAGGCGCTTCCCTCCCACGCGGCGCGCGCGTGCTTGTGGTGGATGACGTCCTGACCACCGGGCTAAGCGTACGGGAGGTCCTCCACTTGCTGAACGAAGCGGGAGGAGAAGTTGTCGGAATTGGCGTCCTCGTTGACCGCAGCGAGGAACCGGTCGAATTCGGCGTTCCACTCTTCGCCGCAGCGCGCGTCGAGGCCAAGTCGTACGCGCCGGATGAAGTGCCGGACTGGCTGGCGGAGATTCCCATCACCGACCCCGGCAGCCGCCGCCTCGATACCGGCTAGGAGGTGGCTTGCCCCCGGCGGAGAGTTGTCATCGCCTGCGCCGCCCGTCTCGGATCTCGAGCGTGAAACGGGCGTAAGCGGCAAGGGGTGCGTCGCTGCCGGCGGCGACCAGAGCGAGCAGTTCGCGAGCCTCGGGCGAGTTGATCTGCCCAAGCGCATCAATCGCAGCCTCCTGCAGAGCGAAGTCCCACCCGTCAAACACCGTCGCGAGGATGGGAACGCCCTCAGGAGCGGCCCAGTAGACCATGAACGAACTGACGGCGGCACGGCGCTCCCGCGGATTGACGCTCTTCAGGCTGCGCTCCAAGTCCTCAAGGGCGTATTGCAGGTTGGTCATCCGCAAGATCTCTCGAGCGCGCTCGCGAATGTCCGGCACCGCAGAGTCGACAAGCCGGAAAAGCAGAGCCTCGTATTGCTGTGCCACCGCGCTCGAGCGGCGCACCGTTTCGAGGGCGCGAAGCTGCTCCTCTGGGTCGCCTTCCCGGAGGAGGCGCCGTACCTCTTGCGCGGCTGCCCCGCCTCGCCATGCGAAGCGCTCCAGCACCGTCCAGCGCAAATCCGGGTCGTTGATCAGCCCGAAGGAAAGCTCGTCCCTCAACCCCCAGCGGATCGCCCCGCGCGCGGCTGATCGAGACTCCGGCAGCGGCGAGCGAGCCAGAAGGAGCAACTCCCTCCAAACCGCGTCGTCGTTCGAGAGGGCTGCCGCGCGCGCCGCAGCCGCCTTCAGTTCGGCGTTCGGGTACCACAGCATAGGAAGCGCGAGGGCGGCGATCTCTTCGGCTTCATCTCCGCCCGCGCGAGTCAGCAACGTTGCTGCGCCGAGCGCCTTCGCGCGGACTTGCTCATCCGGATCTGCCAGCGCGCTCACACTGGCTGCGCGAACCTTCCCCGCGAGTTGCGAGCGGGGTTCGCGAAACCACAGACTTGAAGCAGAAGCGATGAGCGCCTCGGCTCCCAGTCTGCGCAGGCGCACATCCGGCTCGGAGAGCAGCGGCAGAAACTTTGCGAGCACGAACTCCAGTTCGCCGTCGGCGAGTGGGTTGCGCGGCATGAAAGCGCTCCGCGCAATCATGGTGGCGGCGACCAGCCTGGCCTTCGGAGAGCGGGGGCGATCCAGTTGCTCGAGAATGGGCGATATCGTCGTCGGGGTGAGATCCGGCCAGGTCGCCTCGTCCTCCGGATCCGCTTCTTCGAGAAGCCGTATCAGAACGTCGCGCGAGCCAAACGCCTGGAGGGCGCGTCGCGCCTGGTCTTGCTGTGTCGGATCGCCGTAGCGCAAGCGATGGAACAGAGGCTCGACCATGCGCTCTTCCTGGAGGGCGACCAGGGCGTCCACCACCGCGTTCGATGCATCCAGCGGGCTTTGCCGCACGCTTTGAATCGCTCGCTCGATTGCAGGAGTGTGCCCCAGACGGATGAGCATTTCGGCGATCCGATCGGCCTGTCCGTCGCGTGCTCCCAAGCGCGCTTCAAGATCTTCGATCACCCAGGGGCGTGCGGCTTTGGGGAACGCACCCACGGCGTCGGCGGAGATGTAACCGGTGGGCGCCTCCCGAAGGACCTCCCGGATCAGCGCTTCGTGCTTCGCGCCGGAGAGCGTAGCGAGCGCTGCAGCGAAGCGCAAAGCAGGCACCGGCCACGCTTTGCGCCATCCTTCGTCCTCCAACGCTGAACGGCAGGCATCCGCAGCGCGGCCGTCGTCGTGTCGTAGGAGAATCGGCAGGGCGTCCGTCGGAACGAGTTTCACGTGCCGAAGCGCCTGGTCAAAGGTTCCGTGAAGCCGAAGTGAATCCGCCGCGCGTAACGCCTGACCGATGACGACTCCATAGGGCGGCTCGTCGAGCGTGCGCCGAACGAAGCGCTTCGGCTCCTCCCCTCCATACCGCGCCGCAACCTTCAGCACTTCGATTACTTCGGTCGGGCTCTGCGATGGCGAGGACAGAAGGAGGTCGAGCACGCGTGGATAGCGGTCCGCCGACAGCTGAAGGATGACCGCCACATTCTCAACAGACCTCGACGCAGCGGTGCTCGGTTCCAGCAGAGCAAGAAGGCGGTCTTCCGAGATGGGCATTGTCGCCAAACTGCGAGCCGCCACCCGGCGCGCTGCCGCGCTCCCTGTTACCAACACGTCGAGGAGGTAAGGCGCAAACACGGGGCGGCCGTCGAAGACTGCAGCCACATGGAACCCAGGCATCATGTCGAGCCGCTCGGTCAAGAGGAGAACGGCTTGGTGAGCGACGCGCAAGTCCGGGTCGCCGAGCGCGGCAATGTAGGTGGAGAGCAGACTTACCTCGCGCCTGCGGCCGAACGCTCTCAACGCAATAAGGCGGACGTCAGCGCTCGGGTCGTTGAACAGCAGGCGATGCAAGATGCCGTGCGCCGAAGGCGTTCTCAGTCCGGCGAGCGCCTCCGCGATGGCGATGCGCCCCTGCTCGGGTGCGCCGGGCAACGCCGCGTCAAGGAACGGCGTGACGACATCGCCCAGTTCAAGGATGCGGCTGAGGGCGGCGCGCTCTCCACCCGCAGCACGCTCCGCGAGCCTCTTCAGTTCGTCCCCCTGAGCATGCGCAAGACCAGATGAGACAAGCGCGACCAGGATCAGCGTTACAGCCCTCGTGAGTTCCGTCACCTTGCGCGAGAATAGACGAACTATCGGGCGCAGGGCTACGACTTTCGGGGCATAATATCCGGTGATGAGGCTCTCGGCGAGCGCGACCGTTCCCCTTGTCTTGCTCCTGGTGGCGGCTTGGGGTTGCGGCTCAGGAGATGGGGCGCGGAGTTACTCACTTCACGATGGCGCGGAGTCGAATTCTCTGCCAGAGGCATCCGAACGCGATGAGGCGGCACTGCCGATCGGGTGGCGAATTGGTGAGATAGACCCCCGATTCGGCCTGACCGAGGACGAAGTGCGGAACGCCGTGGAGAGAGCCGTCGGCTTGTGGGAAGGCGCTGTGGGGCGAGACCTGTTCGCCCACGACCCGGCGCGGGGCATTCCCATCAACCTTGAATACGACCATCGCCAGGAGCGCCGGATGGAGAGACAGAGGGCGAGGGCGGACTTGGACGGGTTGCTCGAGCGCCTACAGGATGCGAAGGCGCGCCTCCGAAGCGCTGAGCAGGAAGTTGAGATGAAGGCAGCAGACCTGCGCAGGCGACAAGACGCCCTAAACGAAGCAACGCGCAGGCATAACCAGCGCGTGCGCGAATGGAACCTTCGCGGGGGCGCGCCGCCGGACATCGTGCAGGAGGTCAACGCAGAGCGCAGGAGCATCGAGCGCCGGCAGAGCGCGCTAGACCTGGAAGAGTCGTCCCTGAGGGCGCTGCAACTCCAGGCGGAGCGATACGTGCAGGAGCACAACGCGCTCGTCGAGGAGTACAACGCCCTCGTGAACCGATACAACGAGCAGTTCGGCGAGGGCTGGCAGGAGGAGGCGGGCAGATACGAAAGCATGGGCGGGCGCTCCGGATTCAAGAGCATCACCGTGTTCGTAGTCGAAGACCTCGACCACCTGGCGCTGGTACTGGCTCACGAGTTGGGCCACGCGCTCGGCATCGAGCACGTTGAGCACGACCCGTCGGCTCTGATGAGCCCGTACGTCCCTCACGAAGGAGATGATGGCTACGTGCTTCGACTGACCGAAGCCGACATCGCCGCCCTAAATGCCACGCTCCCCGCGCGCTGACAGCAGCGGATGAGCCGGTGCGCCATCCCGTCCGAAACGAGCCGATGACGCCGCGCGTCTGTTAGGCGTGGGAGTTAGGAGTAAAGCTCTCCTCCAGGTCGTCCTCTTCGCGGTGCTTTGCGCGCCGCTCGCGGGGCAGCCAACGAACGACCAGGAGCGAGCGCGGCAGCTCATCGCGCGCGTTCTGGAAGGCGATGCGACCGCCGCGGCGGCCCTGGAGGGGCTCGGCGGGTTCGCAGCCCGCGAGATCCAAAGGGCGTTGCCCAACGCTCCGTCTGCCGCGCGCGCCACGCTGATACGGGTGCTGGCTCGCCTCGGCGAGACTGGCACGCTTGAGACGGTGCTTGCGCGGCTCGCCTCCGATGAATCGCCCGAAGTGAGGCGCGCCGCCGCGCTTGCGTTGCTTCCGCACGGGGGCTACCAGAGCGTTCGCGCCCTCGCGGGTGCGTTGGGGGATCCGGACCCGGAAGTCGCGAGCGTTGCACTTGAAGTGCTGGTCGGTATGTTGCACACGGAGCGAGGGGAGGCCGCTGCACAGTTCTTCCGCTCTCATCCCGTCTTCGCGGAAACCATGCTTGCGGTGTTCCGCATGGGCCGGGAGACAGCGCGCCGAAACGCCGCGATCGCGCTTAGCGGCGCACCCCTCTTCGAGGATGCGTATGCGGAGCTGGCGCGATCCTACCCCCGCGATGTAGCGATGATCCTGAGGCAGTCAGGGCATAAGAGCGACCGCGTCATCAACGCTCTCGCCTACGCTCACTTCGTGGATAACGAAACGCGCATCGAGATCATCCGCATGGCTGCCGAGCACGGGGGCGATCGGGCGAGGGCGTACGTCGAGGTATTCCTGGACGCACGCGAGAACGACCTGAAAGCCGCCGCCCTCAGCGCAGCTGTGCAGCTCGGCAGTGAAAAGGGCATCGCCATCGCGATTCGAGACGTGACGGATTACTCCAGTCCGCCATCCGGGGTAGCGGCGGTGAGGGCGCTGGAATCCGTCGGCTCGCCTGAGGCGCGAGACGCTCTGCTCAAAGTCCTCAGGGAAGAACGGTGGCGGAACTGGCGCACGGAGGAACAGCGTGCCCTTGTCCTCGCCGTAATCCGACTGATGCGCGGCACCGAGCCTCTCGCCCCCGAGGTTGCCGAGCAGATTCGCGAGGTGCTTCGGTCCAGTCCACTGCTCCTGTTGGGTCTGTTCGAATCGTTGCCCGAAGAGGTGGCATCGCCGCTGGTACCCGAACTCGAACAGATCGCGTTTTCAGGGTATCCCCCGCCCACACACGCGATCCGGATTCTCTTGGAGCGAAGACATCCGCGCGCGATCGAGTTTGCTCTAGATGTCGCGAAGGGCGTCCCCTGGCCCAAAACCGTGGGTGAAGCAGGGGGCCCGATGCGCAGGATGGAACTTCCCACCGAATGGCTGAAAGCGATCGTCGAAACCGGAGACAGGAGGTTCATTGAGCCTCTTCAGTGGATCTATTTAGGGGAGACCGGATCGCGGTCAGCTGCGGTAAGGAATGCGTTGCTCGAGTTTGGAACGCCAGAAGTTCTGCGCTTCCTCATGAATCAGATGCGACCACGATACGAGGAGGAGGTTCCGTTTACGCCGGAGCGACTTGACCTCTTCGTCGAGACCATTTATCACTCCCCTTCTGCCGACGCGCAGTTAGCCGCCACGATCGCACTCGCCCGCCAACGCCATTACCCTATCGGCGAGCCGACAACCTCGCTGCTCGCATTGCTTCGCGCGTTTGTTGACCTGATGGAGCACGCGGACGTTCGCATCCGCCGGATCGCTGCAAGCCAGTTGGTTTTCGGGGCCAGCTTCCTCGCCTTCACGCGAGGGCACGAGGTGCCTTCGATTGTTCGCGATGTCGCTGCGGTGGCCGAGCGCGCAGTGAGGGAGGACCCGGACGCCACTGTGAAAGCAGATGCGTTGCGCGCGCTTGATCGGCTATGGCGTGCGGGAATGTATGAAGGGGAGAGGCTGGCGCGGCTCGCGCTGCCCTTGATGTGGCGAACGGAACCGGATGTGCGCCGCGCAGCCATCAACTCCGTCGTTGAAACCGCGCCGATCGAGGCGTGGGACGAGTTGCTGCTACTGCGCCGCAACGCCTCTTCCGACACGCGCCACGCCATCCTGATGGCTATCGAATATGGCCTCCTCGACGGCGAAGTTGTCGATAAGCTGCTCCGTCAACCCGACCTTGAATTGCGATGGGCGGCGGCGCGCCGCCTCATGGGCGACCGCCCGCGCCTCGAGCGGCTGGTTGTGTCGGCGCTTGAGGGGGACCCGACGGAGCGACTCACCGCGCTACGCTTCCTCGCCCAATGGGCTTTTGCTTCGGGGTGGTCGCCTGAATTCGTCCGCCGAGTTCGAGGCGTCATGCTCAGCGGTACCGATGAGGAACGAGCACTCGCGGAGCGCTTCCTGCGCGAGACCGATGCCGAGTTCGCTCTCGCATACTTTGTGCGCGAGTTGAAGAGCCACAACCCGATGAACCGGCGCGGCGTGGTCCAGTGGTTCGGCCACCGTTGGCGCATGCCCGCGGCTGTCGGGTACCTCGCTCCTCTGTTTGACGGCTGGGACTTCGAGTTGCAAGTGGCCGCCGTGGACCTGTTGCAGAGGATTGGGTCTCCGGAGGCGCTTGAGTTGCTCTCACGCTTGCAGGATCATCAAGACCCTGCGGTGGCGCACGCCGCGCGAACGGCTATCGGAGAGGCTTCGACTGCACCGGGTGCTTGACTCGGCCCTTTCCCGCAGACCCACTACCAAAGCAGTTCCGGGTGGTGGAGGATGACCTCGCTCCTGTCGGCGCCGGTGCTCACAACAGCAATCGGGACGCCGACGAACTCCTCGATCCGCGCGAGGAATCGGCGCAGCGCTTCGGGAAGGGCGTCGTAGGTGCGGATCGCGGAGATGTCGCCTGACCAGCCGGGCAGGGTTTCATAGACGGGCTTCGCGCGCGCCAGCGCGTCGGTGTCCGTTGGGAATCGCTGAGTCCGCTCGCCGTCGAGGTCATACGCCGTGCAAAGCCTGACTTCTTGAAAGCCGGAGAGGACGTCGGCGCGGGTTACCGCGAGGCTGGTGAAGCCGTTCACCTGCGCTGAGTAGCGGAGGGCGACGAGGTCGAGCCAGCCGCAGCGCCTCGGCCTGCCGGTGGTGGTGCCGAACTCACGGCCCGCCTGTCGGATTCTCTCGCCGGTCTCGTCGTCCAACTCGGTTGGGAACGGCCCACTGCCCACTCTGGTCGCATACGCGACGCACACTCCCAAGACCGCGTCAACTCGAGTGGGAGGTAAGCCGGTGCCCATGCACGCGCCGCCCGCCGTGGGGTGGCTGCTGGTTACGTAGGGATATGTGCCGTAGTCGAGGTCGAGCATTGCGCCTTGTGCGCCCTCGAACAGGATTCGCCTCCCTGCGCCGACCGCTTCCGCCAGGTGGTGCTCCGCGTCGGTGACGTACGGACGCACGCGCTCGGCGAGCGGCAAGTATTCTTCGAGGATGGCGTCCTCGTTCAGGTCATCCTCTCCGCCCATCGCCTTCAGGAGCGAGTTCTTGACCGGGAGAATCTCGCGCAGGCGAGTGCGGAATCGCTCAGGGTGGATGAAGTCGAACATGCGGATTCCGCGCCTGCCGGCTTTGTCTTCATACGCAGGGCCGATGCCCTTGCGGGTGGTGCCGATGCCTTCCGCCCGCAACGACTCCTCGAGACAGTCGAGCCGCTCGTGCCAAGGCATGACGACGTGCGCCGAGCCGCTGACGAGCAGGTTGCCGGTGCTTCCGGCGAGGGCGGAGACCTCCTCAATCTCGTGCAGCAGGGACTTCGGGCAGACGACCATCCCTCCGCCGATGACCGCGGTACATCCTGGGCGAAGGAAGCCGGTCGGGAGCAGGTGAAAGCGGAACACCTTCTCGCCCAGGCGCACGGTATGCCCTGCGTTGTTGCCGCCGCTGAATCGCACCGTGTAGTCGGCGCCCTCAGCCAAAACGTCAACAAGTTTCCCTTTGGCTTCATCGCCCCAAAGGGCGCCCACGATGATCAAGGTTGGCATGAGAAAGCCCCGCCGGGCGGGGGGAGCCATTCTACCCGCCGCCCGTGCCGATTGGGAGCGTCCGCCGAGGGAAAACCTCAAGCGTTACGGCAGGTTCTTGCGCTCCGAAGCGAAGGGATACCTGCCGATAATTCCCGTTGAGCGATGTTCCATCCCGTTATGGTTGAGAGCGGCAGGGGGCTGCCCGCATGCTGATCGTTGGGCTGTTGGTTGTGCTCGGCGCGGTGTTGGGCGGCTTTATTATGGCCGGGGGCAAGGTCGCCGTTCTCGTACAGGTGGCGGAGATCGTCGTCATCGTGGGCGCAGCGACGGGCTCGATCTTGGTGGGCAACAAGCCCTCCTTCCTGGGGCAACTGATGAAGGAGGTGATGGCGCTGCTCAAGCCCAGCCCCTTCACGAAGGACGCGTACATGAACCTGCTGAAGATGATGTTCAATCTCTTCAATGTCGCGCGCAGGGACGGTCTGCTGGCTCTCGAGTCGCACATCGAGCGCCCCGAAGAGAGCGACCTCTTCAAGCGGTGCCCGGAGCTGTTGGCCGACCATCACGCGCTTGCGTTCTTCGCCGACTCGACAAAGGTGGTGCTAACCGGCGCCGTTGCGCCGCACGACCTGATGGAGATGATGGAGATTGACGCCGAGATGTTTGAGAAGGAGGTGACCCACGCCTCGCACGTTGTGCAGCAAACGGGTGACGCGATGCCGGGATTCGGCATCGTTGCGGCGGTCCTCGGCGTTATCATCACAATGGGGTCGATCGGCGGCGACCCCGCCAGCATCGGTCATCACGTCGCCGCCGCGCTTGTTGGAACGATGCTCGGCGTTCTTCTCGCTTACGGCATCGTCGGTCCGATAGGCCAGGCGATGCTCGACCGTGCGAGGCAGCGTGTCCAGTTCATGCATTGCATCAGGTACGCGCTCTTCAGTTTTGCGCGGGGAGAAAGCCCGATTACCTGCGTCGAGTTTGCTCGAAGGAACATTGACCCCGAGATTCGCCCATCGTTCACCGAAATGGAGACCGAGGTGCGGAAGAAGGAAGCAGCGTAGCCAATGAGCGAGCAGACCACGAGTCAGCCTGTCATCGTCAAAAGGTCTCGCAAAAAGAGCGAACACGCCCACAGCGGATCTTGGAAGGTGGCGTTCGCCGACTTCATGACGGCGATGATGGCGTTCTTCCTTGTGATGTGGATCATCGGCCTCGATCAGGAAACGCGCAGCGCGATCGCAGGTTACTTCAACGACCCACTCGACTTCGCCAAGCAGAGCAGCGGCAACCGAATCGCGAACCTCCTTGAGAAGGGGTCGCCCGGCGAAGACGAGAAGAAGCAACGCGAAGGTGAAACGAGGGACGAAGAGATCTCGGAACTCAGCGCCATCGCCGAGGAGATTCGCGCCGCCATCAAATCCGCAGCCGAGGAGAACCCCGACCTCTCGGAACTGGAGAAGCTGATAAGCGTCGAAGCGACCGAGGAGGGGCTGCTCCTTGAGTTCCTCGAAAGCGTCGGCACCGCCTTCTTCGACACAGGTAGCGCGAGCATCAAGCCCGAGGCGAGGGAGCTATTCGAGACTGTGGCGGAGGTGCTCTCGAAGCACGACCGTCCGTTCATCGTGGATGGACACACCGACGCAAGGCCCTACAAGCAGACGGGCTACAACAACATCTATCTGTCGCAAGACCGCGCGCGCGCCGTGGTGTCCGAAATGGTGCGCGTTGGCGTGAAGGAAGGACGCATCCTCGCCGTTCGCGGATTTGGACCGCATCGCCTGCGCAAACCGGACAATCCGTATCACTACACCAACCGGCGCGTGGCGATTCTGTTGCCCTACACTTGGAAGCAGTCCGAGGTGCTCGGCTCCGCGGGCGAAGGCCCGATCACGCCGCGGTTCGCCGATAGGATCTCCCTCGCGGACGGCAAACAGACACAATAGGCGCAGTGCGCCGCATTTATGCCGACCACGCAGCCACGACCCCGACCGACCCGCGCGTCGTCGAGGCGATGCTGCCGTTCCTGCGTGAAGATTTCGGCAATCCGAGCAGCTTGCACGAGTGGGGGCGGCAGGCGAGGATGGCGATTGACGATGCACGCGACGCGTTGTCCGAGGCTCTTCGTTGCCTACCCGGCGAGGTGCTCTTCACGTCGAGCGGAACCGAGGCAGCGAACCTCGCCATCATCGGAACAGCCCTCGCGCATCGAGGCAGCGCGCGGAGTCGCATCCTCCTTTCGAGCGTTGAACACCACTGCGTCCTCGAATGCCGATCACTTCTCGAGTCGTTCGGTTACTCCGTTGAATTGATTCCCTGCGAGAGAGACACGACCGTCTCTGCGCAAACCGTGCGCGAGATGGTTGACGAGCGGACGCTTCTTGTTTCCGTAATGCATGCGAACAACGAAACGGGAGCGATCAACGATGCAGAGAGAATCGGCGAGGCGTGCCGGGCCGTGGGCGCGCTGTATCACTGCGACGCCGTGCAGACGTTCACGCTCATTGCGTTCAAGAAGCCCCCCGCCGAGTGGGTGGACTTTGTTTCGCTTTCGGCGCACAAAGTGTACGGGCCGAAGGGTGCGGGCGCTCTGTTCGTGCGAGCGGGCGTGAAGCCGTCGCCGGTTCTCGTTGGGGGCGGGCAAGAGAGAGAGATGCGCGCGGGGACAGAAAACGTCGCAGGCATCGTCGGCTTCGCCAAAGCGGTGCGGCTCGCCGCGCAAGACGAGGATCGAGTCGCGAAAACGCGCGCCGCGCGCGACGCGTTTGTTGGCGCGATCGAGCGGGCGGGCGGCGCGGTGTTCACAACCCCGGACTGGTCGCGAGTGCTGCCGGGACACGCGCACTTGCGGTTTCCAGGGCGGAGGGCGGACGCGGCGCTGATCAACCTCGACCAGCGAGGGGTCGCGGCAAGCTCAGGGGCGGCATGCAGCAGCGGCAGCATCGAGCCATCGCACGTGCTCCTCGCAGCCGGCTTCTCGGACGCCGAGGCCCAGGAGGGGCTGCGGCTCTCGTTCGGCAAGGACTCGACGGAGGCGGACGGCGTCGCTGCGGCGCACGCGCTTGCCGCGTGCCTCGCGGTGCGGTAGCGAGCTCGCCCCACGCACACACGCCGATGGCGACTTCCGCCCTCTCTCCCCCCACAGCTTGCTGTGGCGGGTCTATCCCTTCACAGATTAAGATGGAAGATGGCAAGGAAGGGGCTCCATGCGCGGGACGCGCGAACCGCCCTCCGAGTAGGGGTGGCCGCCTAATTCCCCGCCTCTTCCCAGGCGCGGACCCCCTTCGCCGCGCCGGTGCCGCCTGGGTCGCGGAATTCAAGGGTTGGG
>JBFMFD010000043.1:0-17132 GCA_040752255.1 Armatimonadota bacterium
TAGTCGGTACACTGTGGGCAGCACCCACGGCAGGCAAACCGCCGGGGAAAGGAGAGAACCGATGAAGAGAATCTGTGCCGCTCTCGCTCTCGCCTGCGCAGGAATCTCGGCGCAAGCGAGGGTGCTTTGGGACAACAACGTGGTGCCGATCGGCTCGGGTACTCGTGCCATTTCGCCGCCTGGCTTCCCGAACATCCGCGTCGCCGACGACATCCGCGTCAGCGGCCCGGGCTGGCTGGTAGACACAGTCCGCATTTTCGTCATTGAAGACGCCGCTTGGCGGTCCGGCCCGGACGATTGACGTGTACCTCTACAACGACGACGGCGGCGAACCGGACGGCCTCCACGTCTACGTAGCCGACCTACCGTTCACCAAGACGGCCGGGGCGAGCTACTTCGGCCGCGCCAGCTTCACCTACAACATCAACGTTGGCGGTCTAAGCGTGACTCCCGGCCGCTACTGGATCGGTATGCGCAACTCGGCCGGCAGCGGGTCCGGCACGAACTACTGGATGTCCTCCGACGCCGGCCCGGACGGCGCCGGAACCAGCCACGGCTACTTCAGCCTCGACGGTGGCAACACGTGGATGCCCGAGGGTTCGGGGTATCACCATGCCTTCCGCATCGAGGGCGAGTTCGTCCCCGAGCCGTCCACCATCCTCGCGGTTGGCGCCGGTCTCGCTGCGCTCGCCGCTCGCCGCCGCCGAAGGTAGCGCCGCGAACAGAGGCTTGCGCAGAGGTCGGTGGCGGCGCGTTACGGCGCGACGCGCATCTCCGTGTCCCCATAGAGGGTCTGGATGTAGCAGACCTGGCCGAGGTGGTAGGAGAGGTTCCAGTACTGGTAGGACATGATCTCTGCCATCGTCTGGTCGAAGCCTCCCGCGAACGGAAGATGCACGGTCTGGTGCAGGTCCTCGTCGGGGAAGTTGCGGATGATCTCGAAGAGGCGCGCGTGGTTGGCGCGCATGACCTCTTCGCACTTCTCGACCGTGTCCCACGTCTGTCGCTCAGCCATCAACCCAGTGAACATCTCCGGGTTGAACTCGGGCACCTGCCGCGTCTCCAGAATCGGGATGACGTACGAGGCGCTTTGCGCGACCTCCTGCAAGAGGTCGAGGGCGCTTCGCCCCGTGTCAAGCGGCTTCCAGGTCAACTTGTCGGCGGGCATGGCGCGCACGTTCAACAGGAACTCCTGCCCTGCCTTCTCGGTCATCTGAATCAACTCTTCTTTGAAGGACATGCGCGCACATTACCCCGAGGACCGGTCGCCTCGCGCGCTGCTACACTCAGCGACGATGGGCACCCTTTCAACGCGAGGCGTGTGGTGCGGAGCTGGGTACCTCGGACGGTCCAGGGCGGCGGTTCGAGAGAGCGTTTCGCGCCTGGCCGACCTCGGCTTCAACCTGCTCCTGCCGAACCTGAAGGACGGCGGCGGGCGCGTGTGCTGGCGGAGCGAAGCGCTCCCGGAGGCCACCCATGAAGAGTATCAGGACTTCGACCTTCCGCTCGTGCTGCTCGAGGAGTGCGAGCGCGTGGGCGTCAGGCTCCATGCGTGGTTCATCGACTTCTTTGAAGGGGAACGGGGCGCGGCGTTTCGCAGCCACCCAGAGTGGGCGATGCGTGACGCGCAGGGAAACACCACGGCAGAGGAGACGTTGCGAGGCAAGCGGTTCGGCAGCGTTTGGATGTGCCCCGCGCAGCGACCGGGATACGCGGATCAATGGCTGATACCGCTCTATGAGGAGTTCGCAAGGCGATACTCCTTCGAGGCCGTGCACCACGACTACGTTCGTTATCCCGGCGACCTCGCGCCGGATCAGTACTGCTTCTGCGACTGGTGCCTCGACGAGATTCCGCGTTGGGCGACCTATGAGAGCGAGAGGTTCCCCGAGGAGCGGTTCGAGCATGAACTGTACGACCGCCCGTACCTGGAGGCCCATTGGGAGCCAAGCCCACGCGTGCTGCCCGAGGGATGGCGCAAGTGGGCGCGTGCCGAGCGGGCGCGGTTCCTGCTCGAGGGTGGGTTCTTCGGCGGAGGCAGGCGAGACCTGGACTACTTCCTCTACACCTTCCGCGTCGAGGCGGTTCAGCGCTTCGTGCGCGAGTGCGCCGAAGCGGTTCGCGCCGTCGCCCCAAGCATGAAGATCTCGGGCGCGTTCTTCAAAAACCCGATTCACAGCGGAAGATTCATCGGTCAGGACTGGCGGCGCTTCCCACCGCATGTCAACGTCTGCGTGCCGATGGACTATCGCGACCACTTCCCCGGCGACTTTGAAACGTACATCGCGCTGTTGAAGGAAACGATAGATCGACAGCGCGAATGGGCAGCGGGCTTCGAGCAACTCTGGGTCGGATTCGCGATCAACTTTCTCTTCAAAGAGGAGCCGAACGGTCCCTATCCGGCGGAAAAGGTGAACGAAGTCATCGGCGCGATCCACGAGTCGCAGCCGGACGGCGTCGTCGTGTTCTGCGCCGAGCAGATCGAGGAGTACGGCGTGGCTGACGCGCTACGGCGCGCGCTCCGAGGCGCGGGTTGAGCACCCCGGTATGTCGGTACACTTTGCTCCGATGCGGCTGTTGTTCAGCGAGTGCAAAGAGGACGACGCGGAGTTCTTCCATCGCTCCTTCCCGGATTGCGACGTTGTAACGTCCGCCGAAACGCTCGCCCGCGTCCCCGACCTCGGCGCCGTCGAAGTGCTCTCCGTCCAAGTTCACAGCAGCGTCGGGAGCGCCGAGGTGGAGCGAATGCCCAAGTTGCGCTTGATTGTTACCCGCTCCACAGGCACCGATCACATAGACCTCGACGAGGCAGCCCAACGGGGAATCGAGGTGTACAACATTCCCGACTACGGCGCGCAGACTGTGGCGGAGCACACGTCGCTCCTCCTGCTGGCGGTTGCGCGGCGCCTGCACGATGCGATCGCGGTCACGCGGGCTGGGCGGTTCGACCTAAGTGGCCTGCTTGGTTCCGACCTCGCGGGCAAGACGGCGGTGGTCGTCGGCGTGGGAATGATCGGAGAGCGCTTCGCAAAGATGGCGCAGGCAATCGGCATGAGGGTCCTTGGGGTTGACCCCGTTGAGCGCTCGGAAGTGGGAATAGAGTATCTGATGCTGCCGGAAGCCTTGCCGCAAGCGGACGCGCTGGTGCTCTGCTGTCCGCTCGTCGAGGCGACGCGATACCTGATTGACGCGTCCGCATTCGAGAAGTTGAAGCGGGGCGCGCTGCTGGTAAACACCGCGCGCGGCGCGGTCGTTCACGCCCCTTCGCTGTTGCGCGCGCTGAATGATGGAGTGGTTGCGGCTGCTGGGCTGGACGTGTTGGAACACGAAGCGGCGCTGCGCGGGAGTGTCGCGCCGCAACCACACGAGGAGGAGATGCTCGCCGCAGGTCTCGCGCTGATGTCGCACCCACGCGTCATCGTCACTCCTCACATGGCGTTCTACACGCGCGAGGCTCTTACCCGGATGCGCGATGCCACGGTGCGCATCATCACCGACCACCTCTCGCGCGTGCGCGCTTAGCCGCCGACCTCCCACGTCGCCATGTCGAACCGTGCGCCCCAACTGATGTACGTGACACCGCGGTCGTGGTAGCCGATGCGGGCGCGGAGGAGCCGAGTGCCGGGCTGCACGAAACGCCCGGCATTGCTCGTGATGTTCACGCGCACGGTCGAGTCGGCGAAAGGCGAGGGGCGTTCGTCAACCATCTCCCATTGGTTGCTTTGGAAGTTGTACAACTCGATGCGCTGCCGCGTTGGGTCGCCCGTCTGTCCAGCCTCAAGGATGAATGCGACCGTGGACGGTGATTCGGTCGGCGCGGTTCCCTCGACGACGATCTCGACGCTTGCTGCCGCGATCTCGGTGGATCTGCGCGCCTCGATGTTCAGGTACGAGTTGTCGCTGAAGAAGAGGTCGGTTAGACCGCCGCTTGTTCGCTCTCCGCGCGTTACGACGTACTGGTTGGGCAAGACGGTAGTCGCCTCGACTACACCCTCGATGATGACGACGCCCGGATACCACCACCGCCCATTGTCAACCTGACAGATGGCGGCGAGGTCGAGCGCGCCATCGCCGTTGAAGTCACCCACTTCGATGTCGTACACGTTCCAGCCGACTCCATACCTTTCGTCGGGCACGAACGTCCCGTCACCCCTTCCGCGCCAGAGGACAAAGTCTTGGGCTCCGGAACTGCCCTTCAGCACATCGAGGTGGCCGTCTCCGTCCACGTCGGCGACATCGAGCGTGCCGACCTGGTCGCCGAAGTAGTAGCCACCGGGCATCTTGAAGGCGGTAAAGAAGCTTCCCTGCCCCCGGCCGCGTCTGACGCCGAGCCCCTGCTCGTCGAGGTTGTAGTAGGACGCGAAGTCGAGGTTGCCGTCCCGGTCGAAGTCAGCGGTTGCGAACGCCATGACGTCGCGGCCGGTCGGCACGGTGAACGGCGGGCCGAACGTGCCGTCTCCGTTGCCGTTGCTCACCTCCGGATACCCCTGGAGGCCTGAGTTGGTGAGCAGGTCAACTTTGCCGTCGTTGTTGAAGTCCCCGAATCCGATCGTATCGAGGTAGTCGCCGACTTCGTGATACGTGTACGTTCCGAAGCGGTTGCCGCCCAGGTTCCTCGCGACTTTGACGCCGAACACCCCGGGCGTGATCGCGTCCAGGTCGCCATCGTTGTCGAGGTCCGCCAGCGCGAGCTGGTGATAGTCCTGCGACGCGCCGAATCCGGTCGCGACGATGCGCGTTGGGAAGGAGCCGCTGCCGTTGTTCGGCCTCAGCATCAACAGGCCGTCGTTCAGGATGTATACAATGTCAAGACTCCCATCGCCGTTGATGTCCGCGACCGCGAGGTCAATCGGATAGGTCGGTTCGAGCATCTCGACGATCTCGCCGAAAGTGCCGTCGCCGTTGTTCTTTCGCAGCGTGAGTCCGTGGCGCTCCGAGAAGTCGGATCGAAATCCGGTGACCAAATCGAGGTCTCCGTCTCCGTCCACGTCGGCGGCGCGCAGGTTGGTCGGGAAGGCGGGGGCGTACGCCGGATTCGCCATCGGCAGCGGCAGCGGCTGCACGAACTCACCCCCGCCCGGGTTGATATAAACACAGGCTTCGAGCGAGCCGTTTTGCAGCACGACGACATCGCGGTCGCCGTCGCCATCAAGGTCAACGACCTCAATGTCAATAGATGGGGAGTAGTCGTGCGCGTCGCCTGCGCCGAAGAGCCTGGCTTGGAGGAACCCGCCGCTTCCGTTCCCCTCGAGCAAGAACCAATTGCCCCCCAAGTTGCCGACGAGGATGTCCGCCGCGCCGTCATGGGTTACATCTGCGACGTCAATGTCCGTTCCGCCGCTCGTGTCGGGGTCGAGCGGGGTGAGCAACGAGAGCGCTTCGGCTGCGCCGAACGTGAAGTTGCCGCTGTTCCTCCAAAGCCCGATGGCGCCCTGACCGACGCCGCCGCTGTCGCGATGCGAGTAGAGGACGTCGAGGTCGCCGTCGTTGTCAACATCCCCTGCGGTTACAACGGGCTCGCCCGGTAGGGAGCCCGTCTGGATTCCCGGAATCGTGCCGAGGAAGGTGAACGTTCCTGCGTCGTTGCGCATGGCTGACCAGCGGTTGCCCTCGTGCGCGACGACGATGTCGGGGTCGCCGTCGCCGTCCATGTCGCCGGTGTCGAGGTCGTGCGTTCCTCCGGCGATGGTGTAGACGGTTGGGGAGCCGAAGCCGCTGCCGGAGTTGTTCAGCAGGACGCTGACGGTGTTGTCGCTGGTGATGTACTCATCGTGCGTCACGGCGACATCTACGAAACCGTCACCGTTGAAGTCAGCGGCGGTGATTCCGCTAGGGCCGTCGTCCCCCGTGGCGAAAAGGCCGGCGCGAACGAAGTTGCCCTCGCCATCGTTCCGCCAAAGCGAGACGTAGAGACCCTCCCAAAAGCGACCCGTTTCGGCGATGGCAAGGTCTACGTCGCCGTCGTTGTCGAAGTCTCGAGCGACGACATCCATGGACTCGATGTCGAGCGGATAGAGCACCGGCTGGAGAAAGGCTCCGTCGCCGTTACCGAGCAGGATGGAGAAGTATGGCGTGCCGCCCCAACTGACGGCGACGAGGTCGGGCGCTCCATCCCGATTGAAGTCGGCAACGTCCGACGCGCGCGGCCACAAGCCTTGCGGATAGGTCGCCGTGTCATATCCCATCCATGGAGAGCGGAAAGTCGCCCCAGGCGGGACATCCCACGCAGCGGCCGCCGAGGCGATCGCGGCGAGGAGCAAAGGGACAAGAGTTCGAAAGTGTGTCATTGTTGCGTTACCGAACCGCTATGCGGATGTGGTCGAGGAAGCTGTGATAGCCTCCGAGGGTCATCGGGAAGTGTACAACTTGGCGGACGTGCAATTCGATGCGTCCGTCGGAAGGGCGGATGAATCGTGATGCGTTCTGCACCACGGTGTCGTGGATTGACTCCTCCATGCCGACAGCGAACGTGTCAACACGAACGAAGGCTCCGGTGTTCCAATCGCGCAGGAAGAGTTCGGTCTCGGCGGCCAGATCGCTGATTCGATTCTCAAAGCGAAGATGGACCTCCGATCCATCCCGCTCGGTAGTCGTTGCGCCGACGCGAAGGTTGATCAGGTGCGGTTGGGCGACCTCACCGGTTACGCGAGCCTCTACCACGAGGTAGGCGTTGTCCGATTGTCGCAACTGCTCGATCGTGCCGGAGATGACCCGCCCGTCCTGTATGTTGAGGTCGGTCAGCGTAGCCTCCACCGGATCGCGCTGCGTCGGCAGACCGAACAGCAGAACAACGCCGTTGGACAAGCCGCTCGGCGGAAGCGAGATGACGACGGCGGCATCCATCAGGCCGTCCCGGTTGAAGTCTCCGATGGCTGTGTGCGATGCCGAGTATCCCGCGCCATACCTCTCGTGCGGGCTGAGCGTGCCGTCGCCGTTGCCGCGGAAGATCGAGAGATCGTTGGGCGCGTTGCTGGTGAGGATGAAGTCCGGCTTCGTGTCGCCGTCCATATCGAACACGTCCACGTCGCTGCTGATGCGGTATGAGCCTTCAAGCCCGTTCGGCCCGGGCGTTTGCGTTGGGCGGTCGAACCCACCGTCTCCGAAGCCCCTCATCGTCCCGACGAACACAGTGCCGAAAGACTCCTGCGGGTGTTGGAACGCGAGGTCCAAGTTTCCATCCCCATTGAGGTCGTGCAGCACAAACGGGTAGCCGGGAGTGCCGGTCGGCTCGGGCACGGGAAACGTGAAGTCGCCGTTGCCGTAGTACAGCGTCAGGCCGAGCGCGTTGTTGAACACCAGGTCTATGTCTCCGTCGTTGTCCACATCGCCGCCCGCCACGCCAAAAGGCAGCCCATCGCTGTCGGCGATCGCGCGCACGTACACGAAACTGACGCCGTCGCCGAGGTTGCGGAACAGGTAGACGCGCGACGCCGGGCCTGGATCGGTAGCCACGATGTCGAGGTCGCCGTCGTTGTCGAGGTCGAAGGCGCCCACTTCGCCCGCCTGCGATGAGCCGACACGGGTCACTACCGCAGGCAGGAATGATCCCGCCCCGTTGTTAAGCGCAACCGCGAAGTCGTACGCGCGCAGCACAAGGTCGAGGAAGCCGTCGTTGTTCATGTCTGCCAGGATCATGTCCCTGGCGATAAACGGCGTCGCGAAGTTCTCGACGTTGAACGTCCCGTCTCCGTGATTACGCAGGATGTGGCCGCCTGAGCCGCTCACCGCAACCAGGTCAAGGTCGCCGTCGTTATCGAGATCACCAGCCTCGAGCCCCCGAGCGAGCGTGCCGATCGCGTAGAGCGGAGGGAGTTGAAACGTCCCGTCGCCTCGGTTCTCATGGACAGTGATGACCGAGGAGTCGTGCCCGACGGTTACAACGTCGCGGTCGCCGTCGTCGTCCACGTCAACCGCGTCCACCTCGTAGGTCCACTTCGCCGCGTGGCGGAAGATAGGATTCCCAAAGCCGCCCGTCGCGTCGTTCGTCAGAAGGTTCCACCCGTCTACTGCACGACCACTCGGTGTCGTTGCGAGCACGTCGAGCCAGCCGTCCCCATCAACATCCGCTGCCTTGATATCGTAGGGAGTGAACGACCACGGCGCGAGGTTGTAGAGGGTCGGCGCCCCGAACGACCCGCCCTGATTGCGGCGCACGGCGATCACGCCGTAAGTAGGCGAGCCGTTGGTTGCTCCGCCGGAGATTAGGTCCGGCCGGCCGTCGCCGTCAACATCGGCGAGCGCAACGGCGTAACTGTTTGTATAGGCTCCAGGAACGGAAGCGAAGCTCTGTATGATGGTGAACCGCCCCGTCCCGTCATTCGAGAGGACGTTCACGCCGTCGCCGCCGCCCGCCGGCGCGCCGCGGCCAACAACGAGGTCTTGGTCTCCATCGCCGTCTATGTCTGCGGCGTCAACGCGCATCGAGTTGTCTCCGACGGTCGTCGCCTGGGGTGCGAGGAAGCCGGCTTGCGCACCGCTTAGCCCGTTGTGCCGCATCAGCGAGATGGTGGCGTTGTTGCCTGCCACGTATCCGTTGTCGGCGGTTACAACATCAGGGTGGCCGTCGCCGTTGAAATCGGCAACGACAAGTCCGGTTGGGCCTGGTCCTGCGGCGAACAGTTGCGCGGGCGCGAACGCGCCGTCACCGTTGTTCCGCCAAAGCGCGATGCGCGAGTCGGTGCCCGCATTGCCGGCGATGCTCGTTACCGCGTCGAGGTCTCCGTCGCGGTCGAAGTCGGCGAGGGCGATGTCCCCCAAGCTCATCGAAGTGCTCAAGGTGTACAGCACCTCGGCGTCGAAGGAACCGTCGCCTCGGTTCAGCAACACGGCGATGCCGGGTGAGAACCAGAACTCGCGAGCGACAACGGCATCGAGGTCGCCATCGCCGTCAACGTCTCCGTATGCCGCGGCAAGGGGCGCGAAGTGTGGGAAGTCGGCGACGTCATAAGCGCGCCATGGTGCATCCAGCAGCGATTGACCGCTCGCCGACATGGCGAGGGCGAGGATACAGACAGATATCGAATGTCTCATCATGTTGTTTCTCCGGCGCATGTGGGCGCCTAACCTTCTCCGGCTACGTCTATAGCAATTTGGTCTATCCACGAGTGGAACCCCCCGAGCGTCATCGGAAAGAAGACGACCACGCGAATCAGGGTTTCGACCCTGCCGTCGCTCGGTCGTACGAAGCGACCTGCGCCCTGTACGCTGATCCTCTGGATGCGCTCATCCATGCCGACCTGGAACGTGCCGACCTGAACGAACTCGCCCGAGTTCCAGTCCTTTAGAAACGTCCACGCCGTCGCCTGCACATCGGAGATCCGCGACTCGATCGAGAGATCCATGGTCCGCGGACGTTGGACGAGAGAAGTAGCGCCGATGAGGAAGCGGAGGAGGTGTGGCTGGGAGACTTCGGCGGTGACCCGAGCCTCCATCACGGCATAGCTGTCGTCGGAATCGCGCATCTGCTGCAGTCCGCCGGCCATGAGTTGGCCATCCAATATGACCAGGTCGGCGAGCGTCGCGCGCTCGGGCTGCGCCGACGGGTAGTGAACCACCGCGACCGCTTCGCTGATCGCGCTGACCCACAGGGCCCCCGTAGCGTCAAACTCAACGTCGCCTAGTTGCGGGTGGGGCAGTGGGGATTCTCCGTATCGGTACAGGTGCCAACTTGCGGGATCGCCGATCGAGCCGTCAACAATCGCCACCGCGCAGTTGTTGCGATCGTCGAGGTTCGAAAGCGCCAGCCCCATCACGCCGTCGCCACGGAACGCCACGCCCGCCACGGCGGCTACGACCATCGGGGTATTTCGCTGGTCATAGATCGTCCAGTTCGTGCCGTCGTAGTGAACAAGGCCGCGCTGCGTGCCGATCCAAAGAGTATCGTCCGGCGCCACTGCAATGTCGTTCGCACCGCCGAGGTCGTAAAGGAAGTCTGAGTACGGCAACTGCAGCACCTGCCAGGTGGAGCCGTCCCACTTCGCGATGTCGAACCATCCGCCGAGGTAGATGTTGCCACTGCTGTCGGACTCGGCCCCGGGGATGCCCAGCACGGCGTACATCTGTATCGGTTCCCGCGTCCACGTGCGGGTCGCAGGGTGGAAGCGATAAGCGCTGCCGTACTTGGTGAACGCGAAGAGATTACCGCCGGCATCTTCTGCGAAGTCCCAGAAGTTCGTAACTCCGAACGGCGCGTTCCGCCAGTCCCAGAGGTCGAACGCCTCTCCGTCCCAGCGCGCAACTCCGTTCGTGCCTATCCAAGTGGCTCCGAAGCGATCCTCATAAACGCAGTCCGCGCCGTCCGCAAGCACCGGCCAGTCAATGTTTGGGTTGTGCGAACCTCGGTTTTCCCATCGCTCGCCATCTAACCTCGAGACGCCCGCCTCGAGGCTTGCAACGATAATGCGTCCGCTGACCTTGCCTCGATGGATGTCGTCCACGAAAAAGTCCGGCATGCCCGTGGTGTATGAGTTGTAATCCTTCAGCCACCGCCCATCGCCGCTGAATCGGCCGACTGCGCCGATCGTGCCAATCCAAACGTCCTCCCCACTTGGGTCGGGGGCGATGTTGTAAACCTGGTTCAAGCCGGAGGCGAACACCTGCCACGTTGCACCGCCATCGAAGGACCGACGAACGACTCCAGCCCAGTTCCCATAGTACACCGAGCCATCCGTGTCCGCCGATACAGTGAGGACATCGGTGCCGACATCAATCCCGGTGAACTGGCTGCCGTCCCACTTGCCCAACATCACGGCGCCCAGCCCAGGAGCAAACCAGATGTTGCCGGCGACATCCTCGACCACTTCGTCGAAGCGACCCACGGAGCCACCAAACAACGTCCACTGCCCCGCCCGAAGGCGCGCCGCTCCATCCAACGTCTCGTTCGTCACCCACACGTCGCCGTTCGAGGCGGCAAGCACTCCGCCGAGGTCGTGCCACGGGTCGGGCCAGGGCAGTTCCCTCCCCACACGGTACGCCCTCCATGTCGAGCCGTCGAACTCCCAAAGCGCGTCGCCGCCGAGGTTGAAGTCGGAGTTGTTGATCCAGACGTGTCCGTTCTGGGCGACTGAGATGTCCACAACTTTGTCAAACGCCATCGGCGTGTTGCCGCTGTTGTAAACCCACCAATTCTCCCCGTCGAACTTGACCGCCCCGCCGTCGGTCGCAATCCAAACGGCTCCGTCGGCCGCAAACTCGATGTCGTTGACGAACGGCGAAGGAATCGGCCCCCGACCGCTACCCGTCTCAGCATTGGAGTAAGTCAGCCACGTTTCGCCTGCGATGTCTAGAATGCCGATCCCGCCCTCGCGCCAGAAGGGCCAGCGCGCTCCGACCCATATCCTGCCGTCCGGGCCAAAGCGCACGACGCGAACCTCTTCGCCTGGAATGCCCGTGTTGCTCGGCCTCACCAACTCCCAGGTCACCTGAGAGCCGACGCCAGCCGAGATCCAGAGCGCTGCAGAGGCAAGAAGCGCAACTCTTAGTCGGGCGTAGCGTGCGCGTGACATGGCTTGATTCTCCCAATCCATTGACCGCCGTGGTATGACATTCGTCACACGCGGCGGCGTGGACCTATCAAACATGAGGAGCGTTCCTGCACCAAAGATACATCCGGGCCGTTCGAGGCATAATCGCCGCATGCTTGCACTCCTGTCGGCATTAGCGATACTTAGCCCGACCTTCGGCGCGCAGCAGCCAACGCTCGCCGAGGCGAAGGCGCTTCACAAGCTGTACCCCCTGATTGACGGCCACAACGACCTGCCCTGGGCGATGCGCGACCGCGTCAATTACGACATGAGCAGGTGGGACATCGCGCAGCGACACGAGGAGGGGCAAACCGACATCCCGCGCCTGAAGGACGGCGGCCTCGGTGGGCAGTTCTGGTCCGTCTACGTACCCGTCGGCGCCGAGAACCCCGTGCTCGCGACGATGGAGCAAGTGGACTTCGTCAAGCGTATGATCGAACGCTACCCGGACGCATTCGAACTGGCTCTCACCGCCGACGATGTGCTGCGCATCCACCGTGAGGGCAAGATCGCCTCGATGATGGGAATGGAGGGCGGACACTCGATCGGAGGCTCGCTCGCCGCTCTCCGAATGTTCTATGAACTCGGCGTCCGCTACATGACGCTGACACACTCGCGCAACACGCCGTGGGCAGACTCCGCAACCGACACGCCGCAACACGGGGGCTTGACCGAGTTCGGCGAAGAGGTCGTGCGCGAGATGAACCGCCTCGGCATGCTCGTTGACCTGTCGCACGTCTCAGAAGACACGATGCACGACGCGCTCGCCGTTGCGAAGGCGCCGGTCATCTTCTCGCACTCAGGCGCTCGCGGCGTGTGCGACCATCCACGAAACGTCCCCGATTCTGTCTTGCGCAAACTGCCCGAGAACGGTGGCGTCGTCATGGTCGTGTTCCTCGAGGCGTACGTCTCGCAAGAGATCGTCGAACATGGAAGGAAGCGCGACGTGTATCGCGAGTCGCTCGACGGCATGGGGCTTTCCGACGAAGAGATTCAAACCAAGATGCAGGAATGGAGCAGGCAGAACCCTCGCCCGCGCGCGAACCTGAAGCAGGTCGCCGATCACATTGACCACATCCGCCGCGTCGCGGGCATTGACCACATCGGCATCGGCGGCGACTACGACGGCGGCGGCGGCTGCGTCGGGCTGGAAGACGTGTCGAAGTACCCCGACCTGACGCTCGAACTGATGCAGCGCGGCTACACGAACGAGGAGATCGCCAAGATCCTGGGCCTCAACGTCCTGCGCGCGATGCGGGAGGCGGAGCGGGTCGCGGCGTCGCTTCACCCCGGGGCGTCGCCGTGGGCGCTCCGGTTCTGATGACGGCGGAGGGGCAGGGTAACGCTCGCCCGATCATGGAGCAGAGGTGGCGTGACCTGCTGTTCCTTCACTGGGCGGTTGCGGCAAGCGACGTCGCCCCGCTCGTTCCGGATCGCCTTACGGTGGACACGTTCGATGGCGACGCGTATCTCGGCCTCGTCTTCTTCAGCATTCCGTTTGTTCGGCATCGGAGTCTGCCGCTGACGTGGGGCTTTCACGAGACAAACGCGCGCACCTACGTGCGAAGCGGGGATCGGCGCGGGGTTTGGTTCTTCAGCCTCGACGCCGCCTCGACACCCGCCGTGCTCGGAGCGCGCTTGACGTACGGCTTGCCGTACTTTCGCTCGACGCTGCGCATCTGCAAGGAGGGCGACAGGATTCGTTACTCCGGTGAACGCCGTTGGCCCTCTCCGAAGCCCGCCGACTACGATGTGGAGGCGGTCGTCGGCGCGGATCGCGGAGTCGCCCCGCCCGGCTCGCTCAATCACTTCCTTGTCGAGCGGTATTCGCTGTTCGCGTTGCGCCGGGGCAGGTTGGTAAGCGCGACGGTTGTGCACGAACCGTATCGTCTGTGCGATGCGAGCGTGCTGCGCTGCGAGGAGAGCCTGTCGCGCGCGGCGGGTATGCCCGCTCCCCCCACGCCACCGCTGACCACGTTCTCGGCGGGCGTCGACGTTCGCGTGTGCCCGGCGACACCCTTTCGGTGAGCGAGCGGGCTGCAGCCCCGGCGCTACCGCTCCTTTGTGATTCGTTTGTGGTTGAAGTACAGGAGGATCAGATACGCGACGGCTACACCGGGCAGCGCCACCCAAGCAATTGCGGTAATGATGATCAGCACTTCGTAAGCCACGTCGTGGCTCGACCTCGTGCCCACGCCGCGCATGATGTCGAACACCGCGCGATCGAGGTTCAAGACCGTGAGCGCCGTGACGACGGCCGTCAGCGGAAGCAGCGTCGCGACAACCGCAGTTACCACCGTGATGCCGCAGCCACGAACCAAGAAGTACAGAAACAGAGCGACACGCCAAGCGGCCACCACCGCAAGAAAGTACGCGTTTGTGGTCGCCGCTTCACTAATGGTCATGAACTTCTCGACCGGTATTGCGTACAGAAACCCTGGCGGAGAGGTCAGCGACACGAACGCCAGCACGTTGCGGTAAGAACGCCCGCGGCGCATGAACGGCGCAGCAAACACGAACAGCAGCGCGGCAAGAACGAAGATGTAGACCACCGAGCCGACGCCGGTCTTCTGGATGAACTCCACACGCGGGTTGTCCCAGTGCCTTCCGATTCCGACGAGCCACGTTAGAACGATGCCCAGCCGCAAGTCGGTCCGGGTGAAGCCTGCCAAGTCGTCGCGCGATGCCGTAAAGGTCAGGACACGCCCAGCCTTGGCTGCGCTCTCACGCCAACTTCCGCTCTCCATGGTCGTCACTTTCGCGCCCTGCGTCTCGCCCCGGCGCGGACGCATCGCCTCAGCAGTTGATCGCGTCGCGCCGTTTCAGACTGGCTGTACAGTTCGCCGACCAGCCACGAGAATCCTTCCCTCAATTCATCCGCGGTCATCCTCTTTGGAGAATAAGTTACGTCGAAGAGCGTGCACTTGTCCCAAAACGTCGGTTCCAGCAGTCGCCCCTGCCGTGCCAGGTCGTCGTAGAGTCGCGTTCCGGGAAACGGCGTAAGAACCGTGACTTGCGCCTCGCTCAACTCGAGGGCGCGCACGTAGTCGAGGGTCTCGTGAAACACTTCGGGGCCATCGTTGTCAAAGCCGAGGACAAAGCATCCGCTAACCGAGATCCCGAACGACTGAATGCGTCGCACCTTCTCTGCATAGCGCTCCGCCTGACGGCGCTTCCATCCCCTGCTGTCAGCCTCGCCGAGCGACGCCGGAGATCGCGACTCCAATCCGATGAGTAGCTGGGCGCACCCAGACATGGCAAGCAAATCAAGCAGTTCCGCGTCATCCGCAACCGAGATGTCCGTCTCGGTAAACCACCGCGTCGAGTATCGAGCAAGCAAGCGCGCCAGCTCCTTCCCCCAGCGCTTGTTGACAAACGTGTTGTCGTCCGCCAACTCGATGAAGGGGCGCGGAAACACGCTCGTGATCAACTCGAGTTCACGTTCAATCAGCGCGATCGGCTTGCGCTTGTACGACGAGATGAGACGAGACGCGGCGCAGAAGGAGCAATCGAGCGGGCATCCTCGCGTGGTCTGCATCGTCACCCTGTTGTAGCGCCGGCCCGCAAGCAAATCGTAGCGCGGTACGGCGTGTCCATCAGTGAACTCGACGGGGGACGCATCCGACGCTCGATAAACCGGGCGCCACTCGCCTTGCTCAACATCGGACAACACAGTCTGCCAGACGTTTTCCGCTTCGCCCTGCACCACGATGTCGCAGTGCGTACCAGCCTCTTCTGGCAGCACCGAAGCGTGCAATCCACCGATGGCCACTGGGATGCCGCTCTCTCGAATGGCGCGCGCGAGGTAGTAGGCGTCACCCGCCCTCGCCGTTAGGGTCGAGATAGCCACGAGATCGTACTTGCCCGACACCGCCTCGTCCAGAGCCTCAGTCAGGGAGTCCTCCACCTCTATGTATCGAACGAACCAGTGCTTCGGCGTGCGCGCCGCGATCGTAAGGAGCCCCAGGGATGGGAGAGAGGCGATGACCTTGCCGCGGCGGACGAATCCAGGAAGCGTCAAGCCCTTCGCGCTCAACTGCTCGTCCGCTACGCGTACGCCGCTCATCGCAACGAGTAATACGGCGCGGTCCCTCTGCATGCCACTTCTACGATACCGAGACGACCCGCGTAACCAATGGAGGCTACTCGCGCTCGACCTCCCCCTCCGCCCTGGCCGAGCCACCGAGGGCGCGCAGACGTTCGTCCAAACTGGGGTGCGTGCCCCGGACGCGGGAGGGGATGATGCCAAGCGCGTACAGCTTCGCCAACGCCGAAGCATAGACGGTCGCCTCCGTTCCCGCTGCCGCAGCGAGTGCGTCTGCGTGCAACTCCTGTCGGCGGCAGACCCTGTGGCGAATGTGTTGTGCTACTGCTACCATAGCCAGGCCGAGCATGCCCGCCCATCGGGCCGACGGGACTCCTGCGACCGAAAGCATAAGCCAAACCGCACAGCCCAACAGCACAGCCACGGTGATTGTAACTGAGGCAAACAGCCGCTGCAGCCTACGCAAGTCGCCGTTGGCGATGTGTGCAATCTCATGCGCGATGATACTGTCTACCTCTTCACTCGTCAGCTCCGCGGGGATCGAGCGAGGAACTACAACAATGTTGCCCGACAGAGCCGCGAACGGAAGGTAGCACTCTCGCAAGTCGCTTGCCAAAACCCGCGGCGGTTCAACCGGGAACAGTGCGGCAAGCCGGTTCACACGTTCGATCAAAGACTCGTCCTCGCATGGCGAGAGGCGAAGGCCGCGAAGCACAATGGCGAAGAACAGCCTGCTTCCTAATACGGAAGCAGCTATAAACGTAACGTATACCGTAACCGCAAAACCCAACCCGTCGGCGACGTACGGTTTTACCAGCAGCAGAGCAGATGGTGCGACGACGGCCGCTGCCACCCACGCCAGAAAGTGCGACTCCGGGAGCAGGAGGAGAGTCAAGTACGAGAGCGCGTATTCAGACCCCTTCGGCGGCGGGCGGAGGAACATCCTGCATACGTGGTACCGATCCAGCGCAAATGGAACAAGCCCAAGCAACATCAGCCCAACAAGCAGCAGCGGTATAAATACCACACGCGGAACAAACGTACTGAGCAGCATGGAGAGATGCACCACGAAGAACAGGACAACCACCGCGAACGACAGGTGAGACACGCGCCTGCTTCGCTTGGCAAGCACTTGTGCGGCGAAACGGCGCGCCTCAAGCTCGTCCCCTTCGGGACGCTTCGCGGATATCTCCTTCGATAACCCGCTGCTCCCTCTGACCGCCCAGGCACCGCAAACGAACAACAGCAAACCCAGAAGCGCAAGTACCACCATTTATCGACCTCTTCCCCCTTCATACCCAACCTTCAATCGTCCGAGGGGGTGCCTGGCAAGAAACTGACAAGCCGGCTCCCGGATGATCAGACAGGGCAAACTGCCCCTAGATGGGCGGTCGCGCCGCCGGCCAGGGCTGCGCCCTCACTCCTCCGCGGGCGGGGCGACGCCGGTAATCAACCGCGCGCCGCGGCGGAAGGTGAAGTAGTTCAGCGCCCACTGCAGCATCACCAGCAGCCGGTTCTCGAAGTCAACTAAATAGTAAATGTGCACGAGCGCCCATACCAGCCAC
>JBFMFD010000044.1:0-17071 GCA_040752255.1 Armatimonadota bacterium
GCATAGTTTGGAGTGCCGTTCATAATGTCGCCGTCATCATCGTCGAGTGTGAGCACGTCGATGGTGATGTCGGGATCAATCGCAGGCGGGCTCATCAGAATAAGGTTCAAATACAGGAAGCGTGCGATGTCGAGCGCCGGGTCGTTGCCCCACTTCACCTTTAGACCGACGAGCGTGTCCCAGAACGCGCCGCAAATGACTTGACCGCACTGGTGAGAGCCACCGTTGCAGGGGTACTGCTCGTTGGATGTCGAGCAGTCGCGAATGTGGTTGCCCGGCCCCGAAAAGTCTCTTGCGATGATCGGGTCGTCAAGCAGGAGCATCGAGGTGATGTCGGCCACGCCTTCATGGAAGTCGCCCGTTGGGTTCTGGTGCCCTGTCGCGACGATGTGGTGGCCGTACTCGTGATACACGACCGAAGAGTACGCGGAGTTCACGCAGCCTCCGCCTGCACGGAAAAAGTTGATCGAGATGCCGTTGTAGAACGCGTTGCAAGTGTTGTTGATGTTCACGTTCGCCGGCATTTGGACGTCCACACCCGGATAGGCGGGGTTGATCGCCTTGGCGAAGTTGTGCACTATCTCGGTGTGGATGAAGGCGTTCACCTGCGACGTGATATGCTCTTCCTGAGTCTGGTTGAAGGTCATGACAAACGGCAGGGAGGACTGCTGGCTGTGCACGAGGATCTCGTTGCGCCCCTCGACGTCAACAGCCTTCGCCCAGCGACCGAACAGCTCGGCGCGCGCGCTAACGATGAGGCGCCCATCCAGGGGGAAGGCGACGTTGCCGTTCGAGTCGGCGAACCGTCCGCCCGTCGGCGGGACGTACACGATTCCCCCGGGCAGCGGCATTAGCGCGGGCGGGTTGGATGGCGTGTCGGGAAGCACGCCGGGCGTCCGATAGCCCTGAACGTTGATGACGAAGTCCGCGTAGTGAATCTCGCTCTTCGTGTCGAGCACTCTGCCCGTCTCCGCCTCGATGAAGAAGCGGTTCCTGTTGGGCTGATCGAGCCGCCCATTGTCGGCAATCAGCATCCAGGCGTACCTCGACTCGATACCGTCCGACCAGATGACGTACTCGGGCTCGGTGACGGTAACGGCGTCGGGCATCTCCCCGAGCGCGATGCGAGTAGCGGCCTCGGCAGAGATGGGGTTGGCAGGCTCTCGCTCGGGTACGGGCTTGGTGGAGGGAACAACGAGCACGATCTCGTGCATCAGACCGGGCTTCACGAGCACGGCGACACCGCCGCCGTGAACCGGTGTGCCGCGATGCTGCTGCTTCAACTGCACGGCGACGAACTTGTCGTTCTCGATGCCGATCGAGCGGAACGGCTCCAGTTCACCTGCGGCAACGCCCAAAAGGGTCGCGTTGCGGTTCACGAAGTTGACTGCTGCGTCCGCGGGTGTGAGTCCGCCTTCCTTGACGTTGCCGAAGACTCTTGTGATGAAGCCGTATCGGACGGATGCCCTGGCGTTTGGGTTGGACTGCAGGAAGGCAGCAAGAGCGTCGCCTGCCGGTCCGTCCACGGGCGCCTGTGCGCCTACGTACGCGATCGGCAGCGCCAAGAGAAGAAGCGTAAAGAGCCTGACCACAAGTTTCATGAATCCCTCACTCACCGGGACATTGTACACCACCGGCGGGCTGGGCGGGAAAAAGAGATGGGGCGGACATCGGTCCGCCCCATCTCATCCGTCAGCCGCTTACGGGTTCACCGTAATGAGTTGGCTCCTGATATTGAACCTCGATGCCCTCACGGTAACGGACTGCTGCGACTGCACCGGGCTGCTCGTTATGGTGAAGCTGGCGGACGTTGCGCCGGCTGCGACCGTAACCGAGGCAGGCACTTGAACGACAGCCGGCTTCAGCGACTGTAAGGTGACCACCGCACCTCCCGCCGGAGCAGGCCCGTTCAAGAACACGGTCCCCGTTGTCGTGTTGCCTCCCTGAATCGTTCGCGGGCTCACCACGAACGAAAACAGGCTCGGCGTCTGGACCGTGATGGTTCCGTGAACCGACGACGGGCCGAAGCTCGCGGTTATTCGCACTTCGGCGGTTACACCGGTCGGGAACGTGGTCACCGGGAACGTGGCGGACGTTGCCCCACCGGCCACGTTGAGCGTCGCGGGAACCGAAGCCACGCTTGGATGAGACGACGCGAGGTTGATCGTTACGCCACCATCCGGCACGGGCGGGTCAAACGTCACGGTTCCCACGGAGGAGGTGCCACCGACCACGTTCGATGGGTTCATCGAGAGAGAACGGAACGTGAGCGGGTGAACCACAGCCGTAAACTCGCGCGTGAAGCCGCTCGTGGTCGCCGAGAGCGTTACCACCGTGCGTGTGCTGACGGGATTGGAGGTGACCGTGAAGGAGGTAGTGGATGAGCCCGACGGGATGGTCACGCTCGGAGGAAGCGGCAGCGCTGCCGGGTTGCTACTGGCGAGAGTCACGACCACCCCACCTCCGCCCGCGACACTGTTGAGGCCAATGGTAATCGTCGCGGTAAAGCCGCCGACCACCTCCGGCGGAGTCATGTTGAACTGCGTAATCGGAGGCACCGGCGGCGCCGGCAGGTTGTGAGCCGTGAAGCCGGTGTTGATCTCGGCGTAGTTCGGCGTGCCGTTCATGATGTCACCGTCGTCGTCGTCTAGTGTGAGCACGTCAATGGTGATGTCCGGGTCAATCGCCCGCGGACTCATCAAGATGAGGTTGAGATACAGGAAGCGTGCGATGTCAAGCGCCGGGTCGTTGCCCCACTTCACCTTTAGACCGACGAGCGTATCCCAGAACGCGCCGCAGATGACCTGGCCGCACTGGTGCGGGCCTCCGTTGCAGGGGTACTGCTCATTGGAGGTCGAGCAGTCCCTGACGTGGTTGCCGGGTCCCGCAAAGTCTCTTGCGATGATCGGGTCGTCGAGCAGCAGCATCGAGGTGATGTCCGCTGCGCCCTCGTGGAAGTCGCCGGTCGGGCTCAGGTGTCCGGATGCGACGATGTGGTGGCCGTACTCGTGGTAGACGACTGACGAGTATGCCGTGTTGACGCATCCGCCGCTTGCTCGGAAGAAGTTGATCGAGACGCCGTCGTAAAACGCGTTGCACGAGGAATCAATGTTCACGTTCGCGGGCATTCGGATGTCGATGCCGGGAAAGGCGGGGTTGATCGCCTTCGCGAAGTTGTGCACGATCTCGGTGTGGATGAACGCGTTGACCTGCGAGGTGATGTGCTCGACTTGCGCTGAGTTGAACTCAAAGAAAAACGGCAAGGTCGGTGACTGGTGCTTGGCTATCACCTCGTCGCGCCCTTCAACGTCGATAGCCTGCACCCAACGACCTATGAGGCGCGCCTGCATAGAAGCCAGCAACTGTCCTGTGAACGGGAACGTGAAGTTGCCCGTCTCATCGGTGAATGCCTCTAGATCGGGCGGCATCGCGACTCGCAGCCCGGCTAACGGAATGAGCGCGGGCGGATTGGTTCCCGTGTCCGGGAGAACGCCGGGCGTTGCCCAGCCCTGCACGACGCCCGTGATGTCCGCGTAATAGATCTCGCTCTTGGTTTCGAGCACCTCGCCCGTCTCCGCGTCTATGAAGAAGCGGTTCTTACTCGGCTGATCCAAGCGCCCGTTGTCCGCAATCAGCATCCAGGAGTAGCGCGACTTACGACCGTCCGACCAAATCACGTACTCGGGATCCGTTACGCTAACCGCGTCGGGCATCGCCTGCAGCGCAACCATTATCGCGTCCTCGGCTGAAAGCGCGCGCGCAGGCTCGCGCTCCGGTACGGGCTTCGTGGAGGGAACGACGAGCACGACCTCGTGCATCAGACCGGGCTTCACGAGCACGGCGACGCCGCCGCCATAAACCGGAGTGCCGCGATGCTGCTGCCTCAACTGCACGGCGATGAACTTGTCGTTCTCGATGCCGATCGAGCGGAAAGGCTCCAGTTCACCCGCGGCAACGCCCAAAAGGGTCGCGTTGCGGTTCACGAAGTTCTGAGCGGCTGCAGCCGGAGAGATTCCTCCCTCCTTGACGTTGCCGAAGATTCGTGTGATGAACCCGTAGCGCACCGACGCCCTCGCATTTGGGTTGGCTTGAAGGAAGCCTGCGAGCGCATCGCCGGCGGGACCGTCAACCGGGGCCTGCGCGTTCGCGACCGCGAGCGGCAGAGTCGGCAGAAGAAGCGTAAAGAGCCTGACCAAGAGTTTCATTCGATTCCTCCTCGGAGGCAGGCGCCTCCTGCCTCCATTGTACACGACCTGCGGGGTGCCTGCAACCCGGAAAGGAGCCGCCGCGCGGAATGACCCTATGAATTGCGAGCCCAGCCCGGCATCGGCGGTCGCGAAACGCGAGGGGTATACTCCGCGCGGTCGGGCGCCTGCGCCCTGTTGAACCCATGAGCGCCTCGGGCTTGCACACCTTGCGTCCCAGCCCCACTATGCTTGCGGCTGTCGGCGTAGCGCCCGAGGTTGACACTGGGGCGCGCGCAACCCCGCTCGCAGAAGAGGAACCACAAACGATGCCGGAAAGCCAATACGATTATGATGTTGTTGTGATAGGGTCGGGGCCGGGAGGTTACGTCGCCGCCATCAAAGCCGCGCAGCTCGGGGGAAAGGTCGCGTGTGTCGAGAAGTCGTTCCTCGGCGGCGTCTGTCTGAACGTCGGCTGCATTCCGTCGAAGGCTTGGATCTCGTCCGCCGACATGCTCAACCACATTCGCGAAGCCGAGAAGTGGGGAATCAAGGTGGGCAAGGTGGAACCCGATTTCGATGCGATGAAGGCGCGTGTGCAGAAGATCGTCGAAACGCAGCGCGGCGGAGTCGGCTACCTTTTCAAGAAGAACGGCGTCACACACCTGCAAGGCTTCGCCTCATTCGTTGACAGGCACACCATCACCGTCGACAACGAAGGGAAGAAGCAGACCGTTACGGCGCGGAACTTTATCGTCGCCGGCGGTTCGAGCGTGATGTACCTCGATATTCCTGGATTGGAAGGAGGGGCGGAGGCGAACGTCTGGACCAGCGACGACGCCGTTATGCCGCCGTTCTTGCCGAAGAGCATCCTTGTGCTTGGCGGCGGAGCGGTCGGAGTGGAGTTCGGATTTGTCTTCAACAGTCTCGGAGCAAAGACGACCGTCGTAGAGATGATGCCGAACCTCATTCCGATGATGGATGAGGACCTCGGTGTCGAACTCGCCAAGCAGTTCAAGAAGCAGGGCATCGCCGTCTACACAGGCTCGACGCTCGAGAAGGCGGAGAAGACCAAGAACGGCTGGAAGTGTCACGTCAAGACACCTTCCGGCACCGAGACGATCGAGGCGCAAGTGGTGCTGCTCGGCGTCGGCCGGAAGGCGAACGTCGAGGGCATGAACCTCGATGCCGTCGGAGTGAAGCAGCACAAGCGCGGCATCGAAGTGGCGACCAACCGTATGCAGACGCACGTGGACAACATCTATGCCGTCGGCGACGTCATCGGCAAGATTCAACTCGCGCACGTTGCAAGCGCGGAGGGCATCGTTGCGGCGCACAACGCTGTGCTCGGCGACGGCAAAGAGATGGACTACAAGGCCGTGCCCAACTGCGTCTACACCGTTCCCGAGGTTGCATCAGTCGGTAAGACCGAGGGGGAAGCGCGCGCCGAAGGGTACGACGTAACCACAGGCAAGTTCCAGTTTCGACCGAACGGCAAGGCGATGGCTGCGAACGAGCAGGAAGGCTTCGTGAAAATCGTTGCCGAGAAGAAGTACGGCGAGGTGCTTGGCGTTCACATCATCTCGGCGCACGCCACCGACTTGATCCACGAAGGCGTCGCGGCGATCAAGCTGGAGGCGACTCTCGAGTACATGACCGACATGATCCACGCCCACCCGACGCTGGCTGAGGTTGTCAAAGAGGCGTTCGAGGTGGCGGAGTTCGGCAAGAGCGTGCACTCGATTTAGTTTGCGGGCCTCGGTGCTCGCCCTCAACGCCCTCACCCCGGCCCTCTCCCGCGGGAAGAGGGAGGCTCTATCCCTCCGCAGCTTTGCTGTGGAGGGAAAAGAACAGGGTGCCGGGAATCGGCGGGTACTATTCAGGCGGTGCTTCAAAGAGGCGCCAGTACCTGTTCAAGGAGGTCGCGTATCAGCACCTTGAGAAGGAAGGGGTGTGTCGCAGTCGCCGGCGTGTTGTGCTTTGCTTGGGTGATACTGCTCCCGCGCACAGTCGAAGCCGACCCCACTTCCGTAGGCGGCGCAGCAGGGAAGCCATTCGTCGGCGAGCTTGCGCAGGCAGCGGCTGAGGGCGTGTTAGGCAGTAACGCTTCGTGCTCAGGCGATGTCGGCAAGGCCTTGGTGTTCATATCCGGCACCGAGTTAGGTGCATCCCGGCTCCGGGACGAGGTCGCGGGGGTCGTCAGAGGTCAGTGGGTTGTTCGGAGTGGAAGGCTGTACCTCGAGCGCCCTTCGACTCTCGATGAGGAGCTTCACGCCGTTCACCTTGGGCGTTGGAAGGCATTCCTGCGCGATAAGATGAAGGAAAGCGAAGCGCTCCTAAGTGCCCTGCCCCCTCCCGCCGGACGAGCGAAGGCGGCGGTAGAGGGCTTTCTTGAGCGAGCAAGAGGCAGCCAAGCGCACATCCAACAGGACGCGTACTTGCAGTCCGCCGCAACGTACCTCGCCCTTCATTGTGCGATTGCCGTCGGCCCGGAGCGGCTCGCCTCGTTGCAGCTCGGTGAGGTCCAGGTGTTCAGCAGCCGACCCACCCCAACACAGCGCCCACTGCCCGACATCCGTGAGGCGGTTCGAGAATACGTTGAGACAGAGGAAGCCCTCGCGAGACTGCTGAAAGACCAGGCCCCGCCGGAGGGCTACGATCGAAGGTGGTGGGACGCCGTGCTCTCATCGATCGGCACGCCAGGGGATGTCGGGCGAGTCCATCTGTACGTTCGGCGCGACCTCGAGCGAATCTGGCTGTCCGTTGTCGTGTACTCGAGTCGCGACATGATCCGCCTGCGGGGCGGGGTGGTTTGGGGCTTCCGCAGTCCGGCTTCAGTGCCCGAACGCGTGACTGCCGCCGCCGAACGCGCGGGGACAATCCAGTTGGACCGCTTCGCGCTCGAGCGTGCACGGCTTCTCTCGCCATTTGCCGAAGGTACGGTAAGCGCCGAACTCCGAGACCGCCTCCTCGAGCCCGGGGAGTTTGATCCCCTGTCATACGCCGTCGTGCCGGCGATCGCGGAAATAGCGCGGGAGCTTGGCGTTCCGGTGGTGGCCGTCCTGGATGATCGGTTGGACGACATCGCACTTCAGTCCCTACAGGGCGGGACGCTACGACTGGGCGCGTTTCTTCAAGCGGCAGCTGGGATTGGCATGCGCTTCGAGCTGGGGGAGGATGTGCTGCGGGTGTACCCCGAGGATGCGTACGAGACTCAAGCCGTCCGCGTTGACCGCAAGACATTGAGACGCTTTCTAAGCTCTGCGGTGAGCGAAAGGAGGGTGACCATCTGGCACATGGCTGATTATATCGCCTCGTCTGCATCCGGGCCGGGCCTCTCGCTCCAGAACGCTTGTCTGCTCGCGTATGGCCTGGGTGCTGAAAGGCCTCCAAAGGCGTTGTGGCTTCTTCCCAGCGATACCGCGAGGTTCCTCGCCGCGCTCACCCCTTTGGAGCGGAAGGCGCTCAGCGAGGGTCGCGCCTTGAGCGCCGGAGCGTTGTCGGCAACAGCGCGGAAGTGGCTCCACCTGTGGTGCGGTGCACACGCAACCGCGGGCGCATGGGTGGACGATGCGGGTACCTACGGGCGGAGCGACTTGCTCCTCGCGGCAACGGAGTGCATGCCGTCGGGGTGCCACGCCCAGGTTAGCCTGACCCTATCTCGCAAGGACGTACAAGTCGTGCGCTCCGTGACGGCCTCAGCAGGTCTTGGCACCAATGCCTTTACAGCAGAAGAGTTGGGGCTGCTGGCGGCAGAGCGTGTTCGCACAGGTGAAGCTCAGTCGCTGGAAGAGGTGCTCCGTGGGCAGTTCGCGTCGGGTGTCATGGCGACCGGCACCCTGCGCGTCGTTGCGCCTCCCGGTGTGGAGTACGAGTTCACCTTCATTGACTCATTCACGTTTCCGGAACGTGCTGCGCCCCGATCGTTCGCGTCGCTGGACGCGGAGTTTCGGAGCAGCGTTCTCGATGCGTTCAGACGGGGCGGCTCGCAAGATTCGATTCCGCCCACGAGCGGCGGTTCGCGATGATGGCTTCAGGAGGGGTGTCGGCGGTTTAGGGTTGGTCGCACTGAGTGGGTCCTGAACGAGGGTGCCCATTCCCACGGGGAGAGAGTGCCCATTCCTCCCCCGCTTGCGGGGGAGGTTAGGAGGGGGTGCCCCACTCGCTCGTAGTGAAGGGTAAGATAGGAGCAGGGTGAGCTGATGGTGATACCAGCCACAAGACGATGCTCGAAATGACAGTGCCCCATCTTGCATCGGCCGTTGCGGGTCGAAGTAGGAGTGTCGCCCCGCCTCTGTCAGGCATGACCGAGACGCTCATTCCATAGGATGTAAGATGATAGTAATGCATACGGTCATTAGACACTTGCTCGAGTACGCCGTTCGCGGCGTCGCCAGGTGGGCCGTCGTGTTCTTCGTTTGCGGCGTGCTCCTTGCTTCCTGCGCAGGAAAAAAGGAGGCGGCGAACTTGGCTGAACTTGCCGACCGCATACAAGCCGGAATGTCGCAAGACGAAGTGCTGAAGGTAGCAGGCGAGCCGGCGGACAAACTGCAGCGAACGTGGATCTATAAGAACCCGGGTGACTTTGACCAGATTCTGGTCGTCGTTTTCCAGGGCGACAAAGTCGAGGGCGTGCGGTTGTACACGCCGCCCGAGGGTCAAGACCCGGCTATGATTGAGCCGAGCCCGTCGGACATTGGCGGCGCAGCGGGCGGATAGCCTCGCAGCTGCCACGCGCGGGCGGTGGCTTGCCGTTGCGATGCCGCCCTCGGGCATGGAGGTTCTGACTCAATGACAGGAATGCGGCTTACGAAGATTGTTGTCGCCGCGGTCGTGGGCTTGCTGTTGGCCATCGTTCTGGCGCAGGTGGGATGCCAACCTGAGCGACGTTCGCGCGGGGTGGCGTCGGACGCTGAGCTTCGGAGCATCGCTCTGGCAGGCAGGGAAGCGTTGGACCGGCGTCTTCAAAAGCGGCAAGGTCGACCATCGTTTTGTAATGTTTCTTGAAAAGACACTCTGGTCCGATGACCTGTCGGCTCGAGCTCGCGCGCGTCCGGTCCTGCAGGCAATGGCGGAGCAATCGCCCGAAATGGCGGCCTTTGCCACCAAGTTGATGATCACCGGCCTGAGTCGCTCCGAGTCTGACGCGGAGAGGGCATCGTGGCTGCACGGCCTCGAGCAAGTCCTCGTGTCAGCTGGGATGTTTGAAGGCGAGCCGACAGATGGAGCGCAAATCCTGCGCGAACTGGGGGATCGTTAGACACTGTCGGAAGGCGGGCGCGCCGAGCCTGCGAGGTGCTGGTATCCCGCACGGCGCCTACTCTTCTGGAGACCAATGCAGAGACAGCCGAATCGAAGAACCTGCTGACGCCCAACGAGCCGTAACTCCCAGGCCGAGGTCTCACTGTTGCTGTGCGCCCGCGCCGTGCCATAATCGCAGCAGGCATGAATCCGTACCTACCGATCGTGCTGCTGATGGCGCTTGCCGGCGTGTTGTGCGCGGCTATGGTGACCCTTTCCTGGTTGCTCGGGCCGAAGCGCCGCACGCCCTACAAGGAGGCGCCGTTCGAGTGCGGCGTCGAGCCGCTTCCGGGCGCACGCGAGCGATTCCCGGTCAAGTTTTACATCGTCGCGATTCTGTTCATCCTCTTCGACATCGAGGTCGTGTTCCTCTGGTCCTGGATGGCGACGTATCGCGAGTGGCTCGACGCGGGCAACCCCGCCGCGCTTTACTCGTTTTGGGCGATCATGGTGTATATGTTCCTCTGGTTCCTCGGCGACGCGTACGTAATCCGTTCGGGAGCGCTTGCGTGGGATGAGAGCACCACCCTCGCACCGGAGAAGCTGCCCGCGGAGCCGGACGAGGACGAGCCGCCTAGGGTTCTTGGAGAGGTTGCGACCGGCGGGACGCCGGGAGTGCACACTGAGGCGGAGAGGGCGGCGTCCTGATGCCGAATCCGGTCGTTCAAGGTGAGCGCCTCGAAGCCGTCCTCCTGCGCGAGAACCTGCCCGACGCGCTCATCAAGGTGAAGGAGTTTCGAGAGGACACGTTCCTATGCGTCCGGCGGGATCGCATCCGCGAAGTCGCCGAGTTCCTCCGCGACCGTCCTGACCTCGAGTACCGCTACTTCTCGGAATGCACCTGCGTGGACTACAGCAAGTGGGAGCACGAGCGAGACCTGCCGGAGCGCTTCGAGGTCATCTACAACCTGTACTCAATGAAGTACTTCTCCCGCATCTTCATCAAGGTCGGGGCGGATGACGGCCTCCCGGTGCCTTCCCTGATTCCGGTGTTTCCGGGCGCGGAGTTCCCCGAGCGAGAGGTGTGGGACCTGTACGGCGTTGTGTTCGATGGGCATCCGCGGTTGAAGCGCTTCCTGTTGCCCGACGACTGGGTGGGGCACCCGCTGCGAAAGGATGTGCCTCTCGGCGGAGAGGACATCCCGTTCGACCAAGACACGAAAGGCCCCGCAATCGAAGACCTGCAGCAGCCGCACGCGGGCGAGAGCTTCGAAGGTGTGACGGGCACCGAGGACGTGGGAGGGCGATAGATGTCGGAACAGACGTTCATGCCCTCGACGGAAACGGTCTTCGAGCGCATCGGAGAGAACACGCTCGTCGTCAACATGGGGCCTCAGCACCCAAGCACGCACGGCGTCCTGCGCCTGATCTGTGAGATGGAGGGCGAGACGGTCGTCAACATCGAGCCGGTCATCGGTTACCTGCACACGGGCATGGAGAAGGAGGGCGAGTACCTCCAATACCTGAAGGTCGTGACGATGACCGACCGCATGGACTACATGTCCGCGAACGGCAACAACCTCGTCTATACGCTCGCCGTCGAGAAGTTGCTGAACCTCGAAGTGCCGCCTCGTGGGCAAGTGTTGCGCGTGCTGCTGTGCGAGCTGAGCCGCATTGCCAGCCATCTGGTCTGGCTCGGAACGAGCGCGCTCGATCTGGGCGCGATGACGCCGTTCTTTTGGTCCTTCCGCGAGCGCGAGAAGATCCTCGACATGTTCGAGATGTTCTCGGGCGTTCGAATGATGCCGTCTTGGATCGTGCCTGGCGGACTACGCGGAGACATGCCCGAAGGCTTCGACAAGTTGCTCGTGCCGTTCATGAAGGAGTTCCCCGACGCGCTCACCGAAATCGAGGGGCTGCTTGTGGAGAACCCGATTTGGAAGGAGCGCACTATCGGCGTAGGAGTTGTAAGCGTCGAGGACTGCATGGCGTACGGCCTTGCAGGGCCGATCATCCGAGGCTCGGGGCTGGAGTGGGACCTCCGCAAGAGCAACCCGTATTCCGGTTACGAGAAGTACGACTTCGCGATACCGGTCAGCAAGAAGGGAGACGTGTACGCGCGGTTCCTGGTGCGAATCGCCGAGATGCGCGAGTCGCTCAAGATCATCCAACAGGCTTTTGAGGGTCTGCCCGAAGGCCCGTGGAACAGCGACGACCGCAAGGTCGTGCCACCCCCGCGCGAGGAGCTGGACACCTCGATGGAGTCGCTCATCCACCACTTCAAGCTTTGGACGGAGGGGTACCGCGTTCCACCCGGCGAGGCGTACGCCGCCATCGAAGGACCGAAAGGCGAACTGGGGTGCTACGTGGTCAGCGACGGCAGCAATCGACCGTATCGCTTCCACATGCGGCCGTCGTCGTTCATGAACCTGCAAGGACTGAAGAAGATGTGCATCGGTCGGTTGATCGCCGATGTGGTCGCGATTATCGGAAGCATTGACATTGTTCTAGGAGAGATTGACCGCTGATGGACACGATCCCCGTTTCGTCCCTCACCGAGCGCCCAAAGGCGCCGCGACCGGATGAGATCGAGCTGCGCTTCAGCCCGCGCGCCGTTCGCGAACTCGAGCATCTCTTAACTCACTATCCCGACAAGAAGTCGGCGATGCTGCCCGCCCTGTGGATCGCGCAACGCGAGTACGGCGGATGGCTGCCCCGCGAGGCGCTGCTCGAGGTTGCAGTACGTCTTGGCAGGTCATATGCGGAGGTCGAGGGCGTAGCGACCTTCTACACGATGTATCACGTAGGACATCCGGTCGGGCGTCACGTCATCGAGGTCTGCACGTGCCTGTCGTGCCACCTGTGCGGGGCGTATCGCATCGCGGAGTACTTGCGCGAGCGGCTCGGCATTGACTGGGGCGAAACGACGCCCGACGGCATGTTCACGCTCGAGGAGGTCGAGTGCCTCGACGCCTGCGACCGCGCGCCGGTGCTGATGGTCGGCGACCAATACATCGGACCCGTTACGCGCGAGGATGTGGACGCGCTCCTCGCCCGCCTGCGACAGGAGGACTCACCCACCACGATCCGCCTCGCCGACGAGATCGTGCAGTGCCAGCTGCATAAGAGCGAGCAGGGCTGAACCGCTGTCAGCCCCGCGGTACGTTAGCCGGCAATCCACTGAGCCACCCGAGCGTGTGCCTAGCCACGGCTCTTGCCCGAGTGCCCAGGAGCGGCCCGACGTGGCTCATCTCCCGGTAGAGCACGAAGTCGCCCGAGAGCACCTCTGCGAGCGAGCGGCTCACGTCCGGCGGGATGTCGGTGTCTTTGTCCGAGGCGATGATCAGCACCGGGCAGGTTGGCTTCTCCACGGCGAGGCCATCGCGGAGCGCCCGCAGCACCGCGCCCGACTCGTCCCGCCACCGCTCATGTGCCCACTCGATGACCTCGCGGCTGCTGTCCCACAGGGCATCGGCGGTTTCTTGCAGCGGACTTTTCGACCACTCGACGACGTCGGGGATCTCTCCCTGTTGCCGTCGCCTCCACTCGACCCCCGCGGGCGGGACGCTGTTGACCAAAACGATGGCTTGCGCCTCGATGCGTTCCGCCACCTTGAGGGCAAGGATTCCGCCCATGCTCGCGCCGATGAGCACGGGTCGCCCGCCTGCCGCGCTCGCCACCTGCACGACCTGCTCGATGTAGTCTTCCACCGTTGTGGCGGCGATGCCCTCTTCGGCGGGCATCAGGTCAGGCGCGACGACCTGCCAGCCGGCGCGCTCGAACTCCTCTTGCCAGAACTTCCACTCCCATCCGCCGCCGCCCGCTCCGTGAATCATGACTGCGACGGGCTGGTCGGCGCGGGTTGGCGCACCTGATGGGGAGCGGGACCTCTCCGGCCCCGCGCAACCGAAGAGCAATAGCATCATCATCGCGCACGAAGCGGCTCTCACGCGCCGATTGTGGCTCGAAGCCGCGCCAGAGTGTAACCTTACGGGGCTGCGAGGCGTCTGTGTCTCTTTGCGAGAAATGAGAATCATTGAAGGTATCCCGGTTTGGGGCGACCCCATAGAGGAGGGCGCGCTCAAGCAGATCAAGACGTGCTCCGCCGAGGGCGTCGCTGCTGCTTTGATGGCCGACCACCACATCGGCTACAGCGTTCCGATTGGTGGCGTGATCGCCTACGAGAACAAGATCAGCCCGTCCGGAGTCGGGTTCGATATCGCCTGCGGAAACAAGGCGGTTCGCCTCGACGCGGACGCAGCGGAGGTTCGAAAGAACATCTCCAAGATCATGGACGACATCTGGAAGACGCTCTCGTTCGGCGTCGGGCTGAAGAACAACGAGCGCGTTGACCACGAGCTGTTCGACGACGAGGCATGGAGGCTTGAGCCTGCGCGAAGCGTGAAGGACAAGGCTCGCGCGCAGCTCGGCACCATTGGAAGCGGCAACCACTACGTTGACCTCTTCGTTGACGAGCAGGATCGCGTTTGGATCGGTGTTCACTTCGGCTCGCGTGGCTTTGGGCACACGGTTGCGTCTTACTTCATTCGCGAGGGCGGAGGAAGCGACGGGATGTACGTCGAGCCGGTGTTGCTGGATGTCAACTCGAGCATCGGCGCCGACTATCTCGCGCAGATGACGCTCGCGGGTCAATACGCCTACGCCGGGCGCGACTGGGTGTGCGAGCGCGTGGCGCGACTCGTCGGAGCGAACATCGTGGAAGAGGTGCACAACCACCACAACTTCGCGTGGAAGGAGGAGCACGACGGCAAGGATGTTTGGGTTGTGCGCAAGGGCGCCACGCCCGCCTATCCAGGTCAGAGGGGCTTCGTGGGCGGCTCGATGGGCGACATCAGCGTCATCATCGAGGGCGTTGAGGCCAACGAGTCGCGTGCCGCGCTCTACTCGACGGTGCACGGCGCTGGGCGCGTGATGTCCAGAACGCGCGCTGCGGGCAAGAGACAGCGTCGCTGGGTCTGCTCCAACCGCGACTGCACCTGGTCGCAGCGCGGCCCCAAGCCCGACGCCTGCCCCGAGTGCGGCAACACGAAGGTTAGGAAGCTGGTGGTCGCGACTGAGGGCGAAGTCACGCGCGACAGCATGCTCGACTGGGTGCGCGGCATGGGCGTTGAACTTCGAGGCGCAGGCACCGACGAGTCGCCGCACTGCTACAAGCGGCTGCCCGAGGTTCTCGAGCACCACGAGGGGTCCATCCGCGTGCTGCATACGCTGACGCCGATCGGCGTCGCGATGGCGGGGCCGGAAGTGTTCGATCCGTACAAGGACTGATCCTTCCGCGCGCGCCCACGCAGCGCAGCGATGGGCACGGGGCCGTCACGCCAACTCGACGATGATGCGGTTGCACCAGTGGCGACCTTCGCGGGTGAGGCGTAGTGTTCCTTCCGCCGCTTGCAGCCATCCTCGCTCGATAAACGGCTCTGCGCGTGCGAGCACTTGATCGTTCGGCGACACGGGCAGCCCTTCTGCGGTACGCAGACGGAGCATGACCCGCTCGAACTGGAGCGTCTCTTGGCTCAGCGTCTCCGAATCGCAAGCAAGCGGCAGGCGTTGCTCGACGGCGTCGCAATAGCGCGCCGGGTGCTTGACGTGGGTCCAGCGCACTTCGCCTACCCTCTCGACGGCGCCGGGGCCATAGGCGACGTACTCCTCTCCTCGCCAGTACGCCAAGTTGTGCCGGCACTCGAAGCCTGGGCGTGCGAAGTTGCTGATCTCGTAGCTGGAGTAACCCGCCTTCTCGGTAAGGTCGAGCGTGAGGTCGTACATCCGGCGCTGCGTCTCGTCCGGAGGCAGCGGTAGAAGACCGCGGCGGTGCAGGCGATAGAAGCGGGTGTTCGGCTCGATCGTCAGGCAATAGAGGCTGAGGTGCTCCGGCTCGAAGGCAAGCGCCGTTTCGAGGTTCTGCTTCCACCGTGCGACGGTCTGATTGGGCAGAGCGAACATGAGGTCCAGGTTCACGTTCTCGAAGCCCGCGTCGCGTGCCAGCGTGAAGGCTCGATGAATCTCTTCGGGGCTGTGTACTCTGTCGAGGGCGGCAAGCTCTTCAGAGTCGAAGCTTTGGGCGCCGATGGAAAGCCGGTTGAAGCCCGCTTGGCGCATGGCATTGAACTTCGCCGCGTCGGCTGTACCCGGGTTCGCCTCGCTGGTGATCTCGCAGTCGGCAGTCGGCGGATGGGTGGAGGTTATCGCGTCGAGCAACTTCAGCAAGGAGTCGGTCGGGGCGAACGTGGGCGTTCCCCCGCCGAAGAAGATGGTCTTGGCGGGCCTGCCGGCGTGGGGCGACCGCGTCACTTCGCTCAGGATCGCGTTCATGGTGCGCTCGACGATCTCCCCCTGCATGGCGTAGCTGTTGAAGTCGCAGTAGCCGCACTTCGCCGGGCAGAACGGAATGTGAACGTAGACGGCTACCGGCTCGGCGGGGGTCGGTTCGGATGTACGGGAGTCACTTGCGCGCACGAGGTTGTCGCTCTCATTGTACTACGCCAAGCGGCGATGAGGGTGACGGGCATGTTGCGGTACACTCGGCAAGCCTGTATGTGGGAAAAGCTGCGCGACATCGAGCAACAGTACGAACGGGTTCAGCAGGAACTGCAGGACCCGAACGTTGCCTCGGATGTGAACCGACTGAAGAACTTGGGCCGTCGGAGCGCGGAGATCGAGCCCGTCGTGCTGCTCTATCGCAAGGCGAAGAGGATTCAGGAGGAGTTGGACGGCGCGAAGGAGTTGCTGAGCGATCCGGAACTGCGCCAGACGGCTGAAGCCGAGATCCAGCGACTCACACATGAGCACGAACGCGTAGAGGAAGAGCTGAGGGTTCTGCTTCTGCCCCGCGACCCGAACGATTCGCGCGACGTCATCATCGAGATTCACCCCGGAACGGGAGGCGAAGAGGCGTCGCTGTTCGCGGGCGACCTCTTGAGGATGTACCTTCGATTTGCCGAGAGAAAGGGTTGGAAGGCAGAGGTGCTCTCAGTGGACGACACGGGCATCGGCGGCGTCTCGCATGCGACGGTCTCCATCCAGGCTCACGGCGCATACTCGAAGTTGAAGCACGAGACGGGTATCCACCGCGTGCAGCGAGTTCCGAAGACGGAGGCGAGCGGACGCATCCACACGAGCGCGGCGTCGGTCATCGTTCTCCCGGAGGCGGAGGACGTTGACATCGCGATCAAGGCGGACGACATCGAGATCAGCACGTTTCGCGCGAGCGGCGCGGGCGGTCAGCACGTGAACAAGACGGAGTCCGCCGTGCGGCTCGTCCACAAGCCGAGCGGCATCGTCGTCTCCTGCCAGGACGAGCGCAGCCAGCTGCAGAACCGTGAGCGGGCGATGCGCATTCTTCGAACCAAGCTGTATGAGAGGGAGATGGCGCGCCGCGCCGCGGAGGAGCAGAAGGTGCGGCGAAGCGCGGTTGGCTCAGGCGACCGCAGCGAGAAGATCCGAACATACAACTTCCCCCAGAGTCGCGTTACGGACCACCGGATAGGCTTCACGTCGCACAACTTGCAGGCGATGCTTGACGGCGATATCGAGGAGTTGCTCGACGCGCTGGTTGCGTACGAGCAGGCGAAGCTTCTCTCTGAGAGCGACGGCGCCGCGTAACGACTACTGGCCGCGAAGCAGTTGCA
>JBFMFD010000045.1:0-16999 GCA_040752255.1 Armatimonadota bacterium
TACACCGAGTGACGGTGCACGACGGGATACTGGAGATTCACGTGACAGGTCCATGGCCTCGGTCGTACATCAACGGCTTTCAGATTCTGAAAACCAAGTGAAGCCCAAGGAGACGATTTCCGCTGTCCTGGAGGCGGCGGAGAAACAACAGATCAACATAAGGAGGAAAACTCATGAGAACAAGGCAAATGCATCGAATCGTCGGCTTGGCGGGCGTGTTGCTCGCCGCTTCGACTAGTCAGAGCCAGGTCTCAGAAGCCTGGTTCAGAAACTACGACTATCAGCAGGGCCCGGACGTTGCCGTGGACGTGGCGACCGATGCCTGCGGGTCGGTGTGCGCTATCGGCTGCCCTCGTGGCGGGAAGACGCACAAAAAGTCTTGCATCATGGAGCAGGATCGGATAGACTGATGGGCGAGAAGGAGCAGTAAGACAATGAAGACATGGCTGAATGCAGTTCTGGCGGCTGGCGCGAGCCTCGTTGCGGGCAGCGCCGGCGCGCAGAGTTTTAACATTGACCTGGATGGGTTTTTCGGTCCGCGCTCGCTCGGAACCGGTGTTCCCCAGCCGTCATTCGGCGGGGCGGCTGGACAGCCGGGGTACTGGAACGCGATTTATGCGCTCGAGCATCGGCGGCTTCCCCTCCGTTCCGTATCGGGCGAGTGGACGATCGCAACCTATCAGGCCTATGGAGGGATCGGGTCCGGCGGAGGGTGGCGGAACCCGCGGCTCGACTTCGGGATCGTCAACGACGACTTCTGGCTGCTGATGGGCGACGCGGCGGAGATCGGCGCGCCGATTGGCCGCGGGGCGCTCTATGAGCCCGCTCTGATTGTCTACACGTTCGAGGGGCTGGAGCCCGGGCTGTACGACGTGTACACCTATGCCGTTTCGCCGTCCGTGTCTCGGCATTCCGTCCCTGTAGCAGTGACGGTGCCCGGTGCCGCAACTGAGAATCCTCAGATCTCCACCGGGCCAATGCCGTTAGATTGGAAGTTCCGGCGGGGGGTGACGCATACACTGCATCGAGTTCAAGTTGATGGGGGCTTGCTGGAGGTCCGAGTATCCGCGCCGGACTGGCCGCCTGCGTTTATCAACGGGTTCCAGATCGTGAAGGTGAAGTAAGGGGGGAACAAAGGCGATTTCCGCTGTCTTGGAGGCGGCGGAGAAACGACACAACACAACACAACATAACGGAGGTAACAAAGCAATGAAGCTGAGTCATGGACTCACTGCAATCGTCATCGCGGGCATGACGCTCGCTTCCTCGACCAGTCAGAGCCAGGTTACAGAGGCTTGGTTCGAGAACTTCGACTACGCCGGGGGCCTGGATGTCGCCGTGGATGTCGCGACCGATGTCTACGGCTCGGTGTACGTCACGGGCTACGGTACGAACACGTCGGGCAGCCTCGACATCGTCACCCTCAAGTACGGGCGCAACGGCGGGGACCCCATCTGGCAAAAGTTCTACGATGGCCCAGCCAACGGCGACGACAAGGCGGTGCGAATCCATGCGGATGCGCTGGGGAATGTGTTCGTCCTCGGCACGTCCGCCGGCAACGGCACGAACCGGGACTTCGTCATCATCAAGTACGACACTAACGGCGACCGCATCTGGCCCCTCCAAGGCTCTTTCGGCGGATACCAGTTCCACGACGGCGCGATCCGCACGACGGACACGCGCGACGAGGATGCATCCGACCTCTTCGTTGACGCCGCCGGTAACGTGTATGTTATCGGTTCAGTGGGCGAACCGCTTGACCTAGGAACGTGGAACTGGAAGGTGATCGTGTTCGATCAAGACCAGGACAACCCCGGCACGATCTCTCTCCGAAGCGGCTGGCCGCAGGAAGAGAACGGCCCGGGGAACATTGACGACTACGGCTACGCTATTGGTGTGGACAGCGTAGGGCGTGTTGTCGGCTCAGGCCAAGTGGGATTCGGCGACTTCGATGACCCGATCCGCAAGTGGCGGACGATTCAGTGGTTGCCGAGCGGCGGAACTCCGCTGTGGGAAAGAGACTTCGGGACAGAATCGAAGAAGCTCAACCGCCCTTACGACCTGGCGATTGACCACGTCGACAGCATCTACGTCTGCGGGTCGGTTGACAGCGGCGAACCGCTCGACATTGACCAAGACCAGGCCGTTCAGAAGTACGGCTCAGACGGGAGCGAGCCCTGGGGGACCGAAGGAAGGGTCCTCCAGAACACCTTAGGCAACGACGAGGCCTTCCGCATCGCGCTCGAGTGCGACGACGAGAAGAAAGTCGTCGCTGCTATTGTCACCGGGCAGTACGTTGGGAATCAACAGGGCAGGAACTACGGTACGTGGAAACTCTCTGAGGCCGGCGCAACCGTCTGGCTCCGACAATACCACAACGTCAGCGAGGACGTTGCGAAAGCGCTTGCCGTCCGCGGCCGGGGCAACACGTACGTGACCGGCTGGTCCTTCGGCGGTGGTACGAACGAAGACTACGCCACGGTAATGTACAGCCAGGCCGGTCAGGAGGTCTGGGTGCGTCGGCTGCTCAATCACAGCGGCAACGACCAGGGCCGCGGCATCACCGTACACGGAGCGGGCGAGGCGCTGGTCACCGGCCAGGTCGATCTCGCGACACGCGACTATGGCACGCTCAAGTATGCGGTGCCCATCGGCCAGCAGGAGAGCAACGTCACTGGGTTCACGGTGTCAATCGGCACGCTGATCGGCGGTGGACTGAGCTCGTTCCAGCAGGCGAACGACGGCAATGTCGTTGAGATCCAACCGGACACGACGCAACTGATCCAGTCACAAGTCATCTTGGAGGGTCAGGTGCCGGCGGGCGCCTCGGAGCTTGCCTTTCGTTTGGTTGCGTTCATTGAGGACCAGGCAGTCGGCCAGCGAATCGAGTTCTTCAACTTCAGCCGCGGCGTGTACGAGGTTATGGACATTGATCGGGTGGCCGCTCAGTCGCAATCCGACGGTCTCACGAAGATGATCACGATAGCGACGCCATGCGATCCAGAGCCGTACATCAACGACGCCGACGGCAAAGTTCGTGTTCGCGTGTCTCACTGGAACATCACGAGCCTGTCGAACGTGAAGTTCGACTACGCCGTATGGCGGTACGTGGATTGACACGCGGCTGACCGCACTCTCAATTGGGCGGGCGGCGCTAGGAGCGTCGTCCGCCCTGCGAGAGCCGGAGGCCGCCTATCCTTTGCACCCCGCTTGAGGTCAGGTAGCAAAAGGATCAGCATCACCCTCCAGCAGGCCGAGTCAAAGCTTTGGGGCACCCCTCCGGGTGCCACGGACAGATTCGGCACCCATCCTCGGCTGCACCAACGCCCGAGACGAATCTGTCCGTGCCACACGACATTACGAATCTTAGAGTGGGCGGAGGCGACCTGTATCCCTCCACAGCTTGCTGTGTAGGGTGAGACACGGGAGGTGGCAGCGATGCAAGGGCGCCACACGATTCATTCCCAAAGACCCCCTCATCTGAGCCACAATCTGCCGACTCGAGCGTCTAAATGGGGGACAGGAGCGTCCTCATCCATAGGAGTACGACAAGGAAGTCGTGACCGTACGCAGAGACCTAACGTTCGACATCTTGAAGGGGATCGCCATCCTCGAAGTGGTTACGCACCACGTGCTGGGGATGGCGGCGCGCCGCTATGTCGAGGAGGGGACCGCAGGGTGGCTGCTGGTGGTGATGCTCAACCGCGTGCTCCACTTCGCCGTCCCGACCTTCCTCCTGGTGAGCGCGCTGCTGCTCGCCCGCAGCCTCTCCAAACATGATGAGCCGAACTGGTGGCTGTTCCTGAAGCGACGCGTGCTTCGAACCGGCTATCCCTACCTCGTCTGGACCGCGCTGTACCTTGCCGTGCGCGGTTGGGACACCGACCTCGGCTTGACCCAAACCCTCATCTGGGGCAAGGCGTGGTACCACTTGTACTTCTTGGCAATACTGCTCGAGGTGTCGCTGCTCTTCCCGCTCCTGTTCTTGCTTCTTCGCGCGTGGAGACCCGACTTCACACGGCTCTTGGTGGCGGCTGCGGCGGTGCAAGGGTTCGTCTATGTGTTCAACTACTACACGCGGATTCTGCCGTATCCCGGCTCGAGCGCTTTGTTCTATCTCTTTCCCGTATTTGTGGGCGCGTGGTTGGGCATGAACTGGCAGCAGTGGCCGCAGGTGTGGGGGAAATGGAAGTTCCGCATCTTGCAGGCGATGGCGGTTTCGTTGGCTCTCTATCTCCTTGCGGAGGTTCTGCTGCTGAGCAGCGTTCCCGTTGGGCGCCAGCCGTACTTCACTCTGTTCCGCCTGCATCCCGCGCTGCTGCTGCTGTACTCTACCGCGGCGGCGCTGTTCCTCCTTCGCGTTGCGCAAGATATGGCTGAGCATTCGTCACTGCGCGCAATGTTCGCTCAGATCGGCGATCGGTCGCTTGCAATCTTCCTCGTGCACCCCGCAGTCGTGTTCTTGGTTCAGGGCCCCCGTGTAACGGCGTTCCTGAACAACCTGCCGCTGACGACTCTGTGGGCGCTGCTGCTTGTGTTCAGCGTGTCGTGGGCGATTGTTGAGGGATTGGAGCGGATGCGGCTATCGCGCCTGCTGTTCGCGCGGGACTTCCTTCCTCTGGGCGCCTACTCGGTTCGCCGCCGCCGACTTGCTATGGCTACTGCCGGAACGCGTCGGCAACCAGCCATCCGGCAAGCACGCCAAGATACAGGACGTTTCCGCCCCAGAGCAGCGTCTGCACCCACGAGATCTGATCGGACAGAGCCGACGCCGTTGCAAAGCAAGCGGTGAGCACAGCCACCAGAAACACCACGCGCGAGATGCTGTAGGTGAACGCGTCTTGCAGCACACCAACGACGACGTAAATGAGCGCCGACGCCCAGAAGTTCACAATCGCAACGACACCTAGCGCAGCGGAGCGGCTCAACCGACCCCCCGGCGTCTTGAGTACGGTGTCGTAGGGGTCTACCGCCATCGCAATCGAGAGCGCCGCGCCCATCGTCAGGCCGCAAACGAACAGCATGACGAGCAGCCCCGCGGTCCACGTGTTGATGAAAGCAGGCAGGCCGCGCATCGGCTCCTCCTTCGCCAGCGCGACATACGCGAAGGTAAGAAATGTGATGACGCACGCCACCATCAGCGGCAGGGTCTGGTTCGCCGCGCGTTGTGCCTTTGGGCTTCCGGGACTGCTCGCAGCGTGCAGAGAGTAGTAACGCTTCTGATAGGTCGCGTTCTCCGGCTCGAACTGCAACGCGTAGGCGTAGTGCTTCAATGCGTCGTCCAACTGCCCTCTTGAGCGGTAGATGTCGCCGAGGACGGAGTGCGCCAGCGCGACCCGGAAGTCACTTTCGATGACGCGGCGAGCGGCGGCTTCCGCGCGGTCGAGCCTTCCGCGGCTCAGCTCGACCACCGCCGTGTTCAGCAGCCTTGCCGCGTCGGGAATGGGTGCTTGCCGCCGCGTTGACTGCGATGCGGGGCGCGCAGCCTACGCGCCGGGCGGCGCGCGCCGTTCCGCAGCGCCCTCCTTCGCTCTCAAGAGCGCGTCGTAGTGCGCCCTTCGCTCGGGAGAAGAGAGCACTGCGTGCGCTTCGACGATCTGCATGAAAAGGTCCGTCGTGCGCGACGTGCCGGAGCGGTCGGGGTGATACTTCAGCACCAGGCGTCGGAACGCAAGGCGAATCTGCTCTTGCGTTGCATTCCGTGGCACGCCAAGCAGATCGTAGTGCGTGCGCCCGGTCTCCATCAGCTGCTTGCGTCCTGGATGGCGCCGGCGTACTGCATGTAGAACGAAGCGACGATGTAGGCGACGACAGCGGCAGCCAACAGCAGGAGGACGACGCCGAGCACGCGGGGCATCTTATCGAGGCGAACCTCCGCCTCGTCCTCATACTGCTCGGCGACGTGGTCGAGCATGGTGTCGAGGTTGCCGCTCTGCTCGCCGGTCGCCGCCATGTCAATCGTTATGGGCGTGAAGGCGCGAGTGGAAGCGAAGGATTCGGCGATGCCCTTGCCTTCCTGGATGCGCTGCGCCGCGGGATACATCCGACGCCGGATGTACTCGTTCCCGCACGCGTCCGCCGCAAGGACCACCGACGTTGAGAGAGGGATTCCTCCGCCGTAGAGCGCGGCGAACGCACGGGAGAACCGAGCCATCGTCAGCATCCGAATCGTCGAGCCGACATATGGCATGCCGATCACAAACAGATCCCAAACGTACCGCACGGCCGGCAGAGGCAGAAGCAGCCGGGAGAAGATGACCCAGCCGAACACCACCAGGCCGATGAAGATCCAGAACAGGACAGACGACGTGATGGCCAGGATCGTGAACGCCGGCCCTCCGGTTCGTTCCGCAATCGAAGCGGTGATCGCGTTCGCCGCAATCGGCAGGACGATGAGCACGAACAGCAGGACCTTCGGATAGAACGTGGCGCGCTTTACCTGGTTGCGCAGTTTGAGTTCGCGCCGGATGTAGTCGCTGATCTCCTTGAGTGAGCGCTCGAGCGTGCCTCCGTGCTCCCCGGCTCGCACGAGGCTTACTTGCAGCGGGGAGAACACCTCGCCGTACTTCTCCATCGCCTCGGACATCATGCGCCCCTCGACAACGAAGTCGCGCATCTCCCGAATGATGTGGCGAAGAACGGGATGCCGGGTGTTTTCGGAAAGGGTCCGAAGCGCTTGATGGAGGTGCACGCCGGCCTTGTACATCGAGTGTAGTTGCGCGAAGAAGCGCTCCTGCGATTCGAGGTTCACGCGCCCGAACATCGGGCCGACCACGTGCCGCATCACTGCCGGGCGGTCATGCCGAATGGTTGTGCCCTCTTGAAGGAACTCGACGAGGTAGCCTTGCCCGGCAAGTCGGTCGCGCGCAGCCTTTGCGCTCGGCGCGTCAATCACCCCGGTCGTCCGGCTGCCGTTTCGGTCAATCGCGATGTACGAGTAGGTCTTTGCCATACGCTACGGGCTGTTCATGTATTTGTCAACTTCCTCGAACACGCGGCCGTAGTATTGCCAGAAGAAGTAGATCAACATCGCCCCGCCGGTCAGCGCCATCATGAGGCATCCGAGCGACCCGAGTCCGAAGCGCACCTTCGTCTTGCCGGCGGCGTACTCTTCTCCCGTGATTTCGAGCATACGGTCGAGTGTGCCGGGTACGTCGCCGGTCTGTTGGGCGATGCTCAGCATATCGGCGTAGTCGGCGTCGAACAGTTCGCTCCGCACGACGAACTCCGAAATCGGCTCGGCTTCCCGCGGGCCTTCGGCGGCGGCATACAGCCGCCGGGCGTAGTCGTAGTTCGGCGTCGCCGCAGCAGCGAGTTGCCACGCCGTCTTCGGCGGGATGCCGGAGTGGGCGAGGTTGCGCAGCGTCCAAAGGAATACGTGCAACGCCTCGGCGCGGGCGCGCGCGCCAAATCCGTACGGAGCCCTCAAAACCAGGCGATGCCGAAGCGCAAGCGTGACGTGAGAATGAAGCAGAAACCGGACGAGTAAGATGAACACGGCAAGCACTAGAACGATCGGCAGCGTGCGCGAAGCAAGGTCTTGAACGAAGAACCCGATGAAGTTGCCGCCTGCATGGAACGCCTTCCAAAAGGCGGACATCGCCGCCACGACAATCGCGACGCCGATCAAGCCTTGGTATGAGATCCATCTTACAAAGTAGAACCACGCGTTCATCGAGGCGCGATCGTTGAATTGCTGAGAAAGGAGCTCGTAGCCCTCGGGCAGGAAGCCGCCGTACTCCGCCGCTCGCACCATGCCGACCGCGTGAGGCGGAAAGAGGTCAACGTACCGCGCCATCGTCTCGCTGGTGGGCTTACCTTCGGCAGTCGCCTTGGCGATCTCCGCGCACGCCTCGCGAAGTGCGCGATGCCGAATCCGAGAGCCCACCCGCTCGTGCGCATCCGCTGGGCTGACGCCGGCGCGAAGCAGGGAAGCAAGCTGCTTGAAGAGGTTGCCGAGGTCGCGGTCGGAAGCAGCCCGCGTGCGCCGCACTTGCGGCGCGTCGGGGGCGGTTGTGCTCTTCTTCGTTACAATCATATCGCGCTCGCCTCAATCACGGTGGACGAAGAGGAGCGACTCGCCGGTTCGCTCAACTTTCTGTTCCTGAATGTTCGGCTGAGCGAGCCACTCCGCAACCCTACGGCTGCCCACCGTGAGGTCGGGGCACAGCTCCGCGAGTGGCTCGAGTACGAACCGGCGCTCCGTCAGGTGCGGGTGGGGAAGGCTGAGCCTGTCGCTGCTGACCTCGACCCCGTCTTCGGTGGCCAAGAGGTCTATGTCAATCTCCCTCGGGCCGAATCTCTCTCGTGGGGTGCGGCCGATCTCGCTCTCGACTTCCTTCACCGCGCGCAGAAGGTCCTCGGGCGTCAGGTTCGTATCCAGCTCAACGACCGTATTGAGAAACGGCGGCTGGTCCTCTACGTAAACGGGCGCGGTTTCGTACACCGAAGCGATGCGAACCACGCTGCCGACGCGAAGGTCGAGCAGATTGACCGCCGCCTGCAGGTTCTGCAGTCGCTCGCCGATGTTGCTCCCCAGGCCGAGGAAGACGCGCACGCCGTTATCCTACCTTTTCGGTAGCCCGCGCTATTCGGTCGGCCCGACCCACGTCAGCGGCTCGTCGGAGACGTCTCGTTGTGGCGGCACATAGCCCTGCGGCTCGGTCGCATCGTAGATCGCGAACGCCCTCCCTCCCCGATAAGCCCATCCCTGGTCGCCGTAGCTGTAGTGCCAGAACTCGGACGGGTAGTTGGTGATACCGGTGGAGGCCAGGGTCTCCTTCAAGATGGTTCTGACCCTCTGCGCCTCGGCCGACAACCCCGGCGCGTCGGTCTGATAACCCTTCGGGTCGCGGGGAGAGTACGGCGCGTGATGGTCCAGGAGCCTCCCGCGACTGTCGGCGAGCACGATGTCGAGGGCGCCTCCGGTGAGATGGGGCGGTGGGACCTTGGGGTGATCGGGCGGCGCGGAGAAGCGGTTCACCACGCGCTTCAGGTGCGCCTCGCTCCACTCCGGGTGCATCTCCCGCCACCTTCGGAGCGCCGAGAGGTACATCCGTCGTTGAATGTGTCGGGGTCGCCAGCCCTCGATTACAGCGAACGAGTAGCCGCGGGGCAGGCGCTTCGACGCCTCGGCGAGCGCCTTGGCGACGCTCTCGCGGAGGAGCGTCTCTCGGTGGTAGTCCCAGCGTGGCTCGTCGAGGAACAGGCGCCCGCCGTAGTCGAGGAAGTTGACCAAAGGCTCGCCGCACTCTCGGATCGGAATGCGGCGAAGGTGGGTTACCGGCTCTGCGATGGATCGCTTAGTCACCGCTCGGAATTTACCAGGGGCGGCACCTGAGGGGGCGCTCGAGCGTATATACTGTCGAGCAACGCGCCCGTCACGGCGGGTGTGAAGACTTCAAAGGAGGCACACGACTATGCTGACAACGATCCTAGCAGCGGCGGCGACGGTAACGCTCGCCGGCGCTCCTGCCCCCCAGTTGGAGCAGTACGAAGCCAACCTGATCCCGGTAGGGACTAAGGTTCCGGACTTCGAACTGCAGACACCGAACGGGGCAAAACTGAAACTGCTTGAAACGCTCAAGAAGAGCAAGGTTACGGTCATCAACTTCTGGTTCTACAACTGAGGGGCGTGCCGTGCGGAGGCTCCGCACTTGAACGCCATCTTCGAGAAGACCAAGTCACAGGGTGTCAACGTCCTTGCCTTCAACCGAGGCGACACGGCCGACATCGTGAAGAACTACTTCAGCGAGAACAAGTTCTCCTACACGCCGGTCATGGCGCCCGTCGAGGTGCACCAGAAGTTCGGCGTTCGCGCCTACCCGACCAACTATGTCGTTGACTCCGAAGGCGTAGTCGTCGCGCGGTTCGTCGGCTGGAACGAGCAGAAACTGAAGGATGCTCTTGCAAAGAAGGGAATCAAGATAGAAGACTGAAGCCCTTGCCCTTTGGCGAGACCGATGCGGAGTAGAGCGATTCGCTCTACTCCGCGACTCTTAGGACAGACAGAAACGCCTCTTGCGGCACCTCTACGGCGCCGATGTTCTTCATGCGCTTCTTGCCTTCCTTCTGCTTCTCGAGAAGCTTACGCTTTCTTGTGATGTCGCCGCCGTAGCACTTGGCGGTTACGTCCTTGCGGTACGCCTTCACAATCTCGGCAGCGATGACCTTCGCGCCGATAGCGGCTTGGATCTTGACGTCGTATTGCTGCCTCTTGATCGCCTTGCGAAGCTGCTCGACGATCGCTCGGCCGCGTGTGTAGGCGTCGTCCCGATGCACGATGAACGACAGCGCGTCCACGGGATCTCCATTCAGCAACACGTCAACCTTCACGAGGTCGGTGCGGATGTAGTCGGAAAACTCGTAGTCGAAACTTGCGTAGCCGCGAGTCTGAGTCTTCAGTTTGTCGTAAAAGTCGAGCAGGATCTCAGACAGCGGCAGGATATAGTAGATGATGACGCGATTCGGCGAGGGATACTCCATCTTCTGAAAGATGCCGCGGCGGGACTTGCAAAGATTCATCACCGCGCCGACGTATTCCTGCGGCACCATGACCGTCGCTTTTACAGCCGGCTCCTCGATGTGCGCAATGGTGTTCGGCGGAGGGAAGCGCGACGGGTTGGCGACCTGAATCACATCCCCGTCCGTCTTGAAGATGGTGTAGTTGACACTCGGTGCCGTGAGGATGAGGTCGAGGTTGAACTCCCGCTCGAGGCGCTCACGCGCGATGTCCATGTGCAATAAGCCCAAGAATCCGCACCTAAAGCCGAAGCCGAGCGCGTCCGACGTCTCAGGTTCGAATGTCAGCGCAGCGTCGTTCAACTGCAGCCTCTCGATCGCGTCGCGCAACTCGTCGTATTGGTCGCCGTCGCTCGGATAAAGCCCGCTGAACACCATCGGCTTGGACTTACGGAAGCCGGGCAGCGGCTCCTTTGCAGGGTTCTTGGCGTGCGTTACCGTATCACCCACCTGCGCGTTGCCGATCTCCTTCATCGCTGCGGTGAAGTATCCGACCTCGCCCGGACCGAGCAGGTCCACCTGCACCCTGGGTGGCGTGAAGATGCCGACCTCGTCCACATCAAACCGCTTGCCGGAGGACATCATCATGATCTGATCGCCCTTGCGGATCGTGCCGTCGAACACCCGAAGGTACGCCACCGCCCCTTGATAGGTGTCGAAATGCGAGTCGAAGATAAGCGCGCGCAAAGGCGCATCCTCGCCGTGTTCGAGAGTCGGGCTCGGCGGCGGGATGCGGTGCACGACAGCCTCCAGCAGTTCATCCACGCCTTCGCCCGTCTTTGCGCTGACCAAGATGGCGTCGGAAGCGTCGAGCGCAAGCGCCTGCTCGATCTCCTCCCTTGCTCGCTCAGCGTCCGCGTGCGGCAGGTCAATCTTGTTGATGACGGGGATGATCTCGAGACCCTGGGTCATCGCCATCGAGGCGTTGGCGATAGTCTGCGCCTCAACTCCTTGCGTCGCGTCCACCACCAGAAGTGCGCCCTCGCAAGCGTCGAGCGAACGCGAAACCTCGTACGTGAAGTCCACATGCCCAGGGGTGTCAATGAGGTTGAACTCGTACTCCGCCCCATCCTTCGCTTGATAGGAAAGGCGGACGGCGGTCATCTTGATCGTGATGCCTCGCTCCCGCTCCAGGTCCATCGAGTCGAGCATTTGGGCTTGCGCCTGACCGCGAACCGCTCCGGTCTTCTCCAAGATTCGATCCGCGAGCGTTGACTTACCGTGGTCAATGTGAGCGACGATGCAAAAGTTGCGAATCCGCGACAGATCCATCGCGGCTACCGGACGATCGCGCCTCGCGCAGCGGCGAGGTTCGCCCGCCTTCGATCCATCGCCTGCTCTACCTTGATGGTGAGAATCTCGTAGACGTCAACGTCGGGGATGTTCTTCTCGATATAGTCGTATGCCCCGCGCTTCATGCACTCGACGGCGTTCTTCACGTTCCCGTACGCCGTCATTACGATAACCTCGCTGAATGCGTCCCGCTCGAACGCAGCCCGAAGAATCCGAACGCCCGCGTCCGGGTCCTCCATGCTCATATCCGTAACGATAACGTCGTAGGGCGGGTCCGCCTCCTGTATCCGACGGACGCCCTCTTGCGCCGAAAACGCCGTGTCCACCGTCATGCTCTGCCGCTCGAGCCGACGGCGGACAGCCTCACAGACGTCCTCTTCGTCGTCTACAACCAGAACACGCACCAACGTCTTGCCTTCCATGAATTCCCCGCCATTATTGCACGCGGAAGGGCGCCCGCGCACGGCCCCAATGTAGTTTCGGCGTCCCGCCGATGACCAAGCGACTCTTCACCGCCCCGCCCTGCCGATAGGAAGAGATAAACTCCCAGCCGTGAAGAAGAGCCGTCTCTGGGGGCACGCCTTTGATGCGCCGCCCGACCCGAAGGCGTGGGAGTTCTCCCAATCCATCGGGACGGACCTCAACCTGCTTCGAGAGGAGTTGGAGGTGTCCCTCGCTCATGTCCGCATGCTCGGGCGTCAGGGCATCCTCACACGCAAGGACGCCCGAACGCTCGCCGCCGCCCTCGAGGGGATGCTCGCTGATGCACAAGGGGGCGCGCTGAAACTCCCAAGGAACGCCGAGGACATCCACGAAGCGGTCGAGGTGGAGCTCGCAAGGCGCATCGGCGAAACCGCAGGCAAGCTCCACACCGCGCGCAGTCGCAACGACCTCATCGCGACGACCACGCGCCTCTACACCATGCGGAGATGCGCGGAGTTGCAAGCGGGCATCAAGGCGCTGCAGAAGACGCTGGTGCGCCTCGGCTCAAAACACAAGCGACACCCGATGCCCGGATACACCCACCAGCAGCGCGCACAGCCGATAACGCTGGGCTTCCACCTGCTCGCCTACTTCTGGATGCTCCAACGCGACGGCGTCCGCCTGGAGCAGGTTGGACGCATGGCGGACAGCTGCCCGCTCGGCTCCGCCGCGCTTGCCGGAACCCCTTTCCCCATTGACCGCGAATTCACCGCCAAGGAGTTGGGATTCTCCCACGCATCTCCGAACGCGCTCGACGCGGTCAGTGATCGTGACTTTGTCGCCGACGCTCTGCATGCATGCGCCTCGCTGATGGTGCACCTGTCGCGCATCGCGCAAGACTTGATTCTCTGGTCCAGCGCAGAGTACGCCTTCGTCTCCCTGCCGCCGAGCTTGACCACCGGTAGCAGCATCATGCCGCAGAAGCGAAACCCGGACATGGCGGAACTGATCCGTGCGCGGGCGGCGCGCGCCATCGGCAACCTGACAGCCATGCACGCCACGATGAAGGCTCTGCCGATGGGCTACAACCGCGACACCCAAGAGGACAAGCCTCCCCTTTTCGACGCGCTGCGCCTGTGCGCGGACTCGCTCGAACTCACGGACAAGATGCTCGACGGCGCAAGGTTCCACACCAAGAGGATGGCAGCCGCTGCGGAGGAAGGCTTCCTCTCGGCAACCGCGATCGCCGACCGCTTGGCGGCGCAGGGCGTGCCGTTCCGCAAGGCGCACGAGTTGGTGGCGCGCCTTGTGCGGGAATGCGAGCATCGCGGCTTGGCGCTGCCCGACCTCACGCCTGAGCTCCTAAGCGAGTGCTTGCCCGAAGCGCCCGCCGAAGTCCTCGACGCCATACCGGCGAAGGCGGGCATCGAGTCGAGGAGCAGCCTCGGCGGCCCCGCCGAGCCTGCGCTCAATCGCCAACTCGCCCACGCCCGCACGCTGCTGCGCAAGAAGGGATTCCCGTCGCAGACCTGACTAATAGGGCAGCGCAGAGACCGCGCGCAGGACGAGTGCGAACGCAATCGCCATCATCGCGACCAATCCCGAGCCGCAGCTGAATCCCGCCAGCAAGACGGGGGCGTATCGCGTCCAAGTGTCGAGGCCGTACCGTCGCGCAAAGTACCGTCTGCCGATCCACGCGCCGAGCGCCTGCGGCAAGGTGTTCGCGGGCCACAAACCGACGCCCGACACGAAGCCATAGAACACTAGAGCCGGAACCTTCAGGAACGAGAACAGCCCAAACAGCGCCATCCCGCCCGCGAAACCAACGCCGACCAACGGCGCCTTCAGCGGAGCGACCTGGAAGTCCGAGCCGGGAAGGGACGCCTGCTTCCAAATCGCCTCTGCGCCCGCGTGAATCGGCCAGAAGCGCTGCGCGTAGGGATACTGGCTGCCGTCGAACGGCTGACCCTTCCAGAAGAAGTTCCAAAACAGAAGGCTGGCGATAAGGATGATCGGGAACATGAACGCCTCCGCCTTGAGGATGCTTGTGAACTTCGTGCCCGTCAACTCCACCTCGCGAAACCGTCCCGCCGCCCACCCATAGTCATAGATCGGGATCGGCGCGTACCACGGGCCGAGGTTCGCCGGTCGAGAAGTGAGCAGCGCGCTCTCGCGCAGCATCGGAAAGGCCAGGCCGCGCCCCGTCAAGCCGATCATCCGCGCCGACACGTAGCTGTTGATCGGACTCCATAACAGGCCGAAGAACACGATGATGCCGATTGGGAAATCGGGAATCAGCCAACGGCAAAGGAGAATCAATCCGAGCGAACTGACACCCCACGCAGCCAGAGCCCAAGCGATCGGGATGTCGCCTCTCCCCGGCGGTGGAGCAAGAGTCGCGCCGCTCAGCCTACGGTGGTCGCGCATCGCGCCCAGCGTGCGAACAATGAGCAGAATGCCGAGCACAGCCACCGCAAGGTTGAGCCCAATCCCAACGCTCAGCCAAAAGTCCATGTCGGCGGCTAACTTCGTGATGAACGGCCCGCCGCCGGTCACGCTCGGCAATAACCCCCACGACTTGAGAATCGGGTTCATCACAATGCTGGCAAACACCGAGCCGACCGTCGCGCCGAGGACCACGTGCCACGGAAGCACAAAACCCGTCAGGACGTTGGCGACGTTGAAGCTGATGCCGATGAGCGCACCGGGCAAAACGTTCTCAACCGCCTTTGAATAGTCCGCAAACGGTATCGGAAAAATCTGCACGCCCTCCCCAAAGACCGCGCCGGTGATAATCGGCACAGCAAGGTACAGAAAGCCCGCAACCATGCCCACTGCCGCGCCCGTGGTGAACACCCCCCATCGCCAGCTCTCCCTTCCGGCGCCTGCGTCAGCAAGCGCGGTCGCACCGCTGGCGGCGACGGGCGCAAGCGGAAACGGGAGTCGCTCCACGTCGCTGGTGAGGCGGAACAGCACGTACCCCATGCTGATCCAGCCGACCCGGATGAGCGCCTCGACCAGGATGAGGATGAGGATCGGGATCGCCCAGTCCGCGTGGAGCAGCGTCCGCCCCTGGATTGCGTCAGAGCCGGCGTGCGGCACCGCCCAAGTCGGGATGCTGTCAGCGATCGGCTCGAAGGCAGGGGACTGCGCAGCGTAGGCGCGCCAGATGAGTTCACCGAACGGCCCTCCCGCGATGCCCTTCTCGATGGCAAGCACCGACGTGAGAGCCGCGGCTATGTAGAACAAGACGTAGATTTCCTGCTTAGATAGCGCCCGAAAGCTCCGCCGTGCGACCTCGGCGAACAGCACGATCGTTACCCACTCCGCGGCCTCGCCGATGCCGGTCCCTGCCACCAGGCCGAGCAAGATGCCCCCCGGCAGCATGATGAAGGCGACGAACAGCGCCCCCATCATCGTTCGAGGAGTGAAGCCGTCGCGATACTCGACGGCGCCGTCAAGCGCCTGCTCTTCAGCGCGTTGCCTGGCCCGGCTCAGTTCGCTCTGTCCGCCCATCCCTTGTGCGCCATTATGCGCCCGGCGGCGCCTCGGCCCTCGACTGCCAGGCTGCGGAACCCGATAATGTGCCCCATGCGCGTTCTGCCTTTTCTCGTTTTCGTCGTCGTGGCGGCGCTCGCCGCCTTCTCCGTCCAAACTCCTGCCGAACGCCTCGACGCCCCCGGGCTGAGGGGCATGCTCGAGGGCATGGGCTACGAACTCAAGCCCCTAAACACCGAACCGGGCAAAGAGAAGTGGGAGTTCAAGGTAGTGCAGTCCGACTTGGATATCTTCGTCGGCGCAGAGATAAGCTCCAGCAAGAACTACATCTGGCTGACCGTGTTCTTCAAGCCCGACTTCACCGAGTCCTCTGCGTCAGCGGCGAGTCTTCACAAGCTGCTGAAGGGCAACGCATCGGTTCAACCGTCGCAGTTTTACATCACGAGCAGCAACAACCTCATGATGGCGCTGCCGGTTGAGAATCGGTCGGTAACTGCCGTCACGCTGCGCCGCGCCATCGAGAAGATCGCAGCGGATGTGGTTGCAACCGAGGATCTCTGGGGCGTCGAGTAACGCCCGCCCGCCACGGATCTCTCGCCCCCTCCTCGCTCGCGGCGCGGAGGGGGCTGTCGCATTGAAGCGCACTGCGAGACACTCCTCGCTGAGAAGCCGACAGGCTGCCCGCAATCGATGAGGTGTAGGCTCAAGCAGCGTGGCCAGGGTCGCTGCCGGGCGGTAGGCTGGGGATCGAAGAGCGGGGGGTAAAGCGTTGTGTCGTGTCTCTGATTGTTTCTTTCGAGGGATCGGCGGCGGCAAGGTGAGCGGGGCTTAGCCGTCGGCTGCCAAAAAATCTTCAAAATCCCCTTGACAAATGCCGGAGGGGCGGGTATATTTTCTGTGTGTCCCCCTCGCCGGGCTGGGCGAAAGGGCCACTATGGCCGCGGGGAGGAAGGAACTGCCGCAGGGGCGTCGAACCTTGTGGCAATCGGTAGAATCGAACCGAGGCAAGAACAAAAAAGCGAGCGACAAGGAGGAGAAGGTGAAGAACTCACGCTGGTTTCGTCTTTGGGCCGTCGCGCTTTCGGCGACCCTGTTCTTTAGCGCCACCGCTGCCGGGTTGAAGCCGGTGGTGTCCTCATCGGCAAGGTGGATCGGGCTGCTCCTTCAGGGACGGCCGCCCCAGTTCACGCAACGGCCGGGGCCGATCTACTGCGGCCCGAATCCGACGCGGGACCCGGAGTTCCGCGGCGGCATCTGGACCCCG
>JBFMFD010000046.1:0-16705 GCA_040752255.1 Armatimonadota bacterium
GATCGCATCTGGCGAGAGCCGACCGGCGTGGCAGCCAACCCGGCCGGCGCATCGCCATGGCGTGCCGCATCCGGCCTTCTCGGCTACTATGCCCTCCGCGTCCCCTGGATCGCATGGAAAGGTTACAAGGAGTGGTACGGCAAGGCGTCATGATTCGCTGCAGCGGACTGGGGAAGCGGTATGGCTCCCGCTGGGCGTTGCGTCGCGTTGAGATTGAGCTTTCGAAGGGTGAGTGCCTTCTGGTTACCGGCCCGAACGGGGCGGGGAAGACGACGTTGTTGCGCCTGCTCGCCGGGCTGGAGGCTCCTTCGGAGGGGGAGGTGGCCGCGAGCGGAACCATCGGCTTCGCTGCGCCGGATCTGGCGCTGTACCCCAATCTCACGGCGTATGAGCATCTTCTCTTCGCCGCTGCGTTGCGCCGCGTCGAGCCGCGGGAGAGCGCTTTGCTCGAGCGCGTCGGCTTGCAGGAGCAATCGGGCAAGCCGGTAGGCGCCTACAGCACCGGCATGCGATCGCGTTTGCGATTGGCGCTTGCGATCCAACATCAACCGGCCGTGTTGTTGCTCGACGAGCCGACGGCGACTCTGGACGAGCAGGGCCGGCAAGTCGTTCGCGACATCATCGAGGAACAGCGCACGCGCGGCTGCATCGTCCTCGCGACGAACGCGGAGGGAGACAGGGAATTCGGAGACCTGGAGGTGCGACTCGGTGCGTGAGGCGATGGCGGTGCTGAAGAAGGAGGTGGTCTCGGAGTTGCGGGGCAAGCACGGGCTCTATATGGCGTTCCTCTTCTCCATCGTGGCGGCGTTCGCGCTGGGCATGGCGAGCTCTCTTGAGGCGCCCCCCGCAAGCACCGCTGCTGTTCTCCTTATGATTCTTCTGTTGTTCTCTTCGATCTCATCGCTGGCGCGAACGTTCGTGCTGGAGGAGGAGCAGGGAACAGGAGACTTGTTGCGAATGCTCGGGAACCCCGTCGCGGTGTTCGTGGGCAAGATGATTTACAACTTCTGTTTGCTTCTGATTGTCACCGCGGTCGCGGTTCCGGCGCTGATTCTGTTTGCCGGCTTCTCGGTTTCAGATCCGTTGCTCATGGCCGCGTCGCTGCTGTTTGCGTGCGCTGGATTGGCTGCGGCGGTGTCTTTCTGTGGCGCGCTTGCGTCCCGCTCCCGCAGTCGTGCAACATTGAGTGGGGTAATCTCGACACCTGTGCTCCTTCCCTGGGTGTGGATGGGTTTGAACGCGTTTCGCGCCGCGCTCGGCGATGTCGCCGTGCAGCCCTGGGCGTCCGCGGTAGGGCTGCTGGGCATGGCGCTCGTTTTTGGCAGCATCGGCCCTCTACTGTATTCGGCGGTGTGGAAGCGATGAGGCTCCAGTGGGCGTTCGGGGTTCTGCTGCTGCTGTGCGCGGCGGGTGTAACGGTGCTGTACGTTCTTGCGCCGCAAGCCGGGCCTGCGTTCATGAATCCGAAGACCGCCAAGATTCTCTTCCTGCACGTACCGGTTGCGATGCAGTCGTCGCTCTTCTTCCTGTGGTCTGCGGTTGCGGGCGTAGCGTATCTGAGGAAGCGGCGCCCTGCCTGGGATCACCACTCGCGCGCGGCGTTGGAGGTTGGGTTTCTCTTCGCGCTTCTGGCAACACTTACGGGCATGGTGTTCGCCGACCAGCAATGGGGCGTCGCCTGGGAGTGGGACCCTAGGCAGCAGTACATCTTCATTCTGTTGCTCATCTATGCGGCGTACTTCGCCTTGCGGCTAGGCTTCACCACCTATGAGCAGACTGCGGCGTACTCGGCTGCGTATGCCATCTTCGGGTTTCTCACCGTGCCGTTCCTCGTGTGGGTCCTTCCGCGAATGAAGCCCTCGCAGCACGAGCTGGCGAACCGCACCATCATTGAATGGCAACTCGACACCGAGTACGGCCGCGTCTTTCTCGCCGCGTTCTTCACCATCCTGTTGTTGGGGATCTGGTGCTGCGCCGCGCGCGTGAAGGAGTTGCGAGCATCTCACGACAAGGAGGAAAGCGATGGATCCGAATCTGGCTCTGGCGATTCCGCCGATTCTGGTGTGGTCCGTCCTGTTCGGTTACGGGATCCGTAGCCTGCTGAAGGCGCGCCGAGACGGGTAAACCGGGGGCGGCGATGGCTTACCTCTTAGGCACCGCAGGACACGTAGACCACGGGAAAACCACGCTCCTCGCGGCGCTGACCGGGATTGACGCCGACCGCCTTCCCGAGGAGAAGGCGCGAGGCATGACGATAGACCTCGGCTTCGCATGGATTGACCTGCCGGAGATCGGACGCGTCAGCATCGTTGACGTCCCCGGTCACGAGCGGTTCATCAAGAACATGCTGGCGGGCGCGTCGGGAGTGGACGTCGCGCTCCTGTGCGTGGCTTCGAACGAAGGAGTGATGCCGCAAACGCGCGAGCACTTCCAGATTCTGCGCCTGCTCGAGGCGCGAAGTCTCGTCGTCGCCCTGACCAAGTGCGACATGACCGACGACGAGGACCAGGAGATCGCAGAACTGGACGTTCGCGACCTGGTCGCCGGCACCCCATTCGAAGACGCGCCGATCCTCAGAGTCTCCGCGCAGACCGGCGAGGGCGTCGAAGCACTCAAGGCGGCGCTCGCCGAGACGCTTGGCTCGCTCGGCGACAGGCCGATGAGCGAGAAGGACTGGTTCCTGCCGATTGACCGCGTGTTCACCGTCGCCGGCCACGGAACCGTAGTAACCGGAACGCTGGCGCGCGGCAAGGTCCGAGTCGGAGCCGAGGCGGAGGTCCAGCCCGGCAACCTCCGGGCGCGCATCCGCTCGATCCAGGTGCATGGTCACCCTGCCGACGCAGTCGAAGCCGGGAGGCGCACCGCGATCAACCTCACCGGAGTGAAGAAGGAGGACCTGCATCGGGGGCAGGCGGTCGCCGCGCCGGGGTGCCTCGCCGAAACGCAGGTACTGAACGTTAGGTTGACCCCGGTTGCAGAGGTAAAGCATGGGCAGCGTATCCGCCTGCACATCGGTTCCGGGGAGTTCATCGGCAAGCTTTTTCTGTTCGACCACGCGCCCGGCTACGGTCAGCTGCGACTGGAGGCGCCGGTTGCCTGCGCACGCGGACAGCGGGCGGTGCTGCGTCGGTATTCGCCGCCCGACCTTCTCGCAGGCGCCGAGGTGATCACGCCGAACGCCACCAAGCGCCGAAAGAACGACCGCTCGGTGGCGGAGTTGCTCGCCGGTCGTGAGGAGGGCGACGACTCGGAGCGTATTCATGCGGAGCTCTCGCGTCACCCGCGAGGCCTCGAGACCAAGGACATATGCGAAGCGCTCGGAGCAACGCCGCAGACGCTGGGGGACTCGTTTGAGCGTCTGCTGAACGACGGACGAGCGCGAAGTTTCGGAGGGGTCTGGCTTGCTGCCGAACATATCGGTGAGGTAGCGGGCGTGGTTACCGATGCGTTGGCTCGACTTCACGAACGGAATCCTAGTCAGCCCGCAGTCTCAAAGAGCGCCCTGCTCGGAGAAACGGGGTTGAAGTGGAGTGCGAAGGCGTTCGACCGACTGATCCAGTACCTCGATGAAGCGGGCGCAGTTACGCTGCACGCCGGTGATGTTCGACTGCCCGACTTCCGCGTTCAGCTCTCGGAGAAACAGCAGCAACTGCTCGAGCGGGTACTGGACGCGATGGAGAAGGCGGGTGCGGCCGCGCCTTCGGTCGCTGATGTGGCGGGCGAGTTGCGCGTCCCGTCGCAGGCGGTCGAGGAGATGATACGCTTGGGTCTCTCAGCGGGCGAGATGGTGAAGGTGGACGAGGGGTTGATCTATTCAGTGAAGACCATTGAGCAACTGAAGCAGAAGGCGCGTGAGATCGGCCCACGCTTCACCGCCGCCGCGTTCCGCGATGCAACTGGCTCGTCGAGAAAGTACGCGATTCCGTTACTGGAACACTTCGACTCGATCCGTTTCACCAGGCGGGTTGGCGACGAGCGAGTCATTGTGGAGTAGCGCTCCCTCTGACACGTTGACGTATTTGCGCGCCGCGTCCATGGCTTATGGATGTTCGCCAGCTCCTTCCCGCCCCGCCCGCCGTTCGACCCTCTCACGACGGCGCAGAAGCAGCGACTGTTCGGGCCGCTCCGAACGAAGGACGACCCGAAGCGAGGGGGGTTCCTCATCGTGGACCCCGCCTGGCGTCGGTTACAAACGCGCGTCGTCGAAGTGCCGCAACTGCGAGGCGTCTCCGGCGCGCCGAGGGATAGACGCGTTCGTCTGCACGAGCGCGCGGTCGAGCCGTTCCTTACTCTGTGGCAGGCGTGGGAGGCGGCAGGGCTGCTGGGCGATGTCCTAACGTGGGACGGCGGCTACGTGCCCCGTCGAGTGCGCGGCGCGCGCTCCCTCTCGAGCCACGCGTTCGGCATTGCGTTTGATATCAATGCCCGTTGGAACCCGCTTGGCCGCGCGCCTGCGCCCGTCGGAACCAAAGGCTCGGTCATTCGGCTTGTGCGCTTGGCGAACCAATATGGCTTCTTCTGGGGCGGGCACTTTCGCTCGCGACCGGACGGGATGCACTTCGAGCTGGCACGGGTCGAAACGCCCTAAAGGAGCGAACCCTCGCGCGGCACCCGCCCTCCCTAAGCGATCAACCGCCCGGCTTTACGCTGATCGGGGAGAAAGCCATGCCATCCGGTTCGCGCCCGGTAGCGAGGTAGCCGGCGATCTTCATCCCTTCGACGTCCAGCACGGTGATAAGGTCGGCGTTTGCGTTTGCCACGTAGGCCCACTTCCCCGACGGGTGAATCAGGATGCCGATCGGCACGGAACTGCTGCCGAACTGTCCGCCGAACAGCCGCCCTTCTGAGTCGGCTGCCGCAACGCGCATCTCAACGAGTCCCGACCGCTCCATTGTCTTCGCGTCGAACACCGTTACTGTGGCGGAGCGGGCGTTCGACACCAGCGCGCGCTTGCCGTCGGGCGTAATCTTCACGCGGATGGGGAACTGAGGGGATTGAAGCGTCTTGATTACTTCGAGCGAGTCAACGGCGACGATCGAGACGGTGTCTGCGCTTCGGTTGGTAACCCAAACCTCTTTGCCATCCGGCGATACCGCGATGCCCTCGGCTCCTGCGCCCGTCGGGATGTCGCTCAACTTCTTGCCTTCGATCAGGTCGAGCGCGGTGACGGTTCCGCTGCCGATGTTCGCAACGAAGGCGCGCTTGCCGTCGGGCGTTACGGCAATCATGTGGGACACTTCCTGCCCGGTGTCGATCGCCCGCTCAACTTTGCTGGTAGCGAGGTTGACGATGACCACGGCTCGATTGGCTTCGCACGTAACGACGATTCGGTCTTCGCTGAGGAACTCGACCCCGTGCGGCCTGCGGTACTCGCCGAGGTCAATCGTTTTGGTTACCTTCGCGGTCGCGACGTCAATCACGGTGAGGGTGGAGCCGGGTTGCTGAGCGCCGTAGTTGCAGGCGATGGCGACTTTGCCGCTCGGCGAGACAGCCGCCTCGTGGGGCCCGCCGCCGGTTGGGATGGTTGCGACGATCCGTCCGGTTCGAAGGTCGAAGAGGTTCGCCGTGGCTTCCGCCTTGTTGAGCACAACCAGGGTGCCGTCGGCGGGTGGCGGGAGGTTCCTCGGTTCCGCTTGCGGCTGCGCACCCTCTCCTCGGTCCGGGCTGCAGGCGATAACCGGAACAACCAACACAAAGAGCGCGACCGTCGCCGTCATGACGTTTGTCGTACGAATCCGCGACCGCTAAGGTTCCGATGACTACGTGCGCAGTTGCTACTTTTCCGAAATCTTGCCCTTGGTCATGCGCAGGATGACGATGTGCATCCACAGCAGGCAGAGCAGCGTCACCACGAGCAAGAACACCCAGCATGACGTCCACAGCCCAATCCTGTTGAGCATGAACCCAAATAGGATAGGACAGACAAAGCCGCCGAGGCCGCCAATTACGCCGACCAAGCCGCCGACAACACCCACATCGGCCGGGAAGTACTCGGCTATGTGTTTGAACACTGCTGCCATCCCGATACCCATCATTAGCCCCGCGATAAGTACTATGCCTGTGAAGATCCAGACGTTTGCTTGGAAATAGGCGGTCGTGACACCGCGAGCAATGACCTGTCGCTTCGTAACATGGTCCCCAGGTCGCACGGCCGGCTCCTGCCAAGACCTGATTACCGGGAAGACGAAGACGCCCTGTTCCAGTGAACGGGCGTCCAGCGCCTTCTCCGGGCGGATGGCATATCGAGTGCTGTCAACCTCGATGTAAGTGTCTGTGACCGCCGTCACGACGCCGGCCTTGTCCGCCATGACGCCTTCGCCCGGGGAGCGAATCTCCATCCGTGGTGCGACCAGCAGAAGATAGCTCACGGCGCAGCCGGTTAGCACCCAATACATCGTCGCTCGGGCGCCGAATCGGTCGCTGATCCAGCCGCCGAGCGCACGTGTGGCTCCAGAGGGAAGGCTGAATGCCGAAGCGAGAACACCCGCTGTCGCTAGTGGCATAGCATATACATTCAAGTAGTACGGTACTAACCACTGAGCCAGTGCGACAAATCCGCCGAATACAAGAAAGTAGTAAAGACCGAACCTCCACACGCGAACGTCCCGAAGTGGGGCGAGCATTTTGCGCAGAGTTTTGTGCGATGCTTTTGGTGGGGTTCTGTTTACCGTGAGCAGCAGAAACAGCCCCGCCATCGCCAGAAGCACGAAGCCGTACAGAATCGGGAGCGTGCGCCAGCCCTCGATGTTCTCGCCCCCGTCAGTGAAGCGCTTGAGCAAGGTGGGCGCAAGGAGAGTCGTCAGCGCGGCACCCGCATTGCCGACCCCGAACACCCCTAGTGCCGTGCCTTGCCTCTCGCGGGGGAAGAACACCGAAGAGTACGCGATGCCCACCGCGAACGACGCGCCGCTTACCCCGAACAGCAGACCCCCAAGCAAGAAGCCACCGAACGTTGACACCTGGCTCGTAAAGAAGAGGGACAGCGCCGCGAACACCATAACGCCGATGAACACCGGCTTGCCGCCCAACCGGTCAGTCAGTAGGCCCAGCGGCAGCCGCATCACCGACCCGGTCAGGATGGGGATGCCGATGAGCCACCCCATCTGCGCCTTGTCAATCTGGAGGTAGCCGTGGTCAACGAGGAATGTGACGAGCACGCCGTACATCGTCCAAACGGCGAAACAGACGGTGAAGGCGATGGTGTTGAGCGCCAGAATGCGTAGTGCCCGAGGGTCTGACTCCATGGTCGCGAGTATGAACCTCCTTCCAGCGGGCGAGTATGACAGATGTCACCCGCCTCTGGAGCCCGGCTGGGAGGGGTTGCCCCGCTTATGTCCGCAAGGTTCGCGGTACACTGAGCGGTAATGCGGTTCTCAATATTGCTGCTTCTGTCCGCGCTCGGCTGCGTAGCGATTGCCTGCATCTGGGATCGGGATACCCTCGCCGCGGAAGCCAAAGGGCTTCCCGAAGTCGTGCGGGTTGTCACCGGGCGCTTCGATCGCAACCCCGCGCTGTATTACGAGATGAGGGCGTCCCGAGTGGAGGAACATATCTCTCGAGAGCCGAGACGCTTCGACCTCTACGACGACCTGGCGGTCGCCTATGACCGCCTCGGTGAGAGCGACAAAGCGATCGAGTGGATGGAGCGAAAGGAGCAAGTCCTGAAAGAGGCGCCCGATGGTGTACCGGGCAAGAAGGACGCACTTTACAAGTTCTACGCGAACATCGGAACGTTCTATGCTCACCGCTGGATACGCGACAGCGGCGACCTTGAGCAACCAGGCGACCTTGAGGCAGCACAGGCTGCGCTCACCAAAGCGATCGAAATCAACCCGGATGCGCATTTCGGGCGTGAGGTCTTCCAGCTCTGGGCCATCGAGTGGTTGCTGGACGCGGAAACCGAGGATACGCTTGGAGAGTGGATAGGAGATCGGTTGCACCACCGCAGAACGGAAGTTCAAGAGGCGATCGAGGGGATTTCCGGCCTCATCGTCCTCGGCAATGCCTGGGAGAGCGTAGACATTTTCCAAGCGTTGGCATATCTTCTTGGCAACGACCACGCCACGCTCGCTCACATCGCGTCGTTGCGCATTCAGGAGTTGTTGGAGAGTGGCAGGAAGCCTCTCAAGCACGCAGAATCGGACATCGTAGAGTCAATTCACATCGCTATGACCGACGAAGACATTCTGCGGAACGCTGAGCAGGAGTTCCGCCGGCTCCGCGCGGAAGCAGAGCGATATCACGAGCGCAGGACGGAATTCATGGTGGCGCGGCTCAGAGAGGGCCGGCACCCGGACACCGACCCACGCTTCTGGGAGGGTTGGGTCGAACCCGAACCGCCGGAGATCCATGACGCCTCGTTGATTGTTCGCGCCAGGCAGTACTCGAGCGAGATGGCCGGCGTCGCCCTCGTGGTCGGCATCCTGGCAATCCTGGCCATCGGCGTGATTCTGCTGCGGCGCGCTTTGCTGACGATCGTCGGGGGGTGGCGGCGCGACCACTAGCCCGCCTGATGCAGCAAAGTCGGGCTAGGGCAACCTTAAGGGAGCGGAGGGGCGGCATCTTATCCTACGATGGTCAGCATGCCGCCGCGCCCAGAGTCGCCATTGCGCGTCGCCAAAGAGTGCTGAGGCGACAAAGCGGTAAAGCTGCCCGCAATCTTACTTGCATAGACAATGGCGCTGTCGGTCGGGGCTAGCGTACGGATTCGAGTCGGGTATACTGGCTCTACGGAGAGGAGACATGAACATCTGTACAGTTGCATTGATCTTGTTTCAGGGCGCGGCTGTTGCGCCGCCGACAGACGCAGCGTTCTTTGCATCCACAGAGCGGATCGGCTACGTCGGAACCATCTCAGTGTACGATTCACTCAAGGACGCACAAGAGGGACGGAATCCGCGGTACGCGAACATCCCCGTCCCTCAGCGGGACCTTGTGATCTACGTCGTCCGCAACCGACCAACCTTCTACGACGACTTCAACTCGATCCTAACCCTCTGGTACCCAAATGAGGGTGACAACCCCAACAACCAGAACGAAGGCTTCGTCCAGATGTATGACAGCAACGCCGACAACTGGAAGAACCACATTGGGTATTGGCGGTCAGACCTCGACACCTATGTGCTCGATGTCAAGGGCGAAAACGCCAGTTACCCGCTGGGTGAGGCCGCAGGCGACTTCGCAAGGTTGTGGAACGCCGGTGCGGGCAGGACCGGAGGCGAGGGAACGAAGGGCACCTTTATCACCTACCAGTATCAGCTCGTCGCAAGCGGTCTCAAGGCGGCCGATCCAGATAAGGACGGCTTCTACGAGAACACCAGCAACGCGACGAGCTACTCGGGCTTCTTCCGTGGCATCTTTCGCAACGAGAGCGAGCGGTACCCGCTGTCGAACGGCTACTACGTCTTCGAACTGAGGATCAACAACGTCAGCTGGGCAGTGAAGAACGGCTTCGCCCGGGACGACAAGTTCGGATCGAAGACCGTTCGGTAAGGCTACTTCCCAAACCGTCTCAACAGCCAGATGATGATCATCGCGCCGATGACGCCGGCGACGATGCGGCCGACGAGGTTGCCGCCGGTCTGCCAGCCGAAGAGCAATCCCGCAAGGACGCCGAACAGAATCGAGCCGCCGATGCCGAGCAGCATCGTCAACAGGCAGCCCCTCGGCTCTGCCTTCTCGCCGGGCATGAGAGCCTTGGCAATCGCCCCCGCCACTAAGCCGGTTATTGCAAGCCAAACAAGGTCCATCGAACTAGTATGCGTTCGAGAGGCTCAATCGGTTGCACTTGCTCCAATTTCTGCCGGGGATTCGGAGGTGACCGGCGCGGGCGCGTGGTGTTTCGGCGTCTCGATGATGCCCTTCAAGGTGAACGTTGCGATGAAGAGGATGATGAGCGTCGCCGTCACGATCGCCCACTGCCGTCGGGCGGGGTGGCGGTGCGGCGAGCGATCCAGCCACGGCAGAAGGAACATGCCGATGGTTACGATTCCGGGCGCGATCAGCGTGGCGACGACCTCCCAGCCCGGCGGCATTACCTTGAGCAATTCATACAGGCCGAGGAAGTACCACTCCGGCCGCGGGGAGAACTCGGTGCCCGTCGGGTCTGCGATGCCTTCGAGCGCAGGCGGGAACGCGTAGGCAAAGTAGACCAACAGCCCAACGCCGACGAGCACCACGACTGCATCTTTGAACAGTTGCGCCGGATAGAACGGCTGCGGCTTTCCCTTCTTCAACACGACCGGCCCAGCGATGTGGTGCTTGCGCACAAGGAACAGGTGAATAAGGATCAGGCCCATAAGGCTTGCCGGAAGCAGCATGACGTGGATCGAGTAGAAGCGCGACAGCGTGTAGGCTCCTACTTCAGGCCCTCCGCCGATGAGCACCATCAGTGCGTCTCCGACTCCAGGCACGGTTCCTGCGATGCGAATGCCCACGACGGTCGCCCAGTACGCCTTCTGATCCCATGGGAGCAGATAGCCCGTGAACGAGAAAGCGAGGATGACCTGGAAGATGAGCACACCAACCAGCCAAGTCAACTCGCGCGGCTTCTTGTACGAGCCCCAGAAGAACGTCCGCAATGTATGCATCACCATTACGACGACGATGAACGACGATCCCCACATGTGAAGCCCACGCACGATCGAGCCTCCCGGCAGGTCGTACGTTATCGCCCTAACGCTTTGGTACGCGCCATCGGGGCTGGGGGTGTAGTACATCGCAAGCGCAAAGCCTGTGATGAACTGGAACACGAGCAGCGTCAGCAAGAGGTTGCCGAGCGTCTGCCACCAACCAACGCCCGGCGGCATCGGCTCGTTGAGGTTCTTGCGAACGAATCCCCACCAGCCGGTGCGGAGTTCAAGCCAGTCCTTCCAGCTTGGTCGCTCGCGGTGCAGGCGCTCCTCTTCGCTGCGATCCTCGGGCGGAGCGGAAGGGCGCTCTGGTGTTAGGGTTCGAAAGTCCATCTTGTTACACCTTCATGAAGACATAGATCTTGCCGCCCTCGCTCTTGACCTCGTGCCGGCTCAGCGGCTTCGGCGGCGGGCCTGAGACGACCTTGCCTTCCGAGTCGAAGACGCCTCCGTGGCACGGGCAGAAGTAGCGGTCCTTCTCCTCTTGGAATCGGATGCGACAGCCGAGGTGCGTGCACGCAGGGTCGAAACAGAGCAGGCCGTTCCGGTTTCGGTGTATGTAGACGACGTACTGACGCGTTGTCACGCGGTAGCCGTCTTTCACCTCAAGTTCGACCGTCGCTTCTCGCGTCTCTCCCATGGCGAGGTCGTCGTCCATCACCGGCACCCACCGACCCTTGCGGTTGCGATCGCGGAGCGGGGCGGTGATCAAGCCCACGGTCGGCGCGAGAACGACGAGCACGACGACGGCGTTGATCAGGCCGACGAGTCCGCCGAGAAACTTTCTCCGCTCTGGGTTCGGGGCCTGGTCGTCGTGAAGGGGTTCGTTGTTGGTCGAGTTCATTCTCAGTTCTCCAAGACTATGGGTAGTAGCGTAGGCGTACCTCGCCGTGGTCGGGGTCAACGACGTCAAGCACTTGATTGGCGATGCGCAAGGACTTGTGATGGCGCCCAGGCGACGGCTCGCGCTCGAAGCCGATCTCGACACCGGACGCGGTAATCGCATCGGTCAACCGAGTGATGGCGACCATGACGGGCACAACGAAGGCGTGCGCAAATCTCGTGAACGGGGCGCTGCCGATGACCAACGCGACCGCCACGAGGTGGTAGATGTAGATCGGCATCACCCAGTCCGCCAAACCGGCGCGTTTCATCACCACCGTAAGGAAGCCCGACAGGACCGTGTGGAACAGCACGTTCAGGAAGAAGAAGTCGCGCCCAAGAGTCAGCCCGTTGTCAATGTATTTGTCCCTCTTGTAGCGGTACATCACGTAAACCACACCGCTGAAGACAGCGACGCCCGACACGATCGGCAGCATCTTCAGCGGGCTGAAGAGCTGCATCTCGCTTCGAGTCGGGTTGAAGATCTGGATCAGGATGTCCGCCAGCATCAGCCCGGTGAAGCCGTAGAGCATCAAGCCGTGCATCGCCCAGCGGAACTTGTCCCTTCGCCATAGCGAGGCGACAAGAAACCCGTCAACCACCAACGACGACAAAGAGATGCCCGCCGCCTTGATGAAGCCGAACCTTGGCAGATGCGGGAGCAAATGGCGGAAGCCCGACACGCCAACCCAGTACGTTAGAACGCGAATCGCGAACACCATCGCGAACAGCGACACGAACAGGAAGATGAGCGCGACGTTCCTCGTTGACAGAAACCGCCCGACTTGGAAGGCGAGTGGTATCTCGCTTGGATCCAGCGCCTTCGCCTTGAGTTCCTCGTAGATGAGCATCACCTCCTCGTCGGAGAGGTCAGACTCGGCGGTCTTCGGCATCATGCTCTTGCCTTCGCGAACGATCTTCTTGAACTCTTCGAATGACAGCGGCGTTGCAACGAGCGGCGGCCCCATGCCACCGTGGCCGGTAACGCCGTGGCAGCCGAGGCATGTCGAGGTCGAGTAGTGGTCAAGCCCTCCCTGCGAACCTGTCTCCGAGGCCCGCGACGACGCCGCGAACAAGAGCAGCAGCGCAAGGACTGCCAGTAGCCCAAGAACCGTCTGCGACGAGACAAGCGGTTTCGAGCGCGTCGGCGCGTCGTGCCGGGCGGGAATCTTAGGTTGCTCCGTAGAGGAAGGCGTTTGCGTCGCCATAGGGCCCAAGTAGCAGCCGGCGGGCTGAGTCTTCGCTTCGGGCAGGAGAGGGAACGGGGTGCGGTTGGTCTCCGTCCTCTGCTGCTCGATGTAGGTCGAGATCGCGCTGTTCGGGTCTTCGAGGTCGCCGAAGATGCGCGCAGTTGTAGGGCATGCCACAACGCACGCGGGGTCTAACCCCTGGTCAACCCGGTGCGCACAGTAGGTGCACTTTCGCGCGACGTTGCGGCGAAGGCGTGGCTTGACGAATCGCTCCTCGTATTCCGTGCCCGCGTCGAGGTACCACGCGTCCGACTTCTTCAAGTAGATGTTGCCGTATGGGCAGGCGGAGACGCATGCGCCGGTTCCCCGGCAGCGGTCCTGGTCAACCAGCACGATGCCGTCTTGCCTTCGGAAGATCGCCTTGTTCGGGCAGGCTTTCAAGCAGGGCGCATCCTCGCAATGGTTGCACAGCACCGGGATGTAGAGCCGCTTGACGTTGGGAAACGTGCCGACCTCGACGTTCAGCACTCGAGCGAAGAACACGTCCATCGGCGTGCCGTTCTCCTGTTTGCACGCCAGCGTGCAGGCGTCGCATCCGATGCACCGCGTCAGGTCTATGAGCATTGCGAGTCTTGCCATCAGTCCACCTTTCTCACGTCAACGCGAGTGTCCTTCCAGTGCTGTCCGGGCGCATAGACTGCGGGAAGGTAGTAGTTCTCGTGTGTCGGCTTCACCTTCTGATGCGTGTGGACGCTGTGGTATTTGCCGCCCGCGAGGAACCGATCCCACCAGGCGTGGTCAACGCACAGAACGCCCGGCTTGATGGTCTCCGTAACAAGCGCCCACAGGCGATAACTGCCGAAATTATTGAAGATCTCGACCTTGTCGCCGTCTTTGATTCCCCGCGCGGCTGCGTCTCGCGGGTTGATCTCAACTACCGGCTTGCGGTTCAGGTTGAGCAGCAGCGGGTTGTTGCTGTGCGTCGAGTGAACGCGCCACTTCGAGTGCGGCGTCACGATGCTCAGCGGGTAAGCCTGCTCCTCCTCAGACAAATGCTCGAACGCGGGCTTGAACACGGGCAGCTCTTCGCCCAACTTGCGGAAGATCTCCTCCTCCTTATAGAACTCCATCCGCCCCGTCTTGACGAACTCCTTGTTCGCGCCTTCGGGGAACGGATAGGCGCGCGGCGGGAAAGGCTTCAGGTCGGCGAACTGGTGATCCAGCCCCACCTCAGGATCGTGCACCTTCAACCTCACCGGACCCTCGATCAATTGGTCAACGGTAATGCCCTCGCACTCGTGTCCGCCGCCCTCGAGGATAATCCGCATCGCGTCCAGTTCGGATAGATCGAAGTAGCGATACAGGCTTGGGTCTACGCGCTTGATGAGTTCCTGTACCATCCAGAACTCGGTGCGGCTGTCGAACCGGGGCGAGATGACCGGCTGCTGGATCTGAAGGTATGGATGGCAGCCGGTGCCGACCATCTCATACTTCTCCCAAAACGTCGGCGCGGGCAGCACCACATCCGCGTATTCGCACGTGGGCGTCATCTGGAAGTCAATCGCGACGAAGAGGTCGAGTTTGTCGATAGCGGCGCGCATCACGTCCGAGAACTCGGTTACCAGCGGGTTGCCGTGCGACACGAACAGCGCCTTGAAACCGTTCTTGGGGTACTTGATCTTCGGATTGATGGTTTCGGTCGGCGCGCCGAGCACGAAGTAGTGCATCGGCACTGCGTTTGGACGTTTGCCTTCGGGGAACCAGAACGGGCTGACGTCCACGCGAAAGTGGTGCTGTCCCGAGTAAATCGAAACCGCCTCTCCCGGCTTGCCGTGCGCACCCGCGAGCGCGGAGAGGAGAAGGATCGAGCGGATCGCCAGGTCGCCATGCATGCGGTGATTCACGCCCATGCCGATGATGATCGAACTTGGGCGATTCGTGGCATAGGTGGTCGCCACCTCACGGATCGTTTCCGCGGGGATGTGGGTTACTTCCGCAACGCGATCCGGGTGGTACTCCTCGCGCATGACGACGTCCTCGACCATCTCGAACACCGGCCGCACCCACACTTCGCCGTCCTGTGTCTGAACCTTACGCCGACCACGGAAGGCGAAGCGCATCCCGTCAGGAAGTCGAAGCGTGTCGCTGGGCAGTTTGAACAGCTTGTCGTTCGCCTCATCCCAAACGACAAACTGATCTTCGTTGCCCATGCCGACCTCAGAGGCGCGGAGGCGGAAGCCGGTGTCCTCGCGGATGAGCGTGCAACAGTCGGTGAACTGCTGGAGAAAGCCCCAGTCAACGAGGTCCTTCTCGATGAGCACTTGACACATGGATAGGGCGAGGGCGCCGTCGGTGCCGGGCTGAATCGGCAGCCATAAGTCGGCGCCCTTCGCCGTTTGCGAGCAACGCGGATCAATGCAGATGATCTGGCAATTATTGCGTTGCTTCGCGAATCGTGTAAGGAACTGCGCGTCGGGAATTCGGGTCTGGAAAACGTTGCTGGACCAAAGGATGGCGGTCTTTGCATATCCCCAACTGCGCGACTCGCACTCGACGGAGTCAATACCGAGCGTGTGCGTGAAGCCCATCGAGATGTCGCCGTTGAAGTCGTAGGCGGTGGCGAAGCTCATCCCCAGGAGCGCCGCCATTCGCACCTGCGCGCCCTTTTGGACGTAGCCGGTGCCGACAACTTGGTTGAAGAGCAGCATGCTCTCGGGGCCGTACGTGTCGCGGATGTGCTTCATCTTGTCGGCGATGAGGTCGAGCGCTTCGTCCCAGGTCGCCTCGCGCCACTTGCCCTCGCCTCGCTCTCCCTCTCGAATCAGCGGCGTGCGCACGCGATCCGGGTTGTAGATCATGTGAGTCATGGACATGCCGCGAAGGCAGCCACGCGGGTTGTACTCCTGGCAAGAGTAGTCGCCGGCGGGCTTGAGGTCTACGATGACGTCGTCGACAACTGTCGCGAGCCAGCCGCAAGCGCCGGTGCAGTTGGGACTGTCCGTCGTTCGCACCACTCTCGCTTCGCCCCTCGGGGCTTGTGCCGGTGCTCGCCCCGGCACGGGATACCGCGTTGCCATGATTCGAGTATGGGATGGGCTTGCCTCCCGCATCTATGACAACTGTCATAGCCTTTGGGCGTCCGTGTACCGGCGCGATGCACGCCTTACTCTTGGGTGGCACGGACAGATTCTTCAGCCGCTCTCGCGAGCATGATGCTCTGAAAGAATCTGTCCGTGAGCGGCGCAAGGTAGCCTCCCATCCTGTTGCAGAAGTACAAGCTTCGCAAGAACTACAACGACCCAGGGCATGCCCACGAGCTGACTTGGTCGTGCTACCGGCGAATGACGCTGCTGCGAAGCGATCTTGCGTGTCAGCTGGTAGCAGATGCGATCAACAAGGCTCGAATCACCTACAACTTCGCCGTCTGGGCGTACGTGTTCATGCCTGAGCACGTTCACCTCCTCATCCATCCTCGAGAACTTTCGTACGACATCGCGCTCATTAGGAAGGCGATCAAGCAGGCCTCCTCTCAACGCGCCATTTCGCACCTCAAGAAACGCAACCCTGATGCGCTCGATCGGCTGAAGGTGGTCAACGCTCAGGGAGTTGTTTCCCATCGCTTTTGGCAGCAAGGGGGAGGCTATGATCGCAATCTGGTCTCGCCGGAGGCGATTCGCGCGGCGATAGATTACATCTATAGGAATCCGGTTCGGCGTGGGCTATCGGATGACATCTTCGGCTGGAAGTGGTCGAGCGCTCGCGCGTTTCACGATGGGGGCGACTCTCCGAATCCTCATTGATGATTGTGAAGCGATCGTCTAATCCTGGCATTCACGGACAGATTCGTATCGAGACTGATGCCGTTGTTGCGTGGCGACGAATCTGTCCGTGCCACCCGGCGACCTGGCAGTCGACCCGGAAACCGCCGACGGGATGGGGTAAACTAAGCCGCCAGCGGTTAGGATGCGGCTGGTCGTGGCAAAATGTCGTTGACGAAAGCAG
>JBFMFD010000047.1:0-16549 GCA_040752255.1 Armatimonadota bacterium
GCTACGGCGAAGCCATCTCGTACTACGAGCGGGCTGCTCAGGTCAACCCCGGTGGGCGGGGGCTGTATCTCTCCAACATCGCCGCGTGCCAGTACGCACTCGGGCGCGTGGAGGAGGCTGTTCGCTCCTACCAACAAGCCTCAAGCGACCCAAGCATGCCGCCGTCGGGGTTCTACTATCTCGGCAGCCTCCTCGCTGCGAGGGGAGAGCGGGAGCAGGCAGTCGCCTGCCTGGAGCAGTACCTGCGGGCTCAGCCCTCTGGACCGTTCGCCGCGAGCGCCCGCGCGCTCATCGACAAACTGAACGGCTGAATCGCGGGGTGGTGCCGCAGGCCGGAATCGAACCGGCGACCCACGGATTTTCAGTCCGTTGCTCTACCAGCTGAGCTACCGCGGCACATGGCGCGGACGACGGGACTTGAACCCGCGGCCTCCGGCGTGACAGGCCGGCGCTCTGACCAACTGAGCTACGCCCGCGTGAGAAGCGCTATTATGCCCCAGCCGGCGCCCGCCGCGCAAGCGGTATCGGCTATCCTGCCGACGTGACCGCAGCCGACCGGATTCGAGTCGTAGAGGTAGGGCCGCGAGACGGCCTCCAGAGCATCAAGGCGACCATCCCGACCGAGGCAAAAGTCGCTTTCGTCAACGCTCTCTCCAAGACGGGGCTGGACGAAATCGAGGTCAGTTCCTTCGTCTCGCCGAAGTGGGTTCCCCAGTTGGCGGACGCTGCCGAAGTGTTTGCAGCGATCGACCGCGCCCCCGGAGTAACGTACATGGCGCTGGTGCCGAACGAGAAGGGGCTGGAGCGGGCACTCGCGGCGCGGGTTGACAAGATCGCGGTGTTCACCGCCGCGAGCGAGACGTTCAACCAGAAGAACATCGCGGCGACGATTGCCGAGTCCATCGAGCGCTTCCGCCCGGTGGTTGCGGCGTCGCCCGTTCCCGTTCGCGGATACATCTCGACGGCGTTTCATTGTCCCCATGAAGGGGCCATCGCTCCGTCGCAAGTCGTCGAGGTGATGGAGATGCTGCTCGAGGTGGGCGTCGTAGAGGTTTCGATTGGCGACACCATCGGCAAGGCGACCGACGACGAGGTCCGCGCACTGCTCGAGGTTGCCCTGCCGCGGGCGGGGCGAGCGCAAGTCGCCCTCCACCTCCATGACACTTACGGGCGCGCGGTGGCGAACGCCCGCGCCGGGTATGAGATGGGCGTGCGAGTCTTTGATGCCTCGGCGGGCGGCATAGGCGGCTGCCCCTTCGCGCCCGGAGCGCCCGGCAACGTTTCGACGCAGGCGCTGCTTCGCGAATTCGACGGGCTGCACTCGGTTGACGTCGCCGGGGTAGATGAAGCGACGAAGTTGATCGGTTCGCACCTCGGCTAGAGCTTAGAGTCCGAGCAATGGACCGCATTGGGGGCGGCGAGCCTGCGTTGACTGCGGAAACGGGCCCTTCTTCCCGCTCAAGGGCGCGCGCGGTAGAGCCACAATCGTACTGTAGGAAGTGGAGCGCGATCTGTGGACCCGTAGCGCGGCGTTGGATGGGAGATCGAACGCTGGTGGAACGGCATGATCGGCGCCCAGCCATAATGCCGCTCCATGGCAACCGAGGCGCGAGGGGCGCAGGTGGCGCCGCCTGCGCTCGATGAAAGCAGAGGGCTGACACTCCGTCAGACGCTGTCGTTCTACTTGCCGGTTGCCGCGTCCTGGCTCCTCATGGCATTCGAGGGGCCGATCATCTACTTCTTCGTCAATCGCCTGCCGGAGACGACCGACGTAACCCGTGCCGCTCTCGGTGTGGTCATCGGGCTGTCCATCTGGATCGAGTCGCCGGTAATCGGGCTGCTCTCAACCTCGACGACGCTGTCGCGAAACCGGCAGCACTATCTGCAGTTGCGCCGCTTCACGGTTCACATCTGCCTTGTGGTCAGCGTGGTCGCTGCGGTCATCGCATTGACGCCGCTGTATGACCTCATCGTTCGGTCGTGGATGAACCAGCCGGACGCCGTCGCGGATGGTGGGCGCATGGGCATGATCATCATGATCCCGTGGAGCGCGGCGATTGGGTGGCGCAGGTACACGCAAGGCATCTTGATCCGCCACGGTGCGGCACGCGCCGTCGGCTGGGGCACGGTGGTGCGGCTCGCGGCGGCTGCGCTGACTGCGGGCGGGTTGTATCAGTTCTCGGGCTTGCCGGGCGTGTGGATCGGCGGGTTTGCGTGGGTCTCGGCGGTGGTCGCGGAGGCGATTTACGCGCACCTCGCGGCAAGACCGATTCTTCGCGAACTCTGCCGGGTCGAGACCGACGAGCACCTCAGTTACCGTGAGTTGACGCACTTCCATTTGCCCCTGTCGATCACCTCGATGATTGCGATTCTGGGCAAGCCGGTGATTCAAACCGCGCTGTCGTACGGCAAGAGCCCAGCCGCGTTGGTCTCGGCGTACGAGATGGGATGGATTCTGATGTTCCCCATGCGCGCGCTCGGTTTCGCGCTCCCCGAGGTCGTTATCCGCTTGCAGGAGGAGGAGAACTCGCACCGATTCCTGCTCCGCTTCTGCGTCTCGGTCGGCGCGCTTGCCAGCCTGGCGCTCCTTCTGCTCGTGGTGACACCGCTCGGAGAGTGGTACCTGCAGGGCGTGCTGTCACTTCCGTCGGACAACGCCCACTTGGCGCGCACGTGGGCGCTCGTCGCCTCTCCGCTTCCGTTCCTGACGTGTTCGCAGGCGTGGTTGCGGGGGATGCTCACAGCAACGCGCCGCACCTATGCGCTCGGCATCTCGATGGGCGTGTATCTTGCGTCGCTCGTTGCTTTTCTCTTCGCCGCTGCCGCACTCGGTTGGATGGACATGACGACGCCCGCCGTCGGCGTGACGGTGGCGACGCTCATCGAAACCGCGGTGTTGTATCGCTTCTGGGCGCTACGCAAGAGATGAACCCTGAGGGCGGGCGGTTTGTCGTGCTCGCGGGGACGCTCGCGCTCCCTGCACCCATCGCGGACCAGCCAGGGAGGGCGAGCCTCTGGCGAGCCATCGCCACCGCACACCAACCCCGAAACTGTTGCTCGCGGGGACGCTCGCGCTCCCCGAGGACAATTACCCTGGACTCGAGGCGTCGCGCAGGAAGCGTGAGGCGGCGGACTTCAGTTGCCGCAGGCACTTCTCATCAATGTACATCATGTGCCCGGCTTCGAACTCTTCGGTCGTGAAGTTCTCTCGCAACGTGGGGTCGAGCCCCATGTGAGCAAGCGTCCACTCCGTCGCAAAGTAGGGCGTGGCGAGGTCGTAGTATCCGCTCGCGATGAGCACCTTCATGTACGGGTTCTTGCTCATCGCGTCTCGGAGCGCGTCGCTGGTGTCGGGATGTCCTTGGCCCGCGCTGCCCCAGTCCCACTTCTCCCAAAGTTTCTCTCCGAAGACATGGTATGGTTCGTCGGTTCGGAATTTGAGTTGTCTGCGAATGTAATCGTTGACCATCGCGGTGTAGGGCGGACGCGTCGCCGCCATCGCCGGGTCGTGCTCGGGTCGCGCCTCGACGATGTCCTTGTCAATCCCCTTGAAGCGGCTGTCGAGCCGCCCGACGGTGCGCCGCTCGTCGCGCAGCAGCTCCTTGCAGAACTGATGGATGTTGATGCGCAGGTTGGAGAGGTCAATGAACTCCGGTCGCAGCCCCGTGAAGCGAACCAGTTGCTTGACCGCTCGCGCGCGCTCCTCGTCGGTGATGAGGTCGCCTTTCTGCAGCAGGGCGTAATACTCCGATGTCGCCCACTCCTCGCACCGCTTCAGCGTCTCACGAAGGGGGCGCTTGGTGTCAATCCGCTTGTGATAGTACGCCGTGGCGCAATAGGATGGCAGGAACAGCACGTACGGCAGCTCGTTCCCCTGCGTGAAGCGCGCCGTCTGGAAGTTCAGAATCGCGCTCACGAGCACGATGCCGTTGAAGGTGATTCCCTTCTCGATGAGGTGCCCCGCCAGGCCGGCGGCTCGCGTCGTGCCGTAGCTCTCGCCGACGAGGAACAGCGGCGACGCCCATCGGTCATATCGTGAGAGATGGAGACGGATGAACTCACCGACCGACTCGATGTCGCCCTTCAGGCCCCAGAACTTCGTGTCCAGCTCTTCGGTCGCCGCTCGGCTGAAGCCGGTCCCCACGGGGTCAATGAACACGACGTCGGTCTCGGTCAGCCAAGTGTGAGCGTTGTCAACCAGTTGGTACGGCGGCGGAGGGAGGTCGCCACCGGGCAGCATCTTCGCCCGCTTCGGGCCGACCGTGCCGAGGTGCAACCACACGGAAGATGACCCCGGCCCGCCGTTGAAGGAAAACATCAGCGGCCGAGGCTTCTTGCCCGACGCCTTCACCGTGTAGGCGATGAAGAACACGTTCGCCTCGTGCTCGCCGAAGTCGTTCTTCAGGGGGAGGAAGCCGGTAGTAACCTCATACTTGAGCGGCTTGCCCTGGATGGTGATCTGGTGCTGGGTCGTTACGGGCGGGTCGGTCGAGAGCGGCCTTCGCTTCTCGTCCTTCTGCTTCTCTTGAGGCTTGGTCGGTTCATCCGGCATGGCGGGCATTATGGCGCGGGCGTCGCCGTGACTCGCGATCCTACAGGCTGCGAAGGGTATACGGTATACTTCCGGTTAGGCGCCGAGAAACTATGGTGGCCTCGAAGGAGAATGTCAATGGCCAGACACCCAACAGTCATCGTCGAAAACTTTCGAAGCCTACAGGGTAGGCATGAGATAGAAATTGCGCCTGTGACAATCCTTGTGGGTTCAAACAGTTCCGGGAAGACGGCGATGCTCGCCGCGATTGCTGCCGCATTACGGCACGCCGTACCGGATGTCAGCCTGCTTGCGGTGGAACCCTTCGAGCTTGCAACCCCACAGTCAATAATTACTGAACGAAAAGATTCTGCCCACATGGTGCTCGGCGTACGGGACGACACTGCAGGCCCTCCAGTAGAGTCCGAGGCAAGATATGAAGTTACCGGGCGCCGGCTCAGGCTGAACTCTGGATTCGTAAGAGTGGCCGACCGCGAAGTTGTTAAAGTGAAAGAGAATCCCCGCCGGCGCGTGACGGTGACCTGGCGTGCCGACGCATCAAAGAAGGGACGCGGAGAGATACTCGTTGTAGCATATTATAGCATACCGTCTGAATTTATTGACAGCTTGGTGAATATGGCGATCCGCGATGCCCGGGATCAGACCCGGCGGAACCAAAAGGAATCGCTGGACACCTCCAGGCCAGCCAAAGACATGGTGTGGCCGCGCGATGTCAGACCCCTTGCGCCGGTCCGGTCCCGGCCCCAGAGAATGTATGACGAAGGAATCCGCCAGTGGTCCCCAGAGGGTCTTACCGCGATTGCGAACCTGGAAGGGACTCTACGGTCAAGGTCCCGGGGAAGCAGGACGGTCACCGAGTTGCTTAACGCCTTCGCCAAGGAGGCTGGCCTCTTCGAGCAGCTGCGTACCAAGAGCTTCTCGACGCCCGCCGGACGACACTTCTCGCTCATCGTCGACACAGGGTCCGGCAAGCGGACGTTGCAGGATGTGGGCTACGGCATATCACAGGTGCTGCCTATCGTGGCGGAAGTCTTGGCGTCGAGCAACGAGGCATTTATAATAATACAGCAACCCGAGGTCCACCTGCACCCCAGCAGCCAAGCCGCACTGAGCAGCTTCTTCGTGGAATCTGCGGTGAAGTCCAACAGGCGGTTCGTAATCGAAACACACAGCGACTACATCGTTGATCGCGTCCGAGTCGAGGTGGCTGAAGGGAATATCTCGCCCGATGATGTTCGGATCTACTATCTAGAGCTGCTTGATGGCGCCACCCATGTAACAAGGATCAATGTAGACAAGACCGGCGGCTTCGTTGACCCACCGCAAGACTTCCGCGCCTTCTTCCTGGAAGAGCAGCGCCGCCTTTTGGGACTCCGATGATTGTAGATCAATGCTGTTTTTCTAAGGTTGCCTCCGGCAAGGAGGGTTGGCAAATCGTACACCTCTCTCTTCTAGGCAGGCATCCAGCGGCCAGGCAGAACAAGCTCCTGCACTACGGCGGCACAACGATGAGGAGGGCAACTTTAAAAGTTGGGCAATGGAAAGAGTTTGTGCTAACACTAGAAAGAGGAGGACGCGTGCGGCGCATCGACGATGAGACGGTCGACTGTTGCGAGAAGCAGTGGCATAAACGTACAGACCTGCGCTGCGACACGGATCACTGGGCACTCGCTCTGGCGGAAGTCTCTGGCGCACGGCTGCTCGTTTCAGGCGACGAAAACCTGATTGAAGACTTCCGGCGGCACCACTCGGGCAAGGCCATCAAACCCAAACTCGTGCAGGACAAACGGGAGCTGCAGAGGCTACTGGCTACTACCCCTGACGACGCGTGACGCCATGTTCTTTCCGTTGGCCGACCCTACCGCCAGCCGTAGATCCACCAGTTCGCCGGTGCGACGCGGTCGGTCGGCTCCGCCAGAGAGAGCAGGAAGCCGATCGGCGCCGGGGCGAGGTCGTCGGCGCGCGCGTTGTACTGCGTCCCGCCCCAGCGCGTGCCAAGCGCAACCACCTCGAACGACACAAACCGCCCCGCGCGACGGTCGAACTCGGCGTAACCGAGCATCTTCAGGTCAACTCCACGCTTGCGGTTCTGCGGGTTGTTCATGTCTTGGAAGCCGCTGATCGCCCAGGTGCCCTCCTCCTCGATGAACGCCTCGCCGGTGACGCGAAGACGAACGCGCTCATCCGTAACGGTGAGCGCCTCCGTTTGTAGGGCAGCGCGCTGTATCGCCTTTTCACCATAGGGCGGCGACTGGCCGCGCACCGTGTCAATCAGGTGCGCGCGGGCGAAGCGCCGGGCGGCTGCTTCCCCTAGCGCCGCTGTCGCGCCTACCTCAAGTGACGGCGGCAGCAACTGCAGCATCTCTCCGCTGCGGAACCACGCGAAGTCCTGGTTCCACGCATCCGCGCGCCAGTCAGCGGGCCTTCTTTGACCGTCCTCACGAGGCAGGTCGCGGACCACCACTCTCAGCACGAGGCCGCCGTCGGGATACAGGCGCTCCGGCCGTTGAAGTTGGCTTGCCCAGTCGCGCGGGTTCTCTTCGCTCAATCTTTCAGCCTTGCTCATCGAGTTCCACTTTTCGAGCGCCCGGCGCAGCATGTCGGCCATTCGCTTGGGGTCGTTCGTGTTGGCGGACGCCAGAAGCACGCCGTTCGGCGCGGCGGCGTAGGTTCCCTGCCGAGTGTTCGTCGGCTGGGTTCGCCCCGCGTAGTGCCCCTGTTCGGCAATCTTTTGAAAGAGACGGCACTCTGGGTCGGTGCCGCGCTGCAGGCGGCTCACCTCGTCGGCAGCGGGCACAAACTGCGAGGCGAGGTCAACTACCACTGGGTCTGACCAGACGGCCCGTCTGGCGATGATGCCGTTGTTTCACGTACAGCCGAGCGGATGCCCGTTCATCGCCCAAAGCAGGATCGGTTTGTCCTTCTCCTGCGCCTCGACGACGGCGGAGTAGAAGTCGGCGCGCCAGGCGATGCCTTCGAAGGCGCACTCGGCGGGCTTGGGCTCGAGGTACCGCTTCCACTCCTGGAAGTTGCCCTCATTCAGGTCAACGCTCGCGCCCAGCGCGAGGCTAGCAAGGATGAACGTCGCGGTCATAGCCCATTATGGACGCGCGGCGGCGCTGTCGGGGCAGCACCGCCGCCGCTTTCCTACGCCGCCTTCGTCGGCCAGAGCCAGCCGAACGTCCCTGCGGTGAGGGCGGTGTACACAATCGAGTCGAACAGGTACGTCCAGAAGCTGCGGGACGACCCGCCGAACCAGATCATGTTCGGAATCCATCCAAGCCCATGTCCCATGAACGCCGCCGTGCCGCAGATTTGGAACACCTTCAGGTACTCGGGCGCGGTCGGCATGGAGAACCAGCCGATGTACGCCACGAACACGCCGACGACGAGATAGAACAGGAACGTTTGCACCAACTTCTTGCCCATCTGCACAGGGCCCGCCCACAGAACGATGGTGCCGTTCGGCCCCTGCTTCATCTTCTCCTGGAAGGCGGGGTCCTTCATGTCCTCCATCGTGCCGAACGGAATCATATACTGACCGGGCGGCGCGCCACGGAGAGCGTCGCGCACGCTCTCTTCGTTGGGCAACTTTCCCCACTCGCCCTTGTGAATGGGTAGGACGACGTGGATGAGGAACGACGCTATGAACACGAACACCGCCGACACCACAATCGGCATCCAGAGTTCGTTCAGAAACTCCATGGCTTTCGCCTCCTTTAGGCCACGCGCAGGCTCGCAACGCGCGCGCCCTATTCCTACGGACGGACGGCGGAGCCGAATCGGAGCGCGACCGGGGCATAATCGCCGCCATGTTGACCGCTGTCCTGAGCCTTGCTTGCGTCCTCTCCTCACAGGCAGCGCCGCCCGCGGAGCGGTACGACACGCGTCGAATCGAGGGGTTCACCGTTCGGGTGAGCGTTGAGGCTCGCGCCGATCGCGACTCGCTCGACCCGGCGCTCGAACTGCTGCGCGAGAAACTGGCCGAGATCAACGCCATCGTGCCGGATGAACCGCTCGACGCTCTGAAACAGATCCCGATATGGGTGGAATTGAACAACCCCGACTTCCCCTGCGCCTGCTATCACCCTGATCGTGGGTGGTTGCGCAACAACGGGTACGACCTCCGCAAGGAAAACAGCGTCGAGATCGCCAACGTTCGCAACTTCGTTACCTGGACCACAAACGATCAGCCGATGATGGTGCTGCACGAACTTGCGCACGGCTATCACGACATCGTGTTCGGTTACTCAGACGCGTATATCGCCGCGCATCACCGGCACGCCGTGGCGTTCGGATTGTACGACTCCGTCCCCTACCACCGCGGCGGGGAGCGCGAAGCGTACGCCAAGACCAACCCGATGGAGTACTTCGCCGAACTCACCGAGGCGTACTTCGGCGTGAACGACTTCTATCCCTTCGATGCAGAAGATTTGAGGCAGCACGACCCAAAGGGCTACGAGATGTGCCGCCGCATTTGGGGAGAGCCGAAGGCCCGCTCCAGCACGCTTCCCAAACTGTGGAACCAACCGCCGAGGCGACGTGCAGGTAACTGAGAGCGAGGAAACGCGGAGCGGCGACCGCCGCGCCCTTTGGTACGTCTCGTCCGTCGCGGCAGCCGCCCTTTCGTGGTGGCTGATGCGCGACCACGACCCCGCCCAACGCGCTGTCGGCGCGGTGTTCCCTTTCGCCGTGGTGCTCTACGTAAGCGAGGCGCTGCCGCTCGCCGTAACTGCGCTGCTTTCCGTCGTGCTGCTGATCCTGCTCGGTGGAGCGACGCCCGATGCGGCGTTCGCGGCATTCGGGGACAAAGTGATCCTTTTGTTCGTCGGCAGCTTCATCCTCGCCAAGGGGATGGAGCGCACAGGGCTGGATATCCGGCTGTCGTACCTCATTCTGCGCGCACCGGCGTTCTCTCGCACGCCGGGCAGGCTGCTCCTTACGCTGGGGGGCATCGGCTGCGTCTTCAGTTTCTTTGTCAGCAACACCGCCGTCGCCGCGATGATGATGCCGATCGCGATCAGCCTGATCCGTCGCTTCCGCCTGAAGCGCGGCGACCCGTTCGCGACCGGGTTGCCGCTGATGCTGGCATGGGGAGCGAGCGTCTCCGTGGGCGTAATGATTGCAACGCCACCCAACCTGATTGCGGTTAGCCTGTTGCGCGAGAGGTTGAACACCGACATTTCATTCGTTCAGTGGTCGCTGTTCGCGATGCCGGTTTCGGTGCTGATGATTCTTGCCACGTGGGTGGTCATTCGGCTGCTCTTCGGGCGACGCCCGCCGCACACTGAAGAAGCGGTTACGCTTGCGCAGAAGGAGCTTCGCGCACTCGGGCCGCTTTCGCAGGGCGAGCGCAACGTGATGATTGCGTTCTTCTGCACCCTGACGCTGTGGGTCGCGCCCGACCTTTCCGCCGCGCTATTAGGCAGCGAGAGCACGATTGCGGTTTGGCTCAAGGCGCGTATGCATGCCAGCGTGGCGGCGCTCATCGGCGCGAGCGTGCTGTTCCTGCTTCCCTGTCGCGACGGCGAAGGCTCGCGCGCGCTGACGTGGCGAGACGCTGCCGGTATCGATTGGGGCACGATCTTGCTGTTCGGAGGCGGCATCGCGCTGGGCAAGGCGATGTTCGAAACCGGGTTCGCCGAGTTGATGGGCGGGAGAATCGTTGACGTTGTCGGCGTGAGCACGCTGTGGGGCGCAGTCGCGCTGTGCGCGATCCTCGCGTCCTTGCTCAGCGAACTCAGCAGCAACACGGCAAGCGCGACGACGATGGTGCCCCTCGCCATCGGCATCGCGGAGAGCCTCGGTGTGAACCCTGTGCCGCCTGCCCTCGCCGCGGCGCTCGGCTCGAGCCTCGGCTTCATGCTCCCCATCAGCACTCCGCCGAACGCGATCGCCTACGGCACGGGCATGGTGCGCGTCAAGGACATGGCGAAGGCCGGCATCCTGCTTGACATTGCCGGTGTTATTGCGATTCTCCTTGCGCTGCGGGTCATGCTACCGCTGCTCGGCATGGCTTGAGGCGCCGCGTGTGACGGACGTCATATCCCGACCGCTCGGCCATGGGTACGATTCCGCGCATGGCTGTTTTGGGAGCAACTTCGGCACTACAGGCTGCATTGACGCTGGCGATGGCGACACCCCCGGCTGCGCCGCCGCCCGCTGACGACGAGGGATTCTCGTGGCACGTAACCACCCGGCTGCGCTACGAGGACCGTAAGAACTTTCTCTTCGGCGCTGCGGGGGCAGCCAACGACGACAACTTCTACCTACCCCAGGTTCGCTTCGGGCTGACTATGCCGGTGGGCGGAATTCGCGCGTTCCTCGAGGGGCAAAGCGCGCACGCCCTCGGCAGCGAAGCGATCAACACCAACGCAACGCCGAACGCATTCGAGGACCGCTTCGACCTTCACCAAGCGTACATCGAGCACGAAGGCATTCGGGTTGGCAGGCAGAAACTGAACTATGGGGCGCAGAGACTGGTCGGCGCGTTCGAGTGGTCGAACACCGCACGTACCTTCGACGCCGCGCGCATCCGGTTGAGCCACACGGCCGGAACGCTCGACCTCTTCGCAGCGAAGCCGATCGCAGTGCAGCCGGACAAGTTCAACGACTGGCAGCGACCGGCGAACCGCCACTTCGCCAGCGAGCTATACGGAGCGTACTACACCAACAACCGCGTTCTCCCGCGGGGCAAGGCGGAGGCGTACTACTTAGTTCGCAACTCGGACCGCTTCGACGACACCGTACACACCGTTGGAATCCTGTTGCAGGGAAACTCCGACTCGGTCGCTTGGAACTTCGAGGGCGCGTACCGGTTCGGCGACTTCGACGACATGACGCACCGGGCGTATGCGGTTCACGGCGGAGTGTTGTTCGGCGCGGGCGAGCGCACGTCGTTGGGCGCTGAATTCAACCTCGCATCGGGCGACGGCGACGCGGGTGATTCAACCCACGAGACGTTCGACAATCTCTACCCCACCAACCACGGCCACTACGGCCAGATGGACTTCTTTGCGTGGATGAACATGATGAACGCGGCGGTTACAGGCCGCTATCAGGTCTGCGACCAGCTGACGCTCGAAGCGGAGTATCACTGGTTCTGGCTGATGGAGCCGGAAAGCGACGCGTGGTACAACTCCGGCGGAGCCGTAATCCGAGGGGGCGCGCCCGGAGCGGGCAGATTCGTCGGGTCCGAGTTGGACATCCGCGCAGTTCTTCGCGGAAGCGAGACGCAGACCTTGTCCCTCGGCTACAGCCGGTTCTTCGCGGGCTCGTTCGTGGAAGACACGGGGCCATCGCGGGACGCTGACTTCTTCTACGTTATGAGTCAGTGGCGGTTCTCGGGCAAGTAGGCATCCCGCTCGCGGGTATCTTCCGCCGGTGGAACTAAAGCCGGCGCAGAGAACGGACGCGGAGTACGCCGCGATGGCGGCGATTTGGAACGCGCAATACCCGCACTATCCGGAAACGGCAGCCGAGTACGCCGATTGGGACGGGCGTCGGAGCGACCGCTTCCCCCACCACCGCCTCATCCTCTGGGAAGGCGGCGAGATCATCGGATACACAACCTTCCTACAATCGCACTGGTGCTACGATCCGAAACGGTTTCACTTCACGATACAGGTCGCCAAGCCGCACCGACGCAAGGGCCACGGCACGCGATGTCTCCTGCACATCATCTCCCAGGTCAAACCCCTGGGCATAGAGACATTGATGACGGACGCGGTGGAAGACCACGACGAGTCGCAAGCGTTCCTGCTCAAGCAGGGCTTCACGCTCGCCCAGCGCAACCCCGTCTCCGAGTTACGCCTTGAAGGCTACGACCTGAGCCGGCACAAGGCGAAGCTCGATGGAGCCCTCGCACAGGGCATCCGGTTTGTCACCGCCGAGGAACTTGTCGCCAAGGAGCCGGAGATGCTCAAGCGGTTGCATCAACTGTCGTGCGAGTTGGAAGCGGACACTCCCCAGCCTGGCGAGTACCAGCCGCCGTCCTTCGAGGATTGGATGCGGATGAGGTGGGAATCCCCTATGACGCTCCGCGACAGCTGGATCATCGCAATGGACGGCGACAACCCGGCAGGCTTCACGCTCTACTCCGCCCGGGGCGAGGACGGCAAGCGTCTCAGCGTCGAGATGACGGGCACCGCGCGAGGCTACCGCAGACGCGGCATTGCTTCGGCTCTCAAGTACAAAGCAATAGAATACGCGATGGCGCGAGGGGCCGAGGTCGTCGTCACGGACAACGAGGAGAGCAACCCGATGTTCTCGATCAACCTCGCGTTCGGGTTCGAAGCCAAGCCGGCGTGGGCTTCCTACGAGAAGAGGATCGCGGAGTAGCGCCTATGTCGCCGCCGACGCCTGCGTCTTTCGAGGAAGCGCGGCCTTTGGAATCCAGCCTCGGTCGTGAACCGCCTGCGCGACGCGCTGAATCGAGAGCGTGTACGCCGCGGCGCGCGTGTGGATGCGCCGGTCCTCGCGCACGTCGTACACAGCGCGAAACGCCTTCGTCATCCTCTCGTCCAGGCGGCGGTGAACCTCATCGAGGGGCCACTGGTCGTTCGCGGCGTTCTGCACTTGTTCGAAGTAACTGACGGTTACGCCACCCGCGTTGCAGAGGAAGTCGGGGATGACGAATGTGCCGTTCTCGAAGAGAATGTGATCCGCCTCAGGCGTCGTTGGGCCGTTCGCCAACTCCGCGACGATGCGCGCCTTCACGTTGCCCGCGTTCCCCTTGTGCAGAACGCCCTCCAGGGCGGCGGGCACCAGGATGTCCACATCCAATTCAAGCATCTCCTCGTTGGTAACGCTCTTCGCGCCCGGGAAACCGACGACGCTGCCGGTGTCGCGTTTGTGCTGCTCGACCTCCGCCGGGTGCAGCCCTTTCGGGTCGTAGATGCCACCCTTAGAGTCGCTCACGGCGACCACCGTCACGTCGAGTAACTCCCTGAGCAGGTGGTGCGCGTGTTGTCCCGCATTGCCGTAGCCCTGGATTGCCGCGGTCGCCGTTTTGGTGTCGATTTCGAGGGCGCGCGCCGCCTCGCGAATGGCGTACATGCCACCTCGCGCCGTGGCGTCGTCTCGACCTGCCGAGCCTCCGACGGAGAGCGGCTTGCCCGTGATGACTCCCGGTCGGTACTCCTGCGCGATCGCCTCGTACTCGTCCATCATCCAAGCCATCACCTGCGCGTTGGTGTAAACGTCCGGGGCGGGGACGTCGTAGTCCGGTCCAAGCACCCGAGCGAGTTTGCGGATGTATCCTCGGCTCAGGCGCTCCAGCTCACCGTCGCTCATCGTGCGCGGGTCGCAGATGACGCCTCCCTTGCCCCCGCCGAGAGGAAGGTCCACGATCGCGGTCTTCCAGGTCATCCACGCCGCGAGAGCGCGAACGGTGTCAATCGTCTCCTCAGGGTGAAAGCGGATGCCGCCCTTGCAGGGGCCGCGCGCGTTGTTGTACTGCACGCGGAATCCGGTGAACGTGCGCACGGAGCCGTCGTCCATCCGCACGGGGATGCGGACGACATGCTCGGCCATCGGCTCGCGCAGCAGGACGCGCAAGTCGGGGTGCAGGTCGAGCAGGTCAGCGGCCTCGTCAAACTGCCGCTGGGCAATGGCAAACGGGTTCTCCATACGGCGCAGTGTACACGCAGGCCGCATCCGCCCGCACGCCGGGGCTGTGGCGCGCGCAGGCAGGCTCCTGCGCCGGGCCGCGTGAGCCGGGCGGGAGCGGCTCCTGGAGCGCGCACGAAGAAACCGCCTCACGGCGGACTCGGGAAGCACAGCAATAGGGGGCAGGGACGGCATCAGCGGGCAGCCGGCGCGTGCCAGGCGTCAACGATCCGCCCAGCCGCCTCCTCAGCAGAGATTCCGTCCGTGTCCACTACCAGCGCGTCTTCGGCGACTCGCAACGGGCTGTGCTCGCGCGTGGTGTCGCGGATGTCGCGCTCACGGATCTGTTCCAACACGTCCTCCAGCGCCGCCACCTCACCGGCAGCGAGAAGGTCCTTCAACCGTCGCCTGGCTCGCTCCTCGAGCGAAGCGGTCAGGAACACCTTCAGCCGCGCTTCGGGGCAGACGACGGTCGTCGTGTCTCTCCCCTCCAGGACGACTCGGCCGGATTCGCACAGCGTGCGCTGTCTGCGAACCATCTCTCTTCGCACAGGCGGGTGAACGCTGATCACGCTCGCGGCGTCCGAGACCTCCGCGGTGCGGATCTCCTCGGTCACGTCCTCGCCGTTCAGCAGCACGCGCTGAGGGCTGCCAGGGACGAATCGGACCTCCATGGCGCGGGCGACCTCGCCGCACGCGGCCTCATCGTCGAGGGCGACCCCTTCTCGCAACGCAAGCAAGGCGGCCGAGCGGTACATCGCTCCGGTGTCGAGGTACTGAAAGCCCAACTGCGCGGCGACCATCTTCGCGACCGTGCTCTTCCCCGCTCCTGCGGGGCCGTCAATCGCGATCGCTTCAAGCAACGCCGACGAGCCGCCTGAGTTCGGATTCGAAGTCGGGGAAGCTGGTGGCGATGCTCTCTGCGCCGAGGACCTCGGTCTCACCCTCGGCGATCAGCCCCGCCACGGCGAACGCCATCGCCACGCGGTGGTCATGGTGCGCCTCGATGACGGCTCCACGGAGAGAAGCCGGGCCGCTGATGCTCATTCCATCGTCGAAGACGTCTACGCGCGCGCCCATAGCGCGAAGACCGTCAGCCATCGAGGCGATGCGGTCGCTCTCCTTGACGCGCAACTCCTTCGCGTCCTTGATGACGCTCACGCCATCACACTGCGTCGCAAGGACGGCGAGAACCGGTATCTCATCCACAAGCCTGGGAACGAGCGCGCCCGAGATGTGGAACGGCTCCAGCGGCACGGACGGCTTCTCCACCAAGAGGTCTGCGACCGGCTCGCCTTGCGTCCACCGTTCGTTCGTCACGGTAACCGACACTCCCGCCATCTTCAGCGCGTCAAGGATGCCCGTACGCGTAGGGTTCACGCCGACTTCCAGCAGAGTGACGGGGCCGCCGACCAAGGAGGCTGCGACCATGAAGAACGCGGCGGACGAGATATCGCCCGGCACTTCCATCTCGACGCGATCCGGTCGGCCGGGGTGGATGGTCACGCTGGTCCCGGAGGTCTCAAGGTTGACCTTCGCGGCGCGAAGCATGCGCTCGGTGTGGTCTCGGCTTTGAGACGGCTCGATGACGGTGGTGCGCCCTTCCGCCGAGAGGCCCGCGAGCAGGATGGCCGACTTCACTTGCGCGCTGGCGACGGGCGTCTCGTACCGAATCCCCTTGAGCGTGGCCGGGCGAACGCGAACGGGCGGGAACTCGCCGGAAACCTCAGCGCCCATCAGTTTGAGCGGCTCGACGACCCTTCGCATCGGGCGCTTGCTGAGCGATTCGTCGCCGTACAGTTCGGCGGTTACCCCGAGGCCCGCGAGCAGACCGGTGAGGAGGCGCATCGTGGTGCCCGAGTTCCCGCACCAAAGCCTCTGTGACGGCGAGTGCAGGGCGGTGGGTAGAAACTCCACGCTGTCGTCGCGCCGGCGAATCTCGGCGCCCATCGCCTGCAGGCAGGCGAGCGTGTCGTTGCAGTCTTGCGCTAGCAGCGGCTTGGAGACGAGTCCGCCCCGCTCTGCAATCGCGCTCAGCATGTAGGCGCGATGCGTCATGCTCTTGTCGCTAGGCGGCCGAAGTTCGCCCCAGAATTGGGTTGCCCGCCGCACGCGAAGGCTCTTGGACTCGATCATACGTTTCCGGCGCTCTCGCCCTCATAGAGTAGAGACGCACGCATACGGCGGTCAGTCGCTCGACCGCGACGCGAAATCGCCTCGCCGTCCGGTTAGTGCGCTGTCCTTGACTTCGACCTGGCGTACTCGGCGCTCCGTTTCAACCAGCTGAGGAACTCTGCCTCGTCGTCAAGGACCCGTTGCGGCATGACGACGTATTCGGGCATTGGGTCCTTGTCGGGCGCAGGTCGGAAGATACAGGCGCCTTCCATC
>JBFMFD010000048.1:0-16316 GCA_040752255.1 Armatimonadota bacterium
CGGCGGTTCGCTCTCCGATCATCAGGTTGTATGCATTGCGCATGTGCCTGACGATGGCATCGTCGAGGCGATTGCCGCCAACTCGAATGCTCGCCGATTGCACGATCCCGTCCAGCGAGATGACCGCGACATCCGTGGTCCCTCCACCAATGTCAACGACCATGTTGCCCCCGGGTTGCGATATGGGCAAGCCGGCGCCGATGGCGGCAGCCATCGGCTCCTCGATGAGGAGACACTCCCTCGCCCCAGCCTCGAGTGTCGCTTTCTTCACGGCGCGGCGCTCGACGTTGGTGCATCCCGAGGGGATGCAGACCATCACTCTCGGCCCGAACCATCTCCGCTTGCCGCACACCTTGTCAATCAGGAACTCGAGCATCTTGAGCGTGTGCGTGTACTCGGCGATGACGCCCTCTTGCAGCGGCCGAATGGCGACGATGTTGCCCGGCGTTCGCCCAATCATGTTGCGCGCCTCGTCACCGACGGCAAGGACCTTCTTCGTTTCGGTGTTGAGAGCGACGACGGTCGGCTCCTCGAGAACGATCCCCTCGCCCCGCTTGTACACGAGGATGTTCGACGTGCCGAGGTCGATACCGAGTTGCGAGCCTAACCTGACCATTCCGCTGTAGCCTCCGGTTGTACGGTTGGGATCCGTTCGACTTTTGCGCCGAGGGAGCGGAGGGTGTTCTCCAGGTTCTCGTAGCCGCGGTCAATGTGGTGGATGTCCTTCACGACCGTCTCTCCCCGTGCGGCCAGCCCGGCGACAACGAGCGCGGCGCCGGCCCGCAAGTCGGTTGCTTCAACCACCGTGCCTTGCAGGTGGTCAACGCCGGTGATGACGGCTGTCCTACCCTCAAGTCGTATCTTAGCTCCCATGCGGTTGAGTTCGTCAATGTGGCCGATGCGGCTCTCATAGATCGTCTCCTCAACCGTGGAAACGCCGTGAGCGCACGTGAGGACTGAAGCCATGGGTTGCTGCATGTCCGTCGAAAACCCTGGGTAGGGCATGGTCTTGATCGAGACTGCCTGCAGGAACGGGTTGCCTCTTGCGGAGATCCAGTCGTGGCCGACTTCGACATGGGCGCCCGCTTCCTTGAGCTTGCTGAGCAACGCCCCCTGGTGCTCCGGCAAGATGTGCTTGACGGTGACCTCCCCGCTGGTCGCGACGCCCGCGAGCAGAAGAGTGCCGGCTTGAAGGCGGTCTGCAGGGATGACGAACTCTCCTCCGCGCAGGCTGGTGACACCGGTTACCGTTATCGTGCTTGTTCCGGCGCCCTCGACTCGCGCGCCGATGCGGTTGAGAAAGTCGGCGAGCGCCACGACCTCCGGCTCCATCGCCGCGTTCTTGATCACCGTCTGTCCCTCAGCCAAGACTGCCGACGCCATCAGGTGCTGCGTTGCGCCCGCGCTTGGGAAGTCCAGATAGATTTCGCCGGCAACGAGCCGATCCGCTTTGGCGGAGTAGTACCCGGCGCTGTAGTCGATCTCCGCTCCGAGTTGTTTCAAGCCGCGAACGTGAAAGTCAACCGGTCGAGCGCCGATCCGGCAGCCACCGGGCTGAGGCAACCGAGCCACCCCAAGCCGCGCTACCAGAGGGCCGAGGAGATAAAACGACGTGCGAATCGAGCGAACCAGATCGGCGTCCGCCTCCTCGGCGCGCAGGTTGCTGCAGTCAATGGTCAGCGTATCCCCATCCCACAAAACGACAGCTCCGAGGTCTTCAAGCAACCGCGCCTTGATCTGAACGTCGCGCACTTGGGGGACACGGCGCAGAACCACGGGCGACGAGCACAACACGACGCCGGAAAGGATGGCAAGAGTAGCGTTCTTGCTCCCCCCTACCTGTACCGTGCCGTGAAGTTCCCTTCCACCGTTGATTCGGATAACGCTCATGCAGCCTCGCGTGGCACGGGCGTTCCCACCCGTGAACCCCCGCATTCTACTCGACTGAGTCAGGCTCTGCGGGAGAATCCTCCTCCTTCCACTGCCTGCTTCCGGCGGCGATGACCGCCTCGATGTGTGCCGGCTCGGCCCCGCAGTGCAACAGCGCGCGCCTTGCAATGACCTTCGCAGTCTCCTCCTCGGCGAGCACCGCTCCGATCGCTCCGAGGCGCTCGAGGTCCCTAGCCGTGTCGGCGCTGTGCGCCCGCGCGAGGATCTTGATGTCCGGATTCAGCAGGCGCAGCCGCTCCACAATCGCCTTAGCCTCCAGCGGGTCGGGCAGCGCGATAATTGCAATCGCCGCGTACTCCGGACGGCATTGCTTCAGGATCCACGGGTTTGCCGCGTCGCCGAACACGGTGTGCACGCTCTCGCTTGCCGCGTGCTTCAGCCTCTCCATGCTCACGTCTACCACCACCACCTTCGTCGCACAGGCGGAAACGATGTCGAGCACGTGCTTGCCCACTCGACCGAGACCAAGAAGAATCACGTGATCGCGGAAGTGCGGCGGCGCGGCGACGTCGGCTTCCCCGTCGCCCGCCCGCTTACCGAACAGCGCAGAGATGCGCGGCTCAACGTGATACATCAACGGCGACAATACCATCGTTACCAGCGTCGTGCTCACAAGAAGGTCATACACATCGCGCTCGATGAAGCCTAGAGCGAACGACTCGGCGGCGACGATGAACGAGAACTCTCCAATCTGGCACAGCGCCAAACCTGCCGTCAGCGCGACGTGCGTGTGCTGACCGGTGAGCCGCGTGAGGACAGTGATGAGCGCCGCCTTCCCAAGAAGAATCGCTCCGCTCAGCGCCAACACCGCGACCCAGTTCTCGGTGATGTACGCAGGGTTCAGCAGCATGCCGACCGAGACGAAGAACACGCTCACCAACAGGTCGCGCAGCGGGATGACCTCTGCCACAACGGCGTGGCTGTACTCGCTTTCGCTAATGATTAGCCCTGCAAGGAACGCGCCTACCGCCACCGAGATGCCCGCCGCGCTCGCGCCGGCCGCCGCGCCGATGCAGATGGCTACGGCGACCAAGATGAACAACTCGCGGCTCCTCAAGCGAGCCGTTGTGCGAAGGATGACCGGCATCACCCGAGTCGCGAGGAGCAGCACGGCGAGCAGCATGAGCGTGCTCCACACAAAACTCAGTGCGGTGGACTGCCATGCGGCGCCCTTCGCCAGCGTGGGCAGGATCCCCAGCCCGACGACCAGCGAGAGGTCTTGCACTAGGGCGTAACTCAGCGTGGAGACGCCGAACGGGCTGCGGATGTCGTGTCGCCCCGTCACCATCTTCATCGCGAGGGCGGTCGAACTCAGCGCGATGGCGTACCCTACGACAGCCGCCGCCGCAGAATCGAAGCCCAGCAGCCTGCCGATGGCGAAGCCGAGAGCCATCGTGAGCAGAATCTGGAGCGGCGCGGCGACGAAAGCCAGCATCCGCGCGCGGGCGAGCGAAGAGAGAGAGAACTCGATGCCGACCACAAACAACAGAAGCGCGACGCCGATGTCGGCGACGGGCATCACTTGCTCCGCCGAGATGCCCAGGCGCTCGCGGAACAGGCTGACGGCGACTCCCGCGGAGATGTAACCCAGAATCGTCGGCATGCGCAGCAACCGAGCGGCAAGGCCACCTGCAACCGCCGCGCCAAGCACGATCGCGGGTGTGACGAGCCCGGTTCCCTCCGCTGCCATGCCCGCCCATTCTGACACGCGGACACTTCAAGCACCGAATCGAACAAGATAGAGGCTCATTCGCTTTATGCGCCGGTCCAACAGTCAAGGAATTTTACGCAGCGACCTGCTATGGTGCTTGCAGGACGGACGGCTCGTGCGTCGAGCGGTGGCGGAGGGCCGCTGCCTCCTTTGCCGCTCAGACCGCGTGAACACCGCCGGCCTCTGCGAGGGCTGCAACGCCAACCTGACCGACGAGGAATGGAGAGCCGCCGCGCAGTGGATTGAAGGGAGAAGACGATGAGCCAAGAGTCGGTGTACTTGCTGTTTACGGCCGTGGTGGTCGCCGCTCTCTCCTGGTTCCTCAGCAGGTACATCCACTCCGTTCGTTCCAAAGCGCAAGTCGTACGGCAGCCGCTGCTCATCATCGAATTCTGGGTGTACGCGCGAAACTCCCAACGGCCGACGCAAGAGGAACTTACCGGCATGCTCATGGGCGAGGGAAAGACGAGCATCGGCACCGCCGAAGCGCTCGTGTTCACCGACATCCGGTTTCAGATGGGCACGGTGAAGCGCGAGGCGAACGCCATGCTGTTCCAACCGGGAGCCTTGCTCGAGCCGGACGCCGCACTGCCCCCCGACCTCGCTGAGCGCATCGAGCAGACGCAGGCCGTCCACACGGTTCGCTTCGTCGCCGAGCCAGGCGCCTTCACCGAGCGGGAGGAAAGCGCTCTACGCCTCGCCACCTGGGTTGCCCTCGCAACCGCCGACCTCGCCGACGGCACCGTCATCGTAGACATCGAAACCCAAAGCGCCTACACGCCGGAGCAGTTTCGCCAAGCCGTCGAACATCACGGCGCGGATGCCTTCGCTCTACACGTCGCTACCCGATGGTGGGACGACGAGCGCGCCGCGTACTGCTTCACCAGGGGCCTCAACAAGATCGGACAGCCGGACATCGTTGCCGAGGACGTGCCGACCGACTTTCAAACTCTCGCCACCCACCTCGTCGGCGAGTACGCCGAGCACGTCTGGAAAACACGAGACCCTTCGCCGACAGTCCTCGAAGTCTTCGGTTCCCGGTTCCTCCTCTTCACTCAGCCCGCCGACGCATTGCTGAGCCTGCACCGAGGCGCATGGGTGCGATGCGGCGTCAATCGCCTCGAGCCCTCCGATGGGAGTGGCGAGTGACGACGATTCGGGTCATCCCTTGCCTGGATGTGCACGCCGGGCGCGTCGTGAAGGGCACCAAGTTCCTCGACCTGCGTGACCAGGGAGACCCGGTCGAACTCGGCGCGCGATACATGGAGGAGGGCGCAGACGAACTCGTTTTCCTCGACATCACCGCGTCCCACGAGGAGAGAAACACCATGGTCGAACTCGCCGCGCGGGTGGCGAGGCAACTCTTCATCCCGTTCACCGTCGGTGGCGGTATCCGAAGCGTTGAGGACGCAAGCGAGGTTCTTCGCCAAGGGGCGGACAAGGTTGCCGTCAACACCGCCGCGATTCGCAACCCGGCGCTCATCACCGAGATCGCCGAGCGGTTCGGACGCCAAGCCGTTGTGCTCGCCATGGACGTTCGCAGGGAGGGCGAGCGTCCCGCGAGCCAAATCGGCAGAGAACGTGGCTTCGGCGTCCCGTCGATCTTCACCGTCTATGCCACCGGCGGTCGCGAGCGGACGGACCTGGAAGCCGTCGAGTGGGCGCGGAAGGCGGAGGCTCTCGGCGCAGGGGAGTTGCTCGTTACCAGCATGGATCGCGACGGCACGCTCGACGGGTACGACATCGAGTTGCTGCGCGCGGTCTCGGGCGCGGTATCGCTCCCTGTCATCGCCAGCGGCGGCGCAGGCCGCCCCGAGCACCTCGTCGAGGCAGCGGAGGCGGGCGCAGACGCCGTCCTCGTCGCCTCGATCGTGCACGACGGAACCTACACCATCGCCATGCTGAAAGATACGCTCGCGCTCGCCGGCTTGCCGGTGCGGTAGCGGATGAGCGCTGCATGATGGTGGTTTCGGCGTCCCGCCAATTCCGCGCCCTACGGAGCGTAAAAGGGGCGTCTGGTATTCTCCCGCGGAGTGATCCCCCTCCGAGATGACCACGACACCCGGCAAACGCCGTACGTGACGCGCACGATTCTCATCCTGCTCGTCGTCATCTACTTCTGGGATCGCGGCGGCTCCCTGTTCGGCAGGCCCTATGTATTCGCCGACCTCGCCGCCCGGCCCGCCGACATCTGGGCGGCGCTGAAAGGTGGCGGCAGCGACCCGCTGGTCACGCTCTTCACGAGCATGTTTCTCCATGGGAACCTGGCGCACATCCTCGGCAACCTGCTGTTCCTTGCCGTGTTCGGCCCCCGCATCGAGGCGGTGTACGGCGCGCCGCGGTACGCCCTCTACTATGTCTTCTTCGGTGTCGCCGCAACGATGACGCACGCCGTCGTGATGCCGGACAGCACGGTGTCCCTCGTCGGCGCGTCGGGCGCAATCGCAGGCGTGATGGGGGTGTACTTCATGCTCTTCCCCGGAGCTTGGATTCAGTGCGTCATTCTGCCGTTCTGGTTCGTTCCGTTCGTACTGCCTGCTTGGCTGATGCTCGGCCTATGGTTCCTAATGCAACTGTTCGTGGTTCAGCCCGGCGTCGCGACATGGGCGCACGTCGGGGGTTTCCTCGCCGGCATGGTCGTTGCGCTGGTGGTGGGCAAGAAGCCGATGAGCGCGCGGCACGACATTGCGCGCACGGAGTGGTGACACGATGCATCGTTTCTCTCCTCCACGACTGATTTGGCTGTTGGTGTTCCTCTCGACCGCCTGCGCGGCGATCGTCGCGGCGCAGCGGCACCGAGTCGAGGCGGCAAACAAGGCGGTCCACCTGGTCGCAGACCTTGCCGATGTGCGCTCCATAGCCGCCGGCGAGGGCGTCCCGCTGAAGCGGGCGCTCATCCGCCTTCAACGCGCAGGCCTCACCGCCGTGGCGGTTTCGGAGGACACGTTCAACGACCTGCTCGTTTCGGGCCGCCTGGTCCCCACGTCCCGCCCGGTGAACGCCGACGGCGACGGGCAGCTGTTCGTCTGCCCGGACGCCGGCTTGGCGGATCGGATTCGCCGCGCGGTGGAGGCGCGCTTTCCGAAGTGGGACGAGGCACAGCCCGCGCCCGCGGTGGTGCTCGGCCCCGACGGGAAGCCGACGCGCCTGCCCGGTACGCCGAGCGACCTTGCGAAGTACGGCATCGGTTTGGACGCCGTGGTGTGCGGCCTCATCGAGCGCCTCGGGCTTCAGGTCGTCGCCCGCGTGTGGAACCCGCCTGGAGCGACGGAGCGCCTCGCTCGCGCGGCGATTCTCGACGCCGCCCAGAGCGGCGCGGTGGGGATCATCTTCAACGGCGACCAAACACTGGGGTGGCGCGAATCGGTTCGCGAGGCGGCGAAGGTCCTGCGCGCAACCGGTGACGAAGCCCAAGGCGACGAGTCGCAGTCGCCGCTGTGGTACGGCACCGTGGAGTTCACCCAACAAGCCGGTGACAGCATCTACAAAGAGATGATGCAGCCGCACGTGCTGCGCGTGCACAGCATCCTTTCTGCCGAGATGGACCGCACGTCGCCCGGTGAGGCCGCAGACCGATTCGTTTTGGCTGCAACCGACCGCAACGTTCGCGTTTGCTATCTCCGCGCACCGTCGCCGACCTCGCCCGAGCCGGTGAAGGCGTTCGCCGAGTTTGTGTGGGAGGTGAACGAGCGACTTCGCGCCGAGGGCTATCAAGCGAAGCCGGCGCGTCCATTCGAAGAGCTGGACGCCTCGATGGTGGCTCGCTACGGCGTCGTTCTGGGCGCGAGTTGTTTCGTTGCTTGGTTCGGCATGACACTGCTGCCGGGGCTGTTCTGGATGTTGGCGAGTTGGCTCGTGGTGTTCGGTGCTGCGGGCTTGGCGGTCGCCGGCAACGACCCGCGACCCCTTGCGCTTCTCGCCGCGCTCGCGTTTCCGACGTGGGCGATGGTTGCGCTCTACACGCTTGCTCGGCACGGCGGGAGCCGCGCGTGGTGGGTTCTGTATCTTCTTATCTGCGGCGTCAGCGTAGTGGGTGGCTTGCACGTCGCCGCGCTGCTGTCCGAACTTCCATACATGCTTCAGATGAAGCAGTTCATGGGTGTGAAGTTGGCGCATTTCCTGCCGCCCGCAGCGGTAGCTCTCTACTTGGTTGCGGAAGAGAGCCGACTCGCCGCGGCATTGGGCGCGCCGGTGCGGTGGGGCGCTTTCCTGTTGATGGTCGTCGTCGCCGGAGCGTTGGGGTACATGCTGATTCGGACAGGCAACGAGGCGCCGTCGCAGGTCAGCGGGTTCGAGTTGAAGTTGCGCTCGCTCCTCGACCGCGCGTTGCCCGTCCGCCCGCGGACGAAGGAGTTCCTGGTTGGGCACCCCGCGCTCGTGCTGGGTCTTTCGATGCTGGGTCACGGAGACCGGCGGCTCCTCCCGCTCATCGGCGGCGTGGCGGCGATCGGGCAGGTGAGCATCGTGAACACCTTCGCCCACCTACACACGCCGATTGCGACCTCCGCCGTTCGCGTTCTGCTTGGTATCCTCCTGGGTCTCGTGCTGGGTCTGGCGTTCCGTTGGATCTGGTCGCGGTACTTTCGAGAGGAACAGAGGTCGCTGCTGTGAAAGTTCTCGTTGCTGGCTACTACGGTTGCGGAAACTTGGGAGACGACGCGCTCCTTCAAGCGTTCCACCAGGGCCTCGCGGGCACGAACATCCAGGTGGTTGCGATGGCGGGGAACCCGGAGAGGCTGCAGCGCGCCATCGGCGTGCGCGCAATTCCGCGACGGGAAGTGCAGTATTTCAAGAAGGAGATGGAGTCGTCCGCCGCGCTTGTGTTCGCTGGCGGAGGAATCCTTCAGGACGTTACGAGCTACTTCTCCCTTCGCTATTACGCCGGGCTGATCCAACAGGCGAAGAAGATGAAGAAGCCGGTGATGATGCTCGCGCAGGGCATCGGGCCGGTAACCAGCATGCTGGGCAAGAGCGCAGCGACCGCTGCCCTACGGCAGGTTGACCTCCTCACCGTTCGAGACTCGATGAGCGCCGGCGCGGCGAGGGCGCTCGGCTATCGAGGACACGTCGAGGTAACCGCCGACCTCGCCTGGCTGCTGGAACCCGCCGAGTCCTCGGCGGCTGAGTTCGCCGTCGGCTCCATGAAGGCGGTCGCCGTTTCGGCGCGGCCCTGGAAAGGGGAGAAAGCACTGGCAAAAGTGTTCGGCGAGTTCGCACAGATGCTGTTCCGCAACGGATTCGTGCCTGTCCTCCTTGAGATGGACCACGAGATGGACCGGGCGCTCCTCGATGAGATTGCGAAGTTGCACGGCGGACGCTGTCCCGACATTCGCAACCTGCACACTCCGTCGGAGATGATGGCTCGGATCGCCCGAACGCACGGCGTCGTGGCGATGAGGCTACACGCCGGTATTTTTGCGGCAAAGTCCGGGATTGCGCCGCTCATGGTCGCCTACGACCCGAAGGTTACGGCGATGGCGGAGCAGATCGGGGCGCCTGCGCCTGTTCCTCTTCAGGGCATCACGGCCCAGAGGCTCTGGTCGGAGTTTGAAGCGCTGGAACGGGATCGCGCGTCTATTACTCGTACAATGACGGAGAGAGTGGACTCGATGGTTGCACTGGCGAGGCGGAATCTTGATATACTTCAAGGGCGGTTGCGGGCGCCCGGGGCTGCCGGTTGACCCCCGGCGGACGAAAACGCCCGCGTTGCGAAAGGAAATGATGAGACGCCTGGTTCTGGCCATTCTTGCCACGGCGGCGGTGAGCGCCTCTGCCGGGGAGGCGTGGCTGGACTGGCTGAACGCTCAAGTGTTGGATAAGGTCCGCGTCAGTGGTCAGCGCACGTTCGCGCTCCGCTCGCACCAGGTCGAGGGAAGCCGCGAAGCGTTCAACCAACTGAACTACTTCGGCGAAGGCGACAAGACGTTCAGTCAGACAGGGGATGTCTCCATCTCCGGCGACAAGGTGTTGGGCTTCTTGACGTTCGACGTCCGGCTGTCGAGTTACAAGTACGCAAGCCCCGATGCGCAGCGGGTAACGCTGGGGTTGGAGCGAAGCTGGGGCAAGGTGCAACTCGGCGACATTCACGCGACGGCAGGCGGCGGAAACGAGTTGGTGTCGCTGCGACGCTTTGCGCAAGGCGCGCAAGCGGAGTTGCGGATTGGAAACTTCCGCCTAACCGGCGTCGCGACTCGCTCGAAGACGTCGGCACGGACGATCTCCATCAACGGTAACAACAGCGCAGGGCCCTACTATCTGAACGGTAGCCGCCTCGTGGACGGGTCTTTACGCGTTAGGGTTGACGGGGTTGATCAGGTCTTGGGAACGGACTACGTCGCGAACTATGAGATCGGAACGATTACCTTCCTCAATCGCGTGATCCCCCCGACGAGCGTCATCACCGTTACGTATGAATCGCGTGGGCTGAACAACGCGGCAGGCGAAATCTATGGCGGCAGCGTTGTGTGGCAAGCGGCGAAGGGATTCGAGGTCGGCCTCACTCGCATCGAGCAGAAGTCGGTCGGCAGCACCGGCCTGTCCCAAACGACCGAAGAGTTCGAGGGCTTCGGGCCTCCCGACGTACCATACTTCCTTCTGCAACCTCCGATGCGCGACCGGCCGATCGTCGTGACGGTTGACAACGTGCCGCAAGTCGAAGGAGTGGACTACTACTTCGATCCCGAGAACGAGCAGGTGTTCTACTTCCGCCGCTCCATGCCTCGAAGCTCGATTATTCGCGTAACATACACGCCCAAGCCAAGCCCGGGTTCATTCGGCAACGGCGGGCGCGTCGTTCAGGGCTTCGACGTTACTTGGCGGCCCAGCGAGAAGACGCGGCTCGACGTGAACCTTGCCGAAAGCAGGCTTCAGACTCCGCTCGGTACGGAGCGCGGACTGGCGAAGTCCGCATCGCTCTCTACCGAGTGGGGACGGATGAACGCACGGCTGAACTGGAGCGACATCCCGAGCAACTTCATCAGCGTCGAAAGCACCGGCTTCCGAAGGAACCAAACGGGCGGCGACCTCTCGCTCGAATACGACGCCGGGAACAACCTGCGGCTCGCCTTCTCCGGCTCGAAGTACAAGATCAGCACGCCGACATACACGAGCGAGGGGCTGCAGGCGGTTCGCGGAGAGACCTCCGACATGCGCTTGCGCGCATCGTACCAACCGAGCGAGCGCCTGCGATACTTCGTGGAGGGCGGCACCTTCTCCGGCAACTACGACGGACGCCCGAACTCAAGCACCAACCTGGTTGCAGGCGTGGAGACGCGCTCGCGAGGCTTCACCACAAGCATCGAGGCGACCCACCAGCAGGTTCGCTCGCCGAAGTTCACCCAAGAGGGCTTCGAGATGATCTCCGCAAACGTTACCGGCGTGCGGCTCAGCAACTCCTACAAGCCGAACGACCGCCTTCAGTTGACGTCTCGCATCGGCTACAACACCGTTACCGCGGACGGCAAGGAGAGCGCAGGGAGAGACCTCTCGTTCTCGGCCGCGTATCAGTTCAGCGACCGTCTGCGCTCCGAACTCTCTTGGACTGACTCAACCTCCGGCGCCATCACCGCGCTCGGAGGATTCTTCGGCGGCGGCATCGGATACAACGGCAACGGCTTCTCCGGCGGAACGTTCGGGGGCAGCACAAACCTCGGCGCGGCAAGGGCGCGCGTGCTCCAACTGCGAACCGACTACCTGCCGAACGACGCCTTAAGCGTCGGCGTGCGCTTCGCATCCACGCTGTCTGAAGGGTCGAACCGAACGAACAGCCGACAGGACAGCATCGGCATCACCGCCAATTGGACGCCCAGTCCCAACACCTCCGTGTATGCCGACGTGAGCAAGGCGAACGTCAGCTTCCTGAACGCACCGGGAAGCAGCGAAACGACCGTGCTCACGTTCGGCGCGAACACGCGCCTCTGGGGGCGATGGGATGCGTCATTCGCCTATACCGGCAGCAACTTCGGCGGCACCGGAATCAGCGGCTTCGCGCAAAACACCTCCTGGATGGACGCGCAAATCGGCTATCGCCTCGACCCGAGGCAGAGGATGTTCCTTCGCTACTCCAGCGGAAACGTCTCCGGCTATCTGCCCGACCGCGTCTCGGAGTTCGCGCTCGCGTATCAATACGAAGTTTGGCGCGGCGTGCATCTAACCGCAAGTTACAAACTGCGCGACCGCAAGAACCTCTCGGTGGAGCACGCTTCCAACAGTTACCGCTCCTCGGGTTTCGACCTGGAACTCACGTTCGACTTCGCCTCGATCCGTAATTGATGGCTGCGCTGAAGCGTCTGAGGTTCGCTAAACCAAACGGAATCACAGAGATGAGAATCATTCGCACCATCCTGTTCTTGCTGCCGGCTGTCGCGGCGCTGCTCCTCGCGGGCTGCGAGCCGGGCGACGGGCGCGGCGAAGTCGCCGGCTCAGTTACCGACATCGATGGCGAAGCCGTCCGCGGGGCGAGCATCTTCGTTGACGGGCAGTTCGCCGCCGAGTCCTCGCCGATCGGCACGTTCACAATCCGCAACGTGAAGGGCGGCCTCCGAACCCTAACTGCGCGGCTCACGAAGGACGGCGTCCAATACTCCGGCTGGAACCGAGTCGAGGTGTTCGATGGCGAACGAACCACGAGCGTCAGCATCGTTATGGGTCGAACGAGCGACATGGGCGCGCTCCGCGGCACGGTGCGCGACGAATTCGGCACGCCCCTGCCGGGCGTGCGAGTGTTCGTCGGTGGGCCGCTCGGCTCGTGGACGAACTGGACCGACAAGGACGGCGAGTACCGCATCGAAGGCCTCATCGGCGGATTCCAGTACTTCGTCGAAGCCTCCGGTCGCGGCTACGAGAACGACAACACGAACGTAACCATCAGCGCAGGTTCAACCTCCACTGTCAACTTCTTCCTCCGCTTCTCATCCAACGAAGGGCAGCAAGCGCCGGAGAACTTAGGCGCGGTGGCATGGACGTCCCCCGTCGAGCCGAATCGCAGCCGCGAGGAGATGATTGCGTATGAGCGCATCAAGAGGCTGGTACATCCCGAGCGCGTCCGCCGCGCACAAGGGCGCGACTTCCCCGACGGCCACCACGTTGAGATTGACCTCTTCTGGGACTTCGCCGAGCAGAGAGAACTGCTCGGCTACGGCATCTACCGCGGCTCAAGCCCGTCGAACCTTCAAGCGATTGACTTCCTGCGTGACCCGCTGGCGACCTTCTACGCCGACATTGACGACTTCCTAACGCCGAACGTGCGGTACTTCTACGCGGTCACGCGCCTGAACACCGACTATCCGAATCGCCCCGGCTCCGAAAGCCCATTCAGCAATGTGGCGTCGGCGGTGCCGCTGGGCGACCTGGAAGTGCAAAACCCGACGTTCAACCCGCTCGTGTTTCGCTGGCAGCCCGTCTTCAATGCGGACACGTACTTCGTGTTTCTGTTCGAGAACTATCCGAGCATCGAGGAGCCGTTGCTGTGGGCATCTCCCGGCACGGCGACCAACTTCATGTTCTACTCCGGCCCCGCGCTGACTCCCGGCCGACGGTACTACTATGTCGTGATCGGTTCGGGCTTCTCCGACGCGAGTTTCACCATCAGCCAGATAGACTCGTTCATCGCTCAGTAAAGGGTCGGCCGCTTCGCTGAACACGCGCGCCGCGTTTGAGCGTCCAACATGGGTAAACCTGCGATGTCCGTGAACCTGCGATCCCCGTTCCTGCTCCTGCTCCTGCTCTTGCCCGCCGCCCTCTTGGCGTCGCCGCGCTCTGCCATCGTCGTTGACATCGGCTCCAGAGGGCCTGCCCAGGCGGATGAGATTCGGCGCATCGTGGAAGCGGAGGTGCGGGCCGAGACGCAAGCAGCGGACCGCCTGGCTGCGGGCTATGTCGGCTCCCTGCGGCAAGCGGGGGTCGTTCCCTACGGGGTTCCTTTCAGCGCCCCGCGGGTTGTGCTTTTGAGGCGAAACGGGCGCTTGCTCACCGGCTCCTCGGGCATGGCTCTCAGCCGAGGAGGTGGTAGCGACCTGGTGCTCCAGTTCCGCCCCGATGGCCACCAAAACGCGTTTCCCACTTCCTACCGCCAACTGCTCCAGTCGGTCTTCGACACGGCGCGACCCCACATGAACGCTCTCTTCGGCATGCCGTTCACAGGCGGCCCGGTGAGGGTAGACAACATGGACGCCTCGATCGGCGATCGGGACGCAGTCGCCGGCGGCATCTTCCTGCCCGACGACGGGACAGGCATGCCCGCCATCTGGTTCCCTGTCTACAGCGCGCCCGAGACGACGGCGGTCAACTTCATTCACACCTTGTATCTCGCCTACTTGGGGGGCGCCCTCTTCGAGTTTGACGCGTGGTCGGAGGGGTTCGCGAGGGCGGCGACGATGACCACCGTCCGCAACCCGAACGCCCTGCCCACCGGCATGGACATGGAGTTCATCGGGCAGGTCGTCGAAGCCACCTACGACACCAGCGCGCACTACGACTGGTACAACCAACCCCCGCTCGCGAACGACCGCTTCATCGCGCCGAACCTGAAGAACCTTCCGCTCCCACCGGGCGGCTCACTGGGCGGCATCTACCTGATGCGATACATGATGGCGGGAACGGCGTGGGCGAAGGTAACAACCGAGTGGCCCGGGTTCCTCTCAACCTTCTTGCAACAATACTACGCCGACCCAAGCATCGGTGGTAACGTGCCGGCGCTTGTCGCCCTGGCTCAGAACGCACTCGACACCCTGAACGGCGGGCCGGGCGCCACCGTGGAAGGCTTGCCCTTCGCCGAGTGGTACCGCCGCCAGTACGTGCTGAACACAACGGTCAGTCGAGGCAAGAAAGTGTTCGTGCAGGCGATTCCGATTACGTTCGGGCTTGGCGGGAACGACTTCGGCGTGTTCGCCATCTGGGTTACCTACTTCGAGACCGCCGCCGGCGGCAACGAGGTGCTGCTCAGCGGAACGTGCTTCCCAATCTACTGGGACTCCACCTTCGCCCGACTGTTCACCACAGGCCAGGACGACCGGATGGACATCGCCGCCGCCTTCGGGTCGGTCACGCCGAACCTTCCGGATGTGTTCAACGTCGGCTCCGGCCCGACGCAGTGGTACCGTGCGACGATTGACCTTCCCGTGCTCGACCAAATCGCGAGAGCCATCCTTCCTGCGGGTGCCATCGCCACGGCGCAAAGCCCAACACCAAAGAACTTCTACGGGTCAGTCATCGGCTTTGACGGTGCGAAGGTTGGGGGAGACCCGACCGTAACGGGAAAAGTGCGCCTCACCGTGCTGCCGGGCGGGAACTCTGTGGACGCGCCGCTGCGGAACGGCGCGTTCGGTGTCCAGACAAACCTTCTGGGTTCCGCCCCGGTGCGCGTGCGAGTGGACGTCATCCCTGTCTTCAACAATGTTGAGCAGGCGCCGGTGCACACAGAGTTTGTGAGCGTATGGGGCGACCGGCTCGGGTTGGTGCTGCACATCGGAGAGTTCACGACCTACTCCCCACCGGGCGGGCTGGTCGCGGGCATTCAGGCGGTCGGCTTCCCGGTTCGCCCATTCGAGATGAGCACCGCCGCTTTGCTCGGCCTGCCGTCGAATCAGACGCTCGTCGCTCGTTGGAAGCAGGAGCGATTTGACTACGAGCGCTGGCCCTCTCTCGAACCGTTCGACGTGGGCGAAGGCTTCTACGTGAGGATGCCCAGCCCCTCTCCAGGCTTCCAGGTCAGTGGGCGCCAGCCGGGCAAGCAGGGTTTCCTGCCGGTCACCGTCGCGCTGCAGCCGGGGTGGAACCAAGTTGTCAACCCGTTCCCGAACGACGTCTCGTTCAGCGACCTCACGGTCCAGCGGGGGGCGGACTTCCCGACGACGTGGTCAGCCGCAATCTCCAGCGGCTGGCTCGGCACCGACGTGTTCCAGTTCACGCCCGGGTCGCCGGACCCGCACTCGGGCGTGCCGGAGGGAGGGACGCTCTCGCCGATCAACTTTTTCCCCGCCGGGCGGGCAGTGTTCGTGCGTGTGCTCGTTTCCGAAGGACTGTCCATTACATTCCGCCCGGGCGTCCTCGGCCCCACGCAGGATCGCGGCCGCCAGTGGAGGCCGGCGCCGACCTGGACAGGCTCGCTGACCGTTGACGGCTTCCGGAACGAGCGCGCAGCGGTCGAAGTCGGGCAGGCGGCGAACCACCGCAGGGGCATGGACATTGGCGTGGACTCTGAGATGCCGCCGATTTGGGGCGGCGCGACGCAGGCGTTCATCGCGTCCTCCGTTCCGCTGTATCGCGACGTCCAAGCGCCGAACGAGGGGAGTTGGGACATCCATGTAACCGGGCTCCGGCCGGGCCACGTGTATCGCGCAACGTTTCGATTGAACCTGGGTAGCAACCGCGACATCATCCGGCTGACGTTGGAGGACGTGGACGGCCGCCGCTCCTATCGGATCCTCGACGGGTGGACCATCACCTTCCGCGCCAGGGATGTAACCCACCGGCTCAGGCTGCGGAACGGAGGGCGGCGATGAGAGCGCTCCTCCTGTTCGTCATCGGTCTGACGCTCCTTTGGGGGTGTGGGGGCGGAGGCGGAACCGGCGGGACCGTACGCGCAGATGGGCGCGTTCTGTCGGTCTCCACGGGCGGCCCCCCCAACCCGCCCGCCACAGCCCAGATCGGTGGCGCG
>JBFMFD010000049.1:0-16251 GCA_040752255.1 Armatimonadota bacterium
CGTCCGATGCACCCCCAGCCCCGCCCCCCGTCGAGCCGAGCGACTCGCCAGGCGGCTCCGTGTACCAGCCTGGGGCACCGATCTACTACGACCCCGGCGCTGCTCCACGCCCCTTGCACTCCATGGCTTTCATCGAGCGCATGGGCTCGGCTTGGGACGGGGTGCTGTGGGTCACTTGGACGCTGAACCTTGTCGCGACGGTCGCGTTCTACGTCGTCGTATACACCCGGATCGTCCCCGGCGCAGAGAGCATGGATACCGCCTCGCCGAGCCAGCAGATGCAGTTCTTCGACGACGTCATGACGCAGGGTTTCGGGTGGGGAGCCGCTGCCGTACTCATGGCGCTCGCGATGATGGCGGTGTGGATCGTGGATATCGCGGACCGGCGCCCCGCGGCAACGGGGATGACGCTGGGTGTCATAGGCGCGGTCTTAGCGCCTTGCTGCATGTGCTACCTGAACATCCTCTCGATTGTGATTTTCGTGGGTTACTTCGTGGCGACCCGACGGTATACTTAGGGCTGGAACGATGATAGGTGCACTCTTTTCGCTGATTCTGCTTCAGGCGCCTCACGCGCTGGCGGCGCCGGTCGAGTGTCCGTTCAAAGTTACCGAGGACGCGATCATCGTTGACGCTGTGGTGAACGGCAAGACCATCTCCTGCATGTTCGACACAGGCTACGGCGGCCACTTCGTCATCAACGACGCGATCAACATCGGCAAGCCGAGCGGCGTTGCCGGCCTTAGAGACTTCGTCGGGACATTCGAGGCTAAGACGGTCAAAATTGACTCGATTCGCCTGGGCGGGCTGAACATCGCCGACCCTCACGCCGACGCCGTGCAACTGCCGATGGCGCACATGAGCGTGAGTTACGGCACCCACACCGATGCCATCATGGGTCTTTCGGTGGTGAAGGACTACGTTACCGAGATCAACATCGAGAACCAGAAGTTCATCTTCCATCCGCGCTCGGTGGACATCACGAAGCGAACCCCAGACAACCAGCGGACGTTTTTGATGAAGATGCGCCCGTACGGCTACAACTCCATCGAGTTGCCGGTTACGGTGAACGGCGAGCCGATGCATCTCTCACTCGACACGGGTAACGCGTTCTACACGGCCACGCACAAGGAGTCCATCATCCGAGTTGGACTCTGGGACAAAGATCGCAAGCCGGACTTCATGACCCAAGCGATGGTGGCGTCCGGCCCGGTGGACAGTTTTATGGTTCGAGTCCCCGAGGCCAACATCTACGGCGTTACGGTGAAGGACTCCATTTGGAGCGTGATTGACTTGCCAAGTTCGGGCGCAGACTCCGACGGCACCGTCGGCTTCGGCTTCCTCAAGCATTTCAACATCATCATTGACTACGAGCGCAGGTACGTTTGGCTGGAGAACTGGAGCGGGCGAGTTACCGACCCCCCCAAGGCACACGTCGGCTTCCGCGTGTACCAGGCCGAGAATGGGGACTACGTCGTGTACGGCGTCTTCAAAGGCGGGCCTGCAGAGGCTGCGGGCATCCAGCGAGGAGACCGCCTGCGCGTGCTTGACGGCAAGAGCGTCTCGATGATGCGCCCCGAGCAGGTCGAGACCGCGCTTGCCGGCGAGGAAGGCTCGATCTGCAAGGTGGCGATAAGCCGCGGCGGGCTGCTCATCCGAGCCGATATCGAGCGCAAACTGCTCGTCAACTGAATCCACCCACCAGTTGCGCCCAACCGTGTATCAGCACCGGGCGGCGGCGTATCTTGGTGGGTATGAAGAGATTCTTCGCAACCTATCTCGCGCTGAGCGTCCTTGCGGGTGCGCTCGGCATCGCCTGCGGCGGAGGCGGCGGCAACGGAGCCGCAACCTCCGGCGTCGGCCTCTTCCTTACCGACTCGTTTCGGGAGGACTACGACAACGTGTGGCTCACGCTCCACAAGGTCGAGTACCGCAACCAGACCAGCGGGCAGTACACAACCGCCTGGGAGAGCGCGACCGGCATCACGGTTGACGCCAAGCGGCTGCGCGACGGCTCGGGCGAGCGGTATGCGTTCCTCGCCCTAACCGCCCTGGCGAACGGCACCTACGATCAAGTGCGCCTGACCCTCGGTGGGCAGACGATTCTGGTGCCCGCGGGCTCGCAGTCCGGCACGGCGTACCCGTTCGCCTCTTCGCTCCCCCGAGATGGGCAGAACCGACCGATGGCGACGTTCAGCCTCTCGCCCGCGCTGTCCGTCCCCGCGTCAACGTTCGTTTTGGACGTGGACCTCGCGAACTGGACGCTCACGGGAGGAGAGGTCTCGCCCGTGTTCCGAAGGGGTAGCGGAAACGGCATAGACGACTCCGGTCGTCATGAAGCGCTCGAATACGAGGGCATCGTGTCGAACCTCACCTCCACGCGGTTCACCCTCCGCCCGAGCACAGGCGCATCGTTCACGGTCGCCTACACCGCCGATACGCCCGTGTACCGAAGTTCGAATGGCGCCCCCACACTGTTGACCAACGGGGCGAGCGTCGAGGTGCGAGGCAACTTCCTGCCCGGCAACAACTTCCTGAGCGCAACCGTCATCAAGGTCGAGGATGGAAACGGCTCGGGTGAAGCGGAGGCGCGCGGCACGCACACCGACGTGAATCTCGGCGCGAACACTCTCGTGCTGACCAACCTGACGGAAGTCGAGGGATTCATGCCGCAAGGCGCAACCGTCAACGTCGTTTGGTCAGACAGCACAATCTTCCGCCGCAGCGGCGTGCAGGTAACCGAAGACGCGCTGCTGCAGTGGCAGTTCTCTGAGGCGAAGGGGACCTACAACCCCGCGACGAACACGATCACAGCGACGCGCATCACGCTCGAAGATGACGCCGGCGGTGGTGGAGGCGGAGGCGGAACCGGAGAGGCGGAAGCCACCGGAGGCATCACCAACCTTGACCTCAATCAGAACCGGATGACCCTGACGAACATCTTCGACATCGAGGGGTTTCAACCCCAGGGCACGACCGTGAACGTAACATGGACGGAGGAGACGATCTTCCTTCGCAGCGGCGACCCTGTTACGGAGCAGGCGCTGCTCCAGTGGCCGCGCGCCGAGGCGAAAGGAGTCTATGACCCCGGCACGAACACCATCCGCGCCAGCAGGATTAAGTTGGAAGACTGACGCCTTGTCTCCGAGCAGCAGCTTCTTGCCTTGTGCTCTGCTCTGACTCCCGCCCCCGCCCTCGTCCCCCAACGAGGCGGGGGCTTGTCTTTGGGCGGGGGCGACAAGAGATTGCGCCGTGCTCCGTATGTATAATATGGCCATGCGTGCCTCAATGATGTACGCCGACGCCAACGACCTCGTCGCTCTCGCGGATCGGCACGACGGGCCGTCGATCCTTCACGAACTGGTAGCAAGGATGATCGCCGAGACGGCATCCAGCCGCGCTCGGTCCATGCACTTCCGGACGGGCAGTGGGATCTCCCTCACGGGATGGGATGGGCAACTTGAGATCGACGATCCAATCTGGCCACTCCCGGGTGGCAGGTCCTACTGGGAACTTTCGGCAGATCAGAACGTTAAACGAAAGGCCAACGAAGACTACTCAAAGAGGACCACCAACACAGACAGTGCCGCTTGCTCATCCAGCACGTTCGTCTTTTGCACCTTACGGCGATGGCGCGATGTTGGCACCTGGGAGAATTCAAAGCGCTCGCAGTGCGACTGGCACAATGTGGTGGCACTCGATGCCGACGGCCTCTACAACTGGCTGCTTCAGTGCCCAGGTACGCACCTCTGGATTTCCCAGTATCTAGGCAAGGCCGTCAGTCACGCACAGCCCGTGGAGGTGTGGTGGCAAGACAAGACCTGGAAACTGCCGACGGACGTGCTCCTGCACGGATATGACGAGGAAGTGGGGAGCCTGGTCCAGTTCCTGCGAGGCGAACCGCGCGTCGTTAGGATTCAGTGGGAGTCGCCCGAGCTGGCATTGGCCTTCGCTGCTGCTTGCTTGTGCCAGCCAGGTCACGAAGACCTTATGGTCAGAGGCATCGTGGTACGCAACCAGGAGACGCTAGACGACCTCGTCGGCCGTCACCAAGGGCTTATCTTGCTTGCGGATTTCGAACCAAACTCCGTCGAGTATGCGGTAACGACGCGGGGACACCATGTGGTGATCGGTACCGGGCCCAGGTCAACGATCCAGCCAGAAATCAAAGTGCCGCTACGGGTGAGGACGGTGCTCGATGAGGCATTCGCACAATGGAGGCCCAGGATGGAAGATCGGTTGCGGTGGGTGGACCGAGCATTTCGCAAGTTCCTCCTTGTCTGGCATGAGATACGGCAATCGCAGAGAACTGTCGAATGGGATCAGGAGGACGCGGTGCCCTTCCTCTTAGCTTGCTCGTGGCGAACCGACGACCAAACTATCCTATCGCATGTATTCGGCGAGGAGAGGCTGCAAAAGGCGTTTAGCTACGCCAACCAAGAGGACCCCTTCTTGCGCCAGCATGGCGAAGTGTTTCGGGTCGTGGATGTTGAAGAGGCGTGGTCGTTTCTCGCCAAGCACGTGAAGGATCCTCACCTCGCGTGCCTCCAGAAGCTCGTCCGCACGGTTTTCACTGGTTCTTGTCCCATTCGGTGTTCCCGTGACCTCGCCTCGGGTGTTGCGGCAACATTGTGTTGGCTGGGCGCGTGCGGAGGTACCGTCAACGAGAATGGATCCCAGACAGGGGCTTCCGTTGCAGTGCGCCTAATAGATGAGATCCTGTCGGATGCTGAGCAGAGGCGCAGGTTCGTCGAGCTCGCGCCGTGGCTGCCCGATTTGGCCGAGGGCGCGCCCGAGGAGTTCCTGAGTGCATTGGAGCGGCTTCTGCACGATCAGCCAGACCAACTCGAAGCATTCTTCCAGGACAGGCACGGCGAGTCCCATTTTTTTAGCGACACTCCCCACACGTACCTGTTGTGGGCATTGGAGCGCCTAGCATGGGACAGATTGCATCTCGCACGGGCGGCAAAGTGCCTTCTGTGCCTTGCCGGCATCGATCCTGGGGGGTTCCTGTCAAATCGACCGTTGGTGTCGTTACGCGAGGTCTTCTTGCCATGGTTCCCAGGGACGCAGGCCGGGGTCGATGACAGATCAAAGGTGCTTCATCAATTGTGCGAAGGCGCCTCGGACTCAGCCTGGCGACTATTGGCTGGCTTGTGGCCTCAAGGGCCCGACTCGGCGACTTCGACGGCGATCGGGAGATTCCGCAGTTGGGGACCCTTGTGGCGAGCTGACCCCACGCACCGTGACGTGCACGCCGCGTCCAACAGAATCGTAGAGATCGCCGTGGAGATCGCTGGCTCACGAGGGGATAGATGGACAGAGTTGATCCGGGCGGTCGCATGGTTTCCAAATGACGGGTTCGAGAAAGCTCTCGGACGGCTCCGCGATCTCGCTAATGATAACAGCCTGTCGGAGGAAGCGCAAGACGCCATCTGGGAGGCGATGCGTGCTGAGTTGGCTATGGCAGAAGCATACGCCCAGGAGTGGCCGCTCCAGGGCGAGCGCGTCGCAAAGTATCGCGAGGTGTGGCGGTTGCTTTCTCCCTCCAGTTGCATAGTGCGCCACAGCTGGATGTTCGACCGCCATGCCGTGTACCAGCTCGGGCCTGGCTCCGACTGGAGAGCCAAACACAAGGATCTACTCGAGCGACACGCAGCCGCGGCTCGCGAAGTCTGGGAACAGTTTGGATTCGAAGGAATCCTGGCTCTCGCACAAAGGTGTGACATGCCCAGTCAGGTAGGTTTCGCACTTGCCTCCGCTCTCGACAGACAGGAGATTGGCGGCGTTGTTGTCAAGCTGTGGTCAGGCGGCGGCGCATACGAACAGTGCGCGCTCGGCCTGCTTGGTGGCATGGCAGCCCTTCATGGCGCAGCCTCCGTAACCGCCTTCGCGGTGTCACCCGAGAGTGAAGGCCTTGACGCTCGTTCCAAGGCAAAGGCGCTCCAAGTACTTGAGCCGTCAAGCGAGGTCCTCGACGCACTCGCTCAACTCGGCAAGGAGGCTTCGACCGAATACTGGAAGTCCGTCCAGCCGGTGCGCACCGATTCCCCAGAAGTGCTCGAGACGGTCAGTCGCAACTTGGTCGAGCATGGCGCAATTGAGTGCGCTATCACCACGCTCTGGATCAGCACTTCGGGTGACGCGAAGCCAGATGCCCATCTGGTGCTCGAGGTATTGGAACGCGCCGCAACGGCGGATCTCACGCCCTGGCAGACCACCTTCCATGAAATTGCCCATCTCCTCGACTACGCCTGCGAAGTCAGTGCGGATGCTGCCAGAATAGCGCGCGCTGAGCTCGCATTTGCTGACCGACTCATCTACATTCGTAATCCTAAGGTGTTCCCGAGTATGGTTCGGGAGGATCCGGAGATATTCGTCGAACTCGTCGCGTCCGTATATAAGCCGGTTCACGCATCAGAGGGCGAACCACCGCTGCCGCCCGTGGACTCGGCGTCCGCATGGTTCATGCTTCGCCAACTTGACGCAGTCCCAGGTCAGAAGGGTGACGTTGTCGACCACGAGAGGCTTCGCAAGTGGACGGAGAAGGGTAGGGAGCTGGCCGACAAGTCGGGACACCTCGCAATGTTCGACCAAACGCTGGGCCAGTGGCTTGCGAAGTCGCCAATCGGATCAGACGGTATCTTCCCGCACGAGGCGGCCCGCGAGATAATTGAACACCTGCAAAGCGAAAACATCGATACCGGATTCATAATGGGTGTGCTAAACAGTCGAGGAGTCTTCATGAAAGATCCTGACACTGGCGGAGAGCAGGAGCGGCACATCGAACAGCAATACCGCGGGTGGGGGTCCTCGCTCGCGGCCCGGTGGCCCAGGACAGCGAGAATCCTGGGAAGGGTGGCAGACACATATGCCCATCAGGCTCGGAGCGAGGACTTGCAGCGGGGCCTCTAGAGGCGCACCTTAGTCCCTCACCCCTTCAGCCGCTCGATGAGTTGCGGGATGGCGTCGTAGAGGTCCATCACCAGCCCGAAGTCAGCGATGTCGAAGATCGGCGCGTCGGGGTCGGTGTTGATGGCAACGACCACCTTGCTGTCCTTCATCCCCGCGACGTGCTGGGTGCTGCCGCTCACGCCCGCGGCTATGTACAACTCTGGAGCCACAACCTTGCCTGTTTGCCCGACCTGAAGGTCGTTTGGGGCGATGCCCGAGTCCACGGCCGCACGCGTTGCCCCCGCCGCGCCGCCCAGCGCGTCGGCAAGCCCGCCGATCAGGCGCTCGAACGTCTCAGCGTCCTTGAGCGGCCTTCCGCCGCTGACAACGACGCGCGCCTGGGTCAGGTCCGGGCGTCCGCCTTCCGCTTCCGAAACGGAGACGCGCTTCGTGGCTCCCTGGCTGGGCGCCGACTCGGTTTCTGTCGGCGAGTCTCCGGAGCGTGAGGCGCTCTTGAACGCCGTCGCCCGCACCGAGGCGACGAACGTTCCCTCGGAGACCTCGACCTCGGCGAACGCGTTGCCCGCGACGATGGGTCGAAGGAACCGGCGCTCGGCTGCGGAGAGAACCTCGACGATGTCGCCCACCATCGGTCGGTCGAGCAAGCCCGCGATACGCGGCATGACGTCCTTGCCCGCCATGTGCGCGACGCCGACGATGAGGTCGTATTCATCCGCCTTCTCTGCGATGAAGGCGGCGAGGGCGTCGGCGGGCGGAACCTCCCCCTCCAGGCGGAGGACTTTCTCCGCGCCGAGGTCGGCAGGTGAGTCTCCGCCTGCGGCGAGCAGCACATACGGCGCGCCGAGGGCCTGACAGAACGCCGCGAGAGGCTCCGCGTCGCCCGCGTTCAGAGAGATGGCCAGCGCCTTGTTCATGAGCCGAGCACCCCTTTCTCACGGAGCGCCTCGACGAGTTCGTCCACACTCTGCACGCGCCTGCCGGCCTGCCGCGGGGCGGGAGGTCGGAGGTTCAGCACGCGGACGCGGCACTCCGCCTCTACGCCGAGTTCGTCGAGGCTGATTGTCTCGATCGGCTTCGATCGCGCCTTGATGATTCCCGGCAGCGCGACGTACCGAGGCTCGTTGAGCCGGAGGTCGGTCGTGATGACGCAGGGCAGCGGCGCCTCAAGGGTTTCCTGGCCTGCGTCGGTCTCGCGGGTCACGCGCGCGCTTCCGTCGAGCAACTCAACTTTCGCGGCGAACGTCATTTGCGGGATTCCGAGCATCGCCGCGAGCATCTGTCCCGCTTGGTTCGCGTCGTCGTCGATCGCTTGCTTGCCCATGAGCACGAAGTCGGGCGACTCGCGCTCGTACACCTTCTTCAGAATCTTGGCGACGCCCAGCGAGTCGAGCGCGGCGTCGGTTTCGACGAGGATGCCTCGGTGCGCTCCGATGGCGAGCGCCTTGCGGAGTTGCTCTTCGCACTCCGCCCTTCCGATGGACACGACGACGACCTCCGCATCGCGCTGCTCGCTGATGCGCACGGCTTCCTCCACGGCAATCTCATCGAAAGGGTTGATCTCGAACTTGAGCGCTGTGGTGTCTAGGCCTGAGCCGTCCGGCAGGACGGTTACCTTCGCATACGGGTCGGGGACTCGCTTGACTGGTACCAGGATCTTCATCTTTCGTTCTTGAGGTTCGCGAGGTCGTTCACCGTCGCTAGTTGTTCAGCGGTTTCCCCGTCTCAATCATGTGCTTGATGCGGTTCTGGGTGAGCGCGTTGCCGAGCAAGCGGAGAAACGCCTCGACCTCCATCTCGAGCGCCTCCTCCTCCGAGGTCGGTTTGGTGAAGATATGCTTGATCTGTTCGGCGATATAGGAGCCATACTCCGTGAGTTCGCCTTTGGAGCGTGCGGCTTCGATCTCGCTCTCGATCATTGCGCCTAGCGGCGGAGGAGCCGGTTCCCACGTCGCAGCCGGGGCGGAGCCGGGCGCAAGGTTCATCGCCGCGTGCACCATGAAGTCGGGGTTGACCAGCAGGGCATCGGTTGCACGGAAGTACGGCGTGCCTTCCGCAGCAGCCGCGCTGGCCTTCACGCCGAGCGCGACCGTCATCGCCGCCTTCGCCATGCGCTTCGCGTCGCCCTGCGAGGTCATTCGCACAAACGCAGTTCCGCCGCCCGCCGGCAGCAATCCGACGAGCGCCTCGGGCAGTCCGATGAGCGCCTCTGGGTGAAAGATTGCCCGCGAGCAGTGCAGCGCAAGTTCCAGTCCACCGCCGAGGCAGAAGCCCTCGACCGCGGCGACGCTGGGCACGGACTGCAGCGCCTTGGCAACTCCCTGCAATTGCGCAAGCCAACCGCGCACGTCCTCGTAACGCCCCTGCTCGGCGGCATCGAGCAGCAGGCGCAGGTTGAAACCGGCGCTGAACGCCCGGCTGTCTCCGAGCAGGGTCACTCGCGCTCCTGGGTGCGTCTCGATGTGGCGCTGCAACCCTTCGAGCAACGATGGGTCGAGCGCGTTCATCTTCGTACGGAACTGGAAGGCGAAGTGTCCGTCGGCGAAGCGGCGCACGTTGAACCCCTCGCCGCTCTGCGTGACCGGTATCTCTTCTGCCGTCATTGTGCGTTCGTCTTTCGGCAGTTGCTCGTGGGCGTCTGAGCGGAAGTCCCACGCGCGCGAGTCAACGTAGAACTTGCCGACCGCCTTCAGCGGCGAAGCGCTCATGTGTGGCTCGAGCACATCGTAACCGATGCTGTCCACCAGTTCGAACGGACCTTGCTCCCACCCGAACCCCCACTTCATGACGTTGTCGAAGTCGGCCACGCCGAGCGAGATCTCCTTGCCGACTTCCATGGCGTACTGCAGGATGGCGGGCAGATGCATTCGGACGTACTCGCCGATCTCGCCTTTGGCTTGTAGGGCGGCTTGGAGACGCTCGGCGAGAGGCATCGCCATCAACTCGTCCGCGCCGGGCAGGGAAACGGGATCAACCGGGCCATACTCGAAGGTCCGGAAGTGGATATGCAGGAACTCGCTGCCCTCTCGCTTGTAGTATCCCTGCCCAGTCTTGTTGCCGATCCAGCCTCGGTCGAGCAGTTTCTGCATCGAAGGAGGGAGTTCGAGAACATCTCGCCGCGGGTCGTGCTCACATCGCTCGCGGATGTGTGCCGCGATGTCTTCCATGATGTCCAGCCCGATGAGGTCGGCAAGGCGGAAGGTTGCGGTCTTTGGCCTTCCGATGAGCGGCCCGGAGATTGCGTCCGTTGCCGGAACACTGAAGCCCAATCTGTCCGCGGTGTGAATCGCGTGGAACAGGCACCACATGCCGTACCGATTCGCGATGAAGCCAGGGGTATCCAAAGCCCGGACGACGCGCTTACCCACGCGGTCTTCGAGAAACCGCTTGACGGTGTCCATCGCAGGCGCCGAATCGGGCGTGGGAATCAGTTCGATGAGTTTCAGGTAGCGAGGCGGGTTGAAGAAGTGGGTTCCGATGAATCGTGAGCGGAACGACTCGGACCTTCCCTCGGCGAGCATGCCGATCTCGAGTCCGCTCGTGTTCGTGGAGATGAGCGCGGTGGGCGGGAGTGCCTCTTCGAGCCGCTCGTACAGCGCGCGCTTGACGTCCGCCTTCTCGACGACCGCCTCGCAAACCCACTCGACGTGTCGAACGAGGTCGAGGTCTTCCTCGATGGAGGCGACGGTGATGCGTTCGGCTCGGTTCGGGGTGTAGAAGTGAGGGGGGCGGGCGCTCTTGGCACGCTCCAGAGCCGAGGCAGCAATATCACGAGACACGTCGAACAGCAGGACATCGAAGCCTAAGTTCGCCAAATGCGCGGCGATGCCGGAGCCCATCGTCCCCGCTCCCATAACCGCCACGCGCTGAATGTTCAACCAAGAGTCGTAAGTCATCCGCTCTCCAGTGCCGGGACGCGCGCTCCCGAAGAAAGTGCCGTCGCTTCCCTTCTCCGCGGGGAGAGGGCCGGGGTGAGGGCGCTTGTCCGGCGCGGCGCAGGATACCTCGCCTCGACGACGACCTCGAAGCTCCGGTCACTCGGAACTCATCTGGGTGAGCCGAGAGTGCTGCAAATGGCAAATCGCCACGGCAAGCGCGTCCGCAACGTCGTCCACTTTGGGCAACTCCGATGACCGCAGCAGTCGAGTTACCATTGCGCGGACCTGGGGTTTGCGAGCCGCGCCGTTCCCGGTAACGGTGAGCTTGACGACGGACGGCTTGTACTCGACGACGGGCAGCCCGCGCTGCGCCGCTGCGAGGGCGATGACGCCGGCGGCTTTGGCGACGCCCATCGCGGTCGTGCGGTTCGCGCCGAACCAGAGCGCTTCGGCGGCCACGATGTCCGGCTCTTCGAGCGCGAGCACTTGGCTGAATCGGTCGTAGACCGAAGCGAGGCGCTGCGACCAGTCGGTCGCTGCGTCGGTCTCGATGAGGCCCCAACTCTGAGCCTTGAGAACACTCGCCTCCCGGGTTACGACGCCCCATCCGACGCGCCCGTAGCCTGGGTCAACGCCGAGAACCCTCACAGACGCTTGAACCTCCGCATCAACTCCTCCCAAGACAGGGTGAGGGTAATCGGCCTGCCGTGCGGGCACATGTAGGGGTTCTCGGTTCGCGCCAGGTCTTCGATAAGGCGCTCCATCTCGGGGAGCTCAAGGCGGTCGCCCGCCTTTACCGCCATGCGGCAGGACGCCGTTGTGAGCACACGCTCGCGAACCGACTCGACCTTCGCCTTGCCGTCGGACTCGACGATCTGATCCACGATGTCGTTGAGCAGCGCCTCGTATCCGCGCCCCTTCAGGCCCGCCGGCACGCCTCGAACGAGGTAGGCGCCGGAGCCGAACGCCTCGAGGTCGAAACCTGCTTCGCGTAGGAGATCGAGGTGCTCCGCCAGCGCAACGGCGACCCGCTTGTCGAACTGCACCGTTTCCGGCGAGAGCAGGCGCTGCACGTCTGCCGGCCCGCCGGCCTTCAATCCGCAGAGATACTCATACAGCACGCGCTCGTGGGCGACATGCTGGTCCACAAGCGCCAGCCCGCGCCGAGTGGAAACGACGATGAACGTGTTTTGCACCTGACCGAGGATGCGAAGGTCGTCGAGGAGCTCTCGGAACGGCATGCGGCCGCCTTCGCCTGCGCCGTCCACGGGTGCGAACGCGGGCGCGCCGCCCAAGGTGGGCGTTTCGTCGGCTGGGCGGAAGAGGTCGGACGGCGGCTCTTCGCCTGGGATCGAGACGAGAGCCGCCCCCCTTGAGAAGAGCGAAGAGGACGCGGAGCCGCTCGGAGCGAGCGCGCCGCCGATTGTCGGCATCATCCCGTGCTCTTGGAGGGCCGACTTGATGGTGAGGCGCACCGCGTCGAACACGGCGCCCTCGCGGTTGAACTTCACCTCGCTCTTGGTCGGGCTGACGTTCACGTCCACATCGCTTGGGGCGATGTCGAGGTTCAGCATCACGATCGGATAGCGCCGCTCGGGGGTCAGGTCTCGATAGGCGGTGTCGATCGCCGCCGTGAGAGTCTTCGAGCGCACGGGGCGCCTGTTGACGAACACGAGCTGGTGCGTCCGCGCGTGCCGGTTCACGTGAGGCGGGCCAACGAACCCGGTTACCCTCACGCCGGAGACGGTCGAGTCTACTTCTGCGAGTGCGCTGACGATCTCCGCCCCCCAAATGGCGGCGAGCGCGGCGGCGTGGTCGTTCGTCCCGGGCGACTGAATCGTGCTCTGCGCCTCGACAGCCAGACGGAAAGACACGTGGGGAAACGCGAGCACATACCGCGACACCGTCTCGACGACCTGCGTCGTCTCGGTGGCGTCGGACTTGAGGAACTTCAGCCGGGCGGGAAGGTTCTCAAACAGGCCCTCCACCTGGATGACCGTCCCCCTCCGGGCCGGCACGGACTCCTCGCTCTGGACCTTGCCGTACGCCACGACGAGGCGGTACGCCTCGCCGTCCTCGGTTGCGGTGGTGAGGGTGAGTTTGCTGACGCTGGCGATGGCGGGAAGCGCTTCGCCGCGGAAGCCTAAGGATGTAACCCGCAGGAGATCTTGCGCTCCGCGGATCTTGCTGGTAGCGTGCCGCTGGAGCGCCATGCGGGCATCGTCGGGCGTCATTCCGCTGCCGTTATCGGAGACTGAGATGAGGTCTCTTCCTGCTGCTCGAATGGCGACCTCAACGCGCGTGGCCCCAGCATCGAGGCTGTTCTCGACGAGTTCTTTGACCACGCTTGCGGGTCTCTCGACCACCTCGCCGGCGGCGATTTGGTTGATGGTGTGGGGGTCGAGCAGAGCCACCCGTGAGGACACGGCCCGATGATACCGGGACGGGCGCCCCTGGACGCGGGCGCACGGGGGTGGGTATACTGCCGTTTTCCACGCGGAGTAAGGTGATGGCGAAGATTTGTCAAGTCAGCGGTAAGAAGGGCATCAAGGCCCGGCACATTCGGCACCGACACTCGGGGCAGTGGAAGTTCCGCGCCCCTCGGAAGAACCGCACGCAGGAGGTCAACCTGCAAACGGTAACCATCCACACGCCGAACGGCAAGGTGCGCCTGCGCGTGGCCGCCCGCGTGCTCCGGCATCCGGACTTCATCAAGGTCGTCGCCGGGGAGAAGCCGATTCCAAAAGAGTGGCTTCGCAAGCCTACGTACGAGAGCTAAGAGCCCCTTCTCCTACATCCCCAGCCTGCGCCGCGCGATCACCCGGAACGCAATCGCGGCTGAGTTGAACAGCAGCAGCACCACCATCAGCACGATGATGCCTGCGGCTGCGTTCTCGTGGAAGGCTGCCTGCGGTCGCGAAGCCCAGTTGAAGATCTGAATCGGCAGCACCGTGAAGCCGTCGAACGGCGACTTGGGCACGAACGCCACGTACGTCAGCGCGCCGATGGTGATGAGCGGCGCGGTCTCCCCAATGGCGCGCGAGAGGCCCAGGATGACGCTGGTCAGCATTCCCGGCAGTGCCGCAGGAAGGACCTGGTGGCGCACCGCCTCCCAGCACGTGCTTCCGAGCGCAAGCGCCGCGTGGCGGTGAGACTGAGGCACGGCGCGGAGCGCTTCTTGGCAAGCGGTGATGACCATCGGCAGGATCAGGAGGCTCATCGTAAGCGACCCTGCGAGAATGGATCGGCCGCTCGTGTTCGCAAAGCCGAACGTCTGCCCACTCGTTATCGGCTCGAGCATCCGCACGAAGATTGCAAGGCCAAGCAGGCCGTAGACGATGCTGGGTACGCCAGCGAGGTTGGCAATGTTCACTTGGATGAGACTTGTGAGGCGGTTCTTGGGGGCGAACTCCTCGAGATAGATTGCGCTGAGCACGCCAATCGGAACGGTGAAGAGGGTAACGAGCGCCATCATCCAGAGGGTTCCCGTCAGCGCACTGTAGATGCCCGCGCTCGATGCCCTGCGCGATGGGAAGCTCGTGATGAACTCCCAGTCGAGTCGCGTCAAGCCGTCGCGCAGGATGCCGTAGACCAAGGCGAGGAGGGCGAGGATTCCGAAGATGATCGCCAGAAGGCACGCGAGCATGAAGAGCCGCTCGAACAGCACTCGGCGCACGTCGCGGGGCGCAGTAAGTGCGCTGGTGTGCTCAGGCATAGCGCTGGCGGTACCTCCCTACCAGTTTCGCGGCGAGCAAGTTCATCGCGAGCGTAATCACGAACAAGGTCAAGCCGACTGCGAAGATGGTTTGATACTCGATCGTGCCGTGCGGCGTGTCGCCGAGGCTCGCCTGCACGATGTACGCCGACATAGTCTGGATGCTGGTGAAGAAGCTGAGCGTTACTTTGGGGTCTGCGCCGGCAGCCAACGTAACCGCCATCGTTTCGCCTACGGCGCGCGAAAGCGCGAGCAGGAACGCCGACATGACGCCTGACAGCGCACCGGGGATGACGATTCTTCGAATCACCTCGCCCCTGGTGGCACCCATCGCCATTCCCCCCTCACGCAACTCTCGCGGCACGGCGCTGAGGGCATCCTCGCTCAAAGACGCGACGATGGGAAAGGTCATGACCCCGACGACGACGGCGGCGCTCAGAGCGTTGAAGATCGGGAGGTCGGGAAACACGCGCTGCAGCAGCGGTGTGATGAACGTAATCGCAAAGAAACCGTAAACGACCGTCGGGACGCCGGCAAGCAACTCGAGAATCGGCTTGAGGAAGTTTCGCGTGCGGCGGCTGGCGTACTCGCTCAGATAAACGCCCGCAAGCAGCCCAAGCGGTATCGAGACGGCGCCCGCCCCGACAGCGACGAGCAGCGTCCCATTCAGCAGCGGGAGGACGCCGAACTGCGGAGGAGAGAAGCGGGGCGCCCACCGGGTGCCGCCAAAGAACTCGATCGGCGACACCTCCCCGAAGAACTGCACCGACTCGGAGACCAGCACGTAGATGATGCCCAGCGTCGTGCCGATGCTCACCAATGCACAGAGGAAGGTGATGGCGCGAACCACTCGCTCGCGCCACACCCTTCCCCGTGCTACCGCGTGCCTCTCTCTTCCGATCACCTACTCTCCGGTTTCCGCCTTCAGAAGGTCATCCAGCCGGACCCCCACTTGGGAGCCTCTTCCTGCGAAGATCGAACCGGTTACGCCCTCTTCGAACCGCTTGAGGGCGAGTTCGTACAGTTCGTCCGTCAGCGGGATATACCCGACCTCGCGGACAAGGTTCTTTGCTTCCGTCAGATAGAAGCGGATGAATTCCTTGACCTCCGGTCGGGCCATCACGTCGCTACGGACGTAGATGAAGATCGGGCGGCTGAGCGGGGAGTAGGTGCCGTCCATGATCGTCTGCGCAGAAGGCGCGATGGGGCCGCTGCCGCCGTCAATCGGCACAAGCTTCAACTTGTCCGAGTTCTCTTCGTAGTAGGCGAAGCCGAAGAACCCGAGCGCGTACTTGTCGCCTGCGATGCCGGTGACCAGCACGTTGTCGTCCTCGCTCGCCATGAAGTCGGAGCGGGCGGCGCCCTCCTCGCCGTTGATCGCCTCGGTGAAATAGTCGAACGTGCCCGAGTCGTGTCCTGGCCCGTACAACTTAATCTCTTGGTTGGGCCAGTTGGGGCGAATGTCGCTCCAGCGCTTCACGGTGCTGCCGGGTTCCCAGATCTTCTTCAGTTCGTCAACCGTCAGGTGGTCCACCCAGTCGTTCTGCGGGTTGACCAGCACCGAGAGGCCGTCGAACGCCACGGGCAGTTCGACGTAGGTGATGCCGTTCTTGTCGGCGAGTTCCTGCTCGCTCGGCTTGATTGGGCGCGAGGCGTCGGAGATATCAGTCTCCTTGTTCAAGAACTTCTTGAATCCGCCGCCCGTTCCGCTGATTCCCACCGTGACCCGCACGTTGGGATTCAGCT
>JBFMFD010000050.1:0-16169 GCA_040752255.1 Armatimonadota bacterium
GATCAGCCTCGGCGCGGGCGTTGCCCTCCTTGCCGCACGGGCTAAGCGCCGACGACGATAATCTCCGAAGGCGGCTCGGCGTTCAGTGACCGGTGACCCGACTCGGTAACCGTTACGATGTTCTCGATGCGCACGCCGAACCGACCCGGCAGGTAGATGCCCGGCTCGACGCTGAAGCATTGCCCTACGGCAAGCGGCGATGAACTGCCTTCCACGATCATCGGCGGCTCATGCCCCATCATGCCGATGCCGTGCCCCGTTCGATGTATGAAGCGCTCGCCGAACCCCGCGCTCTGAATCACCGCGCGCGCAGCCCGGTCCACCTCCTGGCAAGCAACACCCGGGCGAATTGCGCCTCGCCCCGCTTGGTGCGAGGCGTAAACGACGCGATAAACCTCCCGCGCCTCGTCCGACGCTTCCCCGACGGCGACGGTTCGCGTGATGTCGCTCAGGTAGTGGTCAACCTGGCAGCCCCAGTCTATGACCACGACGTCTCCGTTGCGCAGGGGCGTGTCGTCGCTCGTGTGGTGCGGCTCGGCTCCGCTCGCGCCCGTCGCAACGATGCAGAAGGTCGGCTCGCCGCCGTGCTTCAGCATCTCCATCTGCAGCAGGAACGCAACCTCGCGCTCGGTCATCCCATCGCGAATCGAGGGCAGCACGGCGGCGAGCGCGGCTTCTGCGATCTCCGCCGCCCTCTTCATGGCGGCAAGTTCGCTCTCGTCCTTCGACTTCCGCGCCTCCGCCATCACGTCGCCTGCCGCCTTGAAGAGCGCAGCAGGAAGAGCCGTTTGCATCCGCAAGAGGATGGAAGCGGGGATCTCGTCATCAACGCCCACGACGGCGGTACGCAACCCCCACTCCAGCGCGAGGCTCTCGAACACAGCGCCGGGGTCTTCGCCGTCCTTCCAATCGCGTATGTCGGCGATGCCGGTTTTCTCAGCGTGCGTGCGGCTGAGCGAGGGGACGATCATCGCCGGGTCGCCCTCGGGTCGGATGAGCATGACGAGCATGCGCTCTCCTCCGCCTTCATGGAAGTCGGCGAGGTAACCCATGCTGACAGGCGTTCCCGCGACGTAGCAATCGAGAGCGCTGTCGGCGAGCAATCGTTGAAACCTCTGAAGTCGTTCTTGGCGCAACGTAGCCACAATGCGCGCATTTTGGCATCGAAGGGTGGTGCGCCCACTGCCGGTATACTACGCGTTCGTTGGCCGATCGTCCAACGGCAGGACACCAGACTTTGGATCTGGGAATCCAGGTTCGAATCCTGGTCGGCCAGCCACTCGCTCGCTAGTTATAGTCTGCGGGCTTGCGATACTCCGTGCGCTCGCTGCTGTCGAGCCACTCGAGACGGAGTGTGGTATCCGATGCAACGAGGAGGCGTGCAGCGCTGCCGCCGTCTTCGCTGAGGAACACGACGTAGTGATGACCGTTACGAGGCACGATCTGCACCTCACCCTGTGCGCGTTTTCCCGTCCCCAAGTTCTCGATCTGGAACGACCCGCGCGCGTCCATGCGCAACACGTGTCCAGGCGAATCACCTTGCGAGTACCAGATGCCCGCGAGTCCCTGCTTCATCGGTGCAGAGACGCGCTCCCAAAGGCTGCGGTACCGCTGCGCCTGGAACAGAATGTTCGAAACCGTCGTGGATGTGTTGATCATTCCGGTAGTTCTAACGTTGGACTGGCGTCGCAGGGTTCCGTGTCGGGACTAACGTCCCATTAAAGCGGTGGGCGGGCTCCGTGAACGGAACCCGCCCGGGCAGGGATGGGAGGCGGAAGGAAGAAGGTGACTCTACGCCGCAAACGCGCGGGACGCCGCTCGGCGCTTCAACTCGAGGAATCCGCCCTCCTCCGTCTCTATGCCGAGGATCGCGTTCGCGCGGTCAAGGTCGTCAATGCGGAGTACGAACGTCTGGCCCGAGGTCGCCTCCAGCGCAAGGTAATGCGCGTCGGAGTGCGCGACCACGGTGTACGTTCCCTCTACGAGCAGGTCCGTCTCGGCGCACTCCAAGAGAAAGCGCGCCGCAGGGTCGAAGCGGAGGTGGAGGTGGGAGCGGCCGTTGATGCTGTCCCAGTCTCCCGCCAACATCTGTCGAATCGGAAGGTACACCTCCGCCCACTCGCCCTTGTAACGGGGCATCTCCGCCAGAACTCTCTCAGCAGCGTAGGTCATCGAGTCGAGTTTTCCCTTCCTGAGGCCGCGCCGCCCCGGCAACGGTTGCAGGAACCGGCGGAAGTCCGGCAACTCTCGCAGTAAAGAAGGCTGCCGCGGCTGCCGACTCCTCCACGCCTTCCTCCACAACCGAGGTGCAGGGCAGCGAATCCTACGCCAGAGGGATTGACGCCGAGGGGAACATCATCGGCTACGCCTACGGAGCGCCCGACTTTCGACCATCTGTCCGTGGCACCCGAAGCGAGGAAACGGGGGCGAATCTGCTCGTGGCACCCGAGCGTAGCGAGCGGGAACCCTCCGCGAGCTAGGTGTGTAGGGATAGAAGGCGCCCCCTCCCCGCTTGCTGTGAAGGTCGGGGAGTCGGCGAGCAACGGCAAGAAAGAGAAAACCCGGCAAAAGGAAGGACGCACGTCGTCGGCGACTACTGTATACTCAGCTTGAAGCTCGAACGCATGGAGCCGGCGCGGATGCGACGTTTCCAGGAGGCGGGTACGCTGCCTGCAGTCGTTTGTTTCGCGCTCTTGCGGCGAACGAGCAACACCAAGGAGGCGAGAAGCATTATGAGGTTTCGGGTCGTTGCCGCCGCTTGTGCGTTCGGCATTCTGGTTTTCTGTGTGGTTTATTCCCAGCTGCGGGCTGGGAGCGTCTTGGCTCTGAGCGGCAAGGTGCTCGGCAATGTTCCGGACGGCGCGGGGCGGATGGCGTTTCACTTTTTCGACCGTGGGTCGAAGCGACTCATCTACCGCTCGGTCGGCGAAATCACCGTGGCATCCGGCGGCTACCAGGCTGAGGTGCCGGTCGCACCGATTCGGGACGCCGGAGAAGTTCTCATAGGCATCACGCCGGCCGAGGTCTCTTTGGAGGCCATCGGTCTTGGGGACGCAGAGATTGCGGCTGCGGTGCTACCGCTGATTCCTGTTTGGTTGCAAACGGAATCTCCAGGAACTCAGCAAATAGGACATGCGAACATCTCTGGCTCGCTCATCGTAGGCGCACTCGACGCCGGCGCTTTCAAGTTGCGCAACGGCGGTGCGGCCGGCAAGGTGCTCACTTCGGACGCACAGGGGAACGGCACATGGCAGGACGCACCCGGGCCGACCGGCCCCGCGGGAGGCGACCTATCGGGCACGTACCCGAACCCGCTCGTTGCCGGCTTGCGAGGACGCGCTGTTTCATCCACCGCGCCTTCAGCGGGGCAGGTGCTGAAGTGGAGCGGATCCGCGTGGGAGCCGGCTGCAGACGACAGCGGAAGCGGCTTTTGGCAGCAGTCGGGTAGCAACATCTTTTACACCGCAGGCAACGTCGGCATCGGCACTACCGGCCCCGTGTCCCGCCTGCACGTTGAGGCGGGATCCGGCAATCGCTCAATCTTCGGGCTGCACACCGGAGCGAGCGGCATAGCGTACGGCGTTTGGGGTCAGAGCGCCAGCACCGACGGCCGGGGCGTAATCGGGCTGGCCCCTTCCGCAACCGGGCTCACCGTCGGCGTGTGGGGGCAGAGCGACAGCGGCACGGGTCGTGGCGTCTTCGGCTTGGCGCCCGCCACCACCGGCACCAACTACGGTGTGTACGGCACCTCGGAGAGCAGCGAAGGCTACGGAGGCTACTTCCTCGGAAAGGGAGCGGACGCCGTCTACATCGAGAACCGCTCAACGGGCCGAGGGTTGCAGGTCTTCGCTCCCTCGGACACAGCACTTTGGGCGAGGACGACCACCGGGTTCGCGGCCGTTGATGCGCGTAACGGCACCTTCCTTGGAAGGGCCGTCTTTGCTCATGCCACTGCAACCAGCGGCGCCAACTACGGCGTGCACGCGCGGAGCGACAGCGGTGACGGACGGGCGGTGTTTGGCCACGCCGCCTCCACAGGGGGCATCAACTACGGAGTGTACGCCCAGTCCGACAGTCAGCTCGGTTACGCCATGTACGCCCACGCGGCACACGGTGGACAGTGGACGTTTGGCGTATTCGGGATGAGCACTTCAGGTCACGCCGTCTACAGCCAGGGGAAGTTCGTCGCAACGGGAACGAAGTCATTCCAGATGGATCACCCGCTGAGCCCCGAATCTCAGTTCCTCAATCACTTCTGCTCCGAAGGGCCGGAGCCGTACAACGTATACAGGGGCAACGTCGTTACAGATGCGCGCGGGTATGCCCGTGTTGCGCTCCCGGACTACTTCGAAACCATCAACCGCGACCCTACATATCACCTTACGGTGATTGATGACAGCGACGACTTCGTCTTTGCGAAGGTCGTCAGCGAGGTTCGGGACAACGAGTTCGTGATTCGCACGAGCAAGCCCCGGGTGAAGGTCTCTTGGCGTGTCGACGCAATCCGCAACGACCGATGGGTTCAGAGTCACGGCTTCAAGACCGTAGAAGAGAAGCCCGAGCACTATCGAGGCAAGTATCTGCATCCCGACCTGTACGGGCTGCCGGAGGAAAGGGGCATCCACTATCGGCCGACTGAGGGCTTGCCCCCTGGGATCGGTTCGGCAGGCGCGGCGGGCAGCCGAGGGCGCTAGTAGCCTTCCGCGAGCACGGAGGAGGGGCGCTCACCAGAAGCCACTCCTCCGGCTGCGCCTGCATCGGCGCCAAACCTCAAGTCGAATGCGAACCTGCGACCCTGAAGCGATTACCGGGGCGCTCCGATAGTTCACTCGGGATGACCAGAGGCATTGAAGCCGCGACGCGGGGGATGAAGTCCCAAGCGCTTCTCCTGGACGTAGTCGCGAACAATCTGGCGAACGTCAACACGACGGGATTCAAGCGGGATGGCCTCGCCTTCGCCGACTTGATGATGAAGGACGTCACCTTGCCGGGCGCGAACGGCCCCGAGGTCGTCGGAACCATCGGGCAAGGCGCGCAAGTCGCAGACGAGTTCACGGTCGCAGAGGTCGGAGCGCTCGTAACGACGGGCAACCCGCTCGATGTCGCCCTGCTCAAGCCTGCGCACTACCTCGCAGTGGAGACGACGCAAGGTACGCGCTACACGCGCGACGGCTCCTTCACCATTCTTCCGGACGGCTACCTCGGCACGCGGCAGGGGCACAAGGTGCTCGACGCGACCGGGAGACCCATCTTCACCGGAAGGCCTGGAGACTTTCAGCGCGCGACCATTGATTCTTCCGGTCGCGTGCTCGTGGACGAGGTCGAAGTCGGCCTGCTGCAAGTAGTAGAGGGGCCGCTCCGGAAGGTTGGACACAACCTTTGGGAAGGCAACGCCACGCCGGTCGCTACGCCTGAGCTGGCGACCGGGCAGTTGGAAGGCTCGAACGTTGACGCGGTTCGCGAGATGGTGCTGATGACATCCCTCATGAGACAGTTTGAAGCGAATCAGAAGGCTGTGCAGACTCAAGACGAGTTGCTTGGTCAACTGGTTCGCAGCCTTGCGGAACGATAGCGCCGGACCTCTGAGAACCAGAGGAGGCGTCGGCTCTTGATGGATTGAGAGAGCCGGCACGCAAGGCGATCGAGAACGAACGGAGGAAGGTACGGATGAATCGATCGCTGAATACTGCTGCGTCGGGCATGCTCGTCCAGCAGCGAAACTTGGACCTGATCGCGAACAACCTCGCGAACGTGAACACGACCGCCTTCAAGGCGAGCCGTGCCGAGTTCCAAGACCTGATGTATCAAACGCTTCGCTCCGCCGGCGCGGAGCAGGGTGGAGGCACCGTCTCGCCCGCTGCCCAGCAAGTCGGCATGGGCGCAAAGTTCGTCGCCAGTACGATGAACTTCGCCGACGGTCCGCTTCTGAAATCGAGCGGCGAACTCGACATGGCGATCGTCGGGCGAGGGTTCTTCGCTGTTCAACTTCCCGACGGAACACTTGGCTACACGCGCGACGGCTCGTTTGTGCGCTCGGTTGACGGAACCATCGTCAGCAAAGACGGTCTCGTCCTCGAAGGCAACATCCAGGTGCCTCTCGAAGCGGGAACGGTCACAGTGTCATCGGACGGCACGGTGAGCGCGCAGGTCGCCGGCGAGGCTGAACCGAGGGTGCTCGGCGTCGTCAATCTGCACATCTTCCCGAACCCGGCTGGCCTCGAGCGCGTCGGGCGCAACCTGTTCATCCAGACCGCGGCATCCGGCGAGCCTACGCCCACCGAGCCCGGGCAGAACGGCGCGGGGCGCATCGAGTTCGGCTTCCTCGAAGGCTCAAACGTCGAGATGGTAGAAGAGATGGTCCGCCTCATCATCGCCCAGCGGGCGTATGAGGTGAACTCGAAGGTCATCGTCGCGGCTGACGAGATGGCGCAGTCAACGAACAACTTGAGGCGGTAAGGCGATGATGATTCTCTTCTTACTTTCAACAACTTGGCCGCTGCACATCGAAGGCGATGGCTACTTTAGGCTGGAGAGCAGCGACCGCATCGTTTACGCCCGCGAGGGGAACTTCACGGTGAGGGGTGGCCTGCTTGTGCACGAGTCGGGTCATCCCCTCACCCCGCCAATCCGCGTCCCGAACAGCCTCGAAGGGTCGCCTACCTTCCTGCCGGACGGCAAGGTGCTCGCGCGTTCCGGCGGCAAAGAGACCGCCGTCGGCGCGATCGTGCTCGCGAGGTTCGACTCGCCGGTCGCGGCGGACGCGGACGGAATCATCCGCACGGCACAGCGCCCGCGGATCGGACAACCGGGCGAGCAGGGCTTTGGCGTGGTGCGCTCCAGCAGCGCAACCACCTCGGCGAACGCCTCGCCAAAGGAAGGCGAGTTCACCTACGGCTTTGTGTTGGCGGAAGAGGTGGAACTCTCGCAAGCCGAGATTCGAGTGGGCGATGTGGCGCGCGTGGTAGCCGACCAGCCACGGGCTGACGCGATCTCCCGCATGGTCATTGGGCCGGCGCCTGCAGCCGGCTCGCTTCGCGTCGTTACGCCGGTTACGATTCAAGGAGTTTTGCGTGCCGCAGGATTTGACCTGCGTGGCGTTTGGTTCGACGGAGCCGCGCGCTGCACGGTGAAGCGCAAGTCGCGCATCGTTCCGGCGGCGGAGGTCGAGGGATTTGCCGCGAGGTGGGCGTTGGAGAACCTGCCCACCGTCGGCACAGTTAGCCCGCGAGGGTTGGGACGTGACTTCGTGGCGGCGGAGGGCGAGATCGAGTATCTCGTCCTCGCCAGCCGGGAGCTCTCTGATACTGTGGTCCTTAGCGTCGAGGCTCGCGTTGGGGAGGAGCGCCAGTTCTCCACGCAGGTCGTGTTGGAGAAGGGCAAGAGCGTTGCGAACACGCCGACGGTTCGCGTTGGACAGACGGTGCGCGTAACCATCGTCAGCAACGGCGTCAGCGTGACGACCTCGGGGCGCGTCAAGTCGGTTTCAGGAAGCGTGGTGACGGTCTACATCGAGGAGACTCGCGCGACCGTCGCCGGTGAGATTCAAGAAGACGGAACAGTGGAGGTGCGACTATGAGAACCCTTTCGATGATTGTGGCGTGCGCGCTCTGCGCGGCCGCCCATGCTCAAAACCCCGGCTCGCTGTGGGACGACGGAGCAAAGAACCCGCTCACGGACCGCACGGCTCGCAACGTTGGTGACATTCTGACGGTCATCATCGCCGAGTCCAGCTCCGCCTCTTCAACTGCGAGTACCGAGTCCAGCAAGTCGGACAGTGCAAAGGTTGAGGCGGGCATCGGCCCGGTCCTGCGCGCGCTCATTCCCGATTGGGAGATCGGGGGCGAGATGAGCAGCAAGGGCGACGGTAGAACCAGCCGCACAGGGCGGCTCAGCGCAAGGCTGACCGTCGTCGTGAAGGAGCGCCTGCCGAACGGCAACCTAGTCATCGAGGGCGTCCGATACGTGCAGGTGAACAAAGAGACGCAGAAGATGGTGCTGACCGGAGTCGTTCGACCGGATGACATCCGCTCGGATAACACGATCATCAGCGAGTTCATCGCCAACGCCGAGATCAAGTACGAAGGCTCGGGCACCGTCGGCGACCGACAACGCAAGGGGATCTTGACGACCCTGCTCGATTGGCTGTTCTGACGTGGGAGGCATGATGAAACTCTTTACCGTTCTAACTACCGCTCTACTCGGGTTCATCCTGTCGGCGCAGGTGCCGAACGTCGGCCTGGTGCCCCCTTCGGACGAGCCGACGGGCCCGCTCGTTCGCATCAAGGACATCGCTCGTCTACGGGGCGTTCGCTCCAACCAGTTGATGAATGTGGGTGTTGTCGTCGGCCTGGAGGGCACCGGCGACTCGCGAAACTCTCCGGGAGCACAAACCGCCATTGCCAACATGGTCAAAGAGTTCGGCATCTCCTTGGACCTGAGCCAACTGAACTTGAAGAACGTCGCGCTCGTGCTCGTAACGGCCGAGCTGCCGCCGTTCGCGCGACCGGGCAATCGCATAGACGTAACCGTGTCGTCAATCGGAGACGCGAAGAGCCTTCAGGGCGGCTTCCTCATCCAGACGCCGCTCTATCCCGCCGGGGACAAGTCTCGTGCCTATGCGGTCGCTATGGGGCCGATCAGCATCGGCGGCTTCAATGTCCAGCAGGGCGGGTCGAAGGTGCAAAAGAATCACGTCAACGTCGGCACCATTCCCAGCGGCGCTATCGTTGAGCGAGGCGTAGACACGCAGTACGAGTTCGACGGCCGCTTCGTGCTCGAACTGATGGACCCCGACTTCACGACCGCGGAGCGCATCGCCGGCGCGATCAACGAGCAGTTGCCCGACCTGGGCGCGGTCGCGATGGACGGCGGAGGCGTCGAGGTCTTCTCCCGCGAGGGAATCATCGTTGACCCCGTCTCGGTGCTCGCTCGGATCGAGTCGGTCGAAGTCATACCCGACACGCCTGCCGTCATCGTCATCAACGAGCGAACCGGCACGATCGTGGTGGGAGGAAACGTGAAGATCGCTCCGGCGATGGTGGCGCACGGCGGGCTGACGGTGCGCATCAACCAGTACAACGAGGTGATTCAGCCGCTGCCGTTCAGCGGAGGCGACACCGCGCTGCAGCAGAACACGGAAGTGGGGGCGAAGGAGGACAGGGTGAGCATCGGCGTCGTGAGTCCGAATGCGACGATCGAGGACCTGGCAAAGGTCTTCCGTACGCTGAAGGTCTCGCCGACGACGCTGATTGCTATCCTCCAAGACCTTCGCGCCCAGGGCTCGATCAAAGCGAGGATCATCATCCGATGAGCATCCAAAGCGTAACCGCAGCCCCCGACCATCCGCGCATCGCCGAGTTGAAGCGCGCAGCGCAGGGCATCGAAACGATGTTCGTCAAGTTGCTCGCGGCCCAACTGCGCAAGGACGGGCTCGGCGGCTTCTTCGGCGGAGGCACCGCCGGCGAGATCTATGCAGACTTCATGGATCAAGCGATCGCCGAGACGCTCGCCAAGGGGCGGGGAATCGGAATCGCGAACCTGGTCACGAAGACCCTCGAGCCTCGCGTCCAGCAGCGCATCGCCGCGGAAGAGGTCTTGAGGGAGCGCGCCGAGAGCGAGGCAAAAGCCAATGGCGGCGCAAACAACGACAATGGAGGAATGGAATGACCCAAACCCAAAGCCTACAAACCATCTGGTGGGAGTGGATAGGCTCAAGCGAAAGGCTGATGCGATCCCTGCACGAGCAGACCGCAGCCATCATGCTCCGAGACGTGGAACGCGTGCAGGAACTTCAGCCCGAGATCGAGCGGATGATCCAATCCCTGCGCGACATAGACGAACGCGCGAGCAACGAGGCGAAGAGGCTGGCCGAAACGTTTGGCGCTGAACCGACGTTTCGAGGTCTCACAGAGTCGCTATCCGACGCGAAGGACAAGGAGCAACTTATCGCCCTCGCCAACCGCGTACGCGCAGCCGCCCAGACCATCCAAGGACTGGTCAGGAAGAACCAGGCGCTCATCGAGAACGAGCTTGCCTACGTTGCAGGCACGCTTCATCTGCTGGCCCAGGGGGCGCAGAAGGAGCAAGGTCCTTATAAGGAGGGTTCGCACGCAGCGGTGCTGCTGGACGAGGTGGCTTAGAGATGCCTTCAGCATTCTCCGGAATTGACATCGCCGCGCGCGCCCTTCGAACGTTCGAAGCCGCGCTGAACGTGACGGGCCACAACATCGCCAACGTCAACACGCGCGGGTACTCCCGGCAGCGGCTCGAAATCGGCCAGACGCCGCCTGACATGCAATGGACGCTGAGCGGCCTTACCTCCTTCGGCACAGGCACCTTCGTCAACGGCGTGCTCCGAGTTCGCGACCTGTTCCTCGATGGTCGGTACCTCGAGGTCTCGTCCGAGGGGTCGCGCAGCCAAACGATGCGCGACGCGCTGCAGGCCGTCGAGCAGATCCTCGGCGAGCCGGGAGCGAACGCCGTATCCGGCGCGCTCGATGCGATGTTCGACTCGTGGAACAACCTCGCGGCGAACCCCGCCGACGACGGAGCGCGCTTCGACCTGCGCATGAAGGCTGCAACCCTGGTGAGCCGCATCCGCGATGTGCACGAGCGCCTCGTGACGCAAGACGCGATGCTTCGAAGTCAAGTAACGGCTACGATCGGGCAGATCAACACGCTCGGACAGCGCATCCAAGAGTTGAACGACGAGATTCGTAGGCAGACCGCAGCCGGCGCAGACCCCAACGACCTCCTCGACCAGCGGCAGGTCGCCATCGAGGACCTCAGCAAGCTGGTGAACCTTCGCACTCAACCGATGCAGGATGGGACGCTGCAGGTGTTCATCCACAATCACACCCTCGTAGGGCAGGCTGAGTTCTTCCCGCTTCCGTCGAACTACGACGCCGCCACGAGCACCGTAACCGACGGCGTGCGCGTTACCACAATCTCCGGCGGGCGGCTGGCTGGGTTGTTCGGCTCTCTCAACGCGGTCGCGTCCTATCGCGCGCAACTCGATTCCTTCGTGAACGAGACGCGTACGCAAATCAACACGCTGCACCAGACCGGCATCAACCTGAACGGCACCACCGGAATCGACTTCTTCCAGGGGACGAACGGAGCCGCAGACCTCGACCTCTCGGATGAGATCAAGGCCGACCCCCGAAACATCGCAGCAGGCGCCTCCGGCGCGCCCGGCGACGGCTCGGTCGCCCTCGCTATCACCCGCCTTCGGGAGCAGCCTCTCGGCGCGCTCGGGGGCCGCTCGCTGGGGCAATACTACGCAGACCTTGTGAGCAGGGTTGGCCAGGAATCCTTGACCTTTCAACAAAAGCTCGAGGTTCAGTCGAGCCTTCTGCAGCACATCGAACAGCAGCGGCAGAGCGTCGCCGGCGTGAACCTGGATGAGGAGCTTTCGAACATGGTCAAGTACCAGCGCGCCTTCCAATCCGCTGCCAAAGTCCTAAGCGTTTTGGACCAAACAACCGAAGAATTAATCAGGGCCTTCGGCCGGTAATAGGAACAGGGAATGAGGATCGGAACGCAACAGCAATACCTCGCCCTGCAGGAGTTGGTCACGCGGGCGCAGTCCCGCGTGGCGGACCTGCAGGTAAGGCTTGCTGACGGCAAGCGAATCCGCCAGCCGAGCGACGACCCGCTGGGCACGCTCGACGTTCTCTCCTTCCGCCGAGCCAAGGCGGTTACCGTCTCGCACGCGGCGAACGCCGATGTGGGCATCCGGAACATGAAGCTTGCGGAGAACGCGCTGACAGGCATGGACGAGATCATCAAGCGCGCCCGCGTGCTTGTAACCCACGGCGCAAACGCTCCCACTTCTCAAGACGCACGCAACGCGATGGCGGCGGAGATACGGACCTTGCGGGAGAGACTTGTCGGCCTGGCGAACAGCCAAGATGGATTCGGGCGATACCTCTTCGCGGGCACCGAGGTGACTACGAAGCCGTTCGAGGAGGCGGGCGACCCGCCTGTCCTCGCCTACCTCGGCGATGACGGCAAGCTACTTCTTGACGTTGGCCCGGGCACCGTGATGCAGGGCAACCTGTTGCTCGACCAACAGGTCGTCGCGGCTCATGCCGCTCTCTATGACGCCGAGCAGCGACTATTGAGCGGCGACGTGGCCGGGCTGTCAGGCGTTACGCTCCAGTTGCTCCAAGATTCGGGCGAGGCGGTCAATCTGCTGCGCGGAGAAGTGGGGCAGAGACAGAAGCAGTTCGAGTCGGCACAGCAGGTCGCGCAGCGCAGAGTTGATGACTTCGTCAAAGCGATCTCCGACAAGGAGGACGCGGACATGACTCAGGTCGTCACCGACCTGACCGCAGCGCAAGCCGCCTACCAGGCAACGCTGGCGTCTTTCGCCTTCGTGGGACAGTTGAGCCTGTTGGACTATTTGAGGTAAGCCACTGATGACCGTTGAAACACGACGATTCGGGACGATTGAGTTCGAGGAAGAGGACGTGCTCCTCTTCCCCGAGGGCATCCTGGGCTTCGAAGAGTGCACGCGCTACGTTGTGCTGAAGCACGGCGAGGGCAGCCCGTTCTTCTGGCTCCAATCGCTCGATCGCTCCGAGGTCGCGTTCCTGGTCGCCGACCCGGCAGGCTTCGAGCCGGAGTACTCCCCCGAGATGCCGCCCGGCGTCGCCCAACTTCTGCGGCTAGACGAAACCACGCCGCGGCTCGTGTACGCGATCCTCTCGATCCCACACGGCAAGCCCGAGCAGATGACGGCGAACCTCGCGGGGCCGATCGTCGTCAATGTGACTGAGCGCCTCGCCTGCCAGGTAGTCGTAGAGGACGGGGAGTGGAGCACGAAACACCCGGTTTTCGAAGGGGCAAGCGGCGCCGAGCCGAGCACCGCCACGGCGGCGTAGAAACCGAGGAGTCATGCATCCGCAACGACCAACCCGGTAAAACAACTGGACCAGCCAAGGAGGGCGCGGACCGTGTTAGTACTGAGCAGACGAGAGCACCAGAGCATCATGATCGGCGACGACATCGAGATCGTCGTGCTGGACATCCGCGGCGAACAGGTCCGCATCGGCATCCGGGCGCCCAAAGACGTCACCATCCTGCGGCAGGAAATCTACGCCCAAGTTCAACAGCAGAACGTAGAGGCCACAGAGACGCGCCCCGAAGACGTACCCGAGTAGCCGCGTCCGCTCGGTTGGCGCCGTGGTAAAACGCCGGACGCTGCATGGGTCCTCTGCTGCGGTTTCGTAGGGCGGTGCTCGTCGCGCTGTACGCGACGCTGTTCCTCGTCGCCGTGGGCAGTCTCGTGCGGGCGAGCGGGTCCGGCCTCGGATGTCCTGACTGGCCGCACTGCTTCGGCTCTTGGATTCCTCCACTCAGCGCCGACCAGCTCCCGCCGGAGTTCGACAAGAGCAAGTTCAACGTCTGGCAGACGTGGACCGAGTACGTCAATCGGCTTATCGGTGTGATTGTCGGGCTGTTGATTCTGTGGGCGGCGATCCGGTCTCTCTTTGTTCGAAAGACTCACGCCGCGGCGTTCATCGCCGCCTGCGCCTCTCTGCTTCTCGTCGCTTTCCAAGGCTGGCTCGGCGGCGTGGTGGTGCAGTCGGAGTTGCAGCCGTGGCTGATCACGGCGCACATGCTGACCGCGCTCGCGATTGTCATGCTGCTCATCTCCGCGTGGTATGCGACGTTTCCGGCCGAGCACTGGGCGGAGACGCCGGCGAAAGACCGCAGGAACCTGTTCAACGCTGCCGCCGCGGTGTTCGTCACGCTGGTGACGCAGATCGCCATCGGCACGCAGGTGCGCGAGCGGATTGACGAGATTACCAACCAAACCCCCGACCTGCCGCGAACCGAGTGGGTCGAGCGCATCCACCCCGTTTTCGCGGTGCATGGCGCGTTCGCGTGGGGCGTGGTGGCGCTCAGCGTCATCCTGCTGTACGTTGCATATCGCTCCGGGGCGAGAGGGCTGGCTCGCAGGCTTGCGCTGGGCTGCCCGCTGCTGTTGCTGATTCAGATGGCGACCGGCGCGGGGCTGTCTCTGCTGGCAATTCCACCGGTGCTGCAGATTCTGCACCTCACGGTAGCCGTGCTGGCGGCTGCCGGGCTGTTCCTGTTGCTCCTGCTGACGGGTGCGCGGCAGGCGAAGGGGCTGCAAAGCGCCCCAGCCGGTGAAACCGAAGAGGCTCCCGTACGTCTTTAGTATGAAAGTGATGCTAAGATGCCTTCTCCTTCCCACAGCGCTGATGGCGGTGACCGCCGCGTCCCAGGTCGCGCTGCGCCTCGGGCCGCTGGAAGTCACCGTCCCGAAGCAGTACTCCGCCACGGTGGAGCGCAAGGGCACGCGGCTGGACTTCACCATCGCTTCTCCGCGGCTCACCGTGACGCTGCTGCACGCCCCGCGGCAGGGGACCGACAACCCCTGGACCCAACTGGACACCCTCGCCGAGGAGCGACACAAGGGCACCGCAGAGGTCAAGCGCACGCAATGGCTCGGCTTGCCGGCGGTGCTGTATCGAGTTGACGAGAAGAAAGGGAACGTTACGACCCACCGCCTCGTGTTGGCAGCGTTGGACGACGCCCGCGACACCGTGCTGCAACTCGAAATAGCCTTCGCGCCCAGCGAGGCCGGCGACGTGCAAAAGGCGCTCCAGCAGTGGACAGCCGCCGTCCGGTACCGGCCTCAGGACTCAACCATCGGCCACGACGGGTAAGCCTGCTAAACTGCGCCCGATGAACCGGACGCTTCAAGATTGGCTCGCCGAACAGTTGCAGTCCCTCAAGGATCAACACCTCTACAAGGTGCCACGAATCCTCCAGACGCCCGCGCAGGGGCGCGTGCGGATGGACGGCAAGGAGGTTGTCAACCTCTCAAGCAACAACTACCTGGGCCTTGCCAACCACCCGAAGGTGCGGCAAGCCGCTATGGAGGCAATCGAGAGGTGGGGCGTGGGCGCAGGCGCAGTGCGCTGGATTGGTGGCACGATGGAGGTGCACGACGAGTTGGAGCGCCGCCTCGCCTCGTTCAAGCAGGTTGAGGCGGTGCTCGTCTTCCAATCCGGCTTCACGGCGAACAGCGGCACGATTCCCACGCTCATGGTCGAGGGCGACGTCATCATTAGCGACGAACTCAACCACGCCTCGATCATTGACGGCGTGCGCCTCAGCAACGCCGAGTATCGGAAGTCCGAAGGGTGGGTCTACAAGCACAAAGACATGAACCACCTCGAGGAGATTCTGAAACGCGCGAACGAGAAGGGCTTCCAGAAGAAGATGATCGTTACCGACGGCGTCTTCAGCATGGACGGCGACATCGCGCCGCTGCCGGCGATCGTCGAGCTCGCGGAGAAGCACGACGCCCTCATCATGGTGGACGATGCGCACGCGAGCGGCGTGCTGGGCAAGAACGGCGCGGGCACCACGTCGCACTTCAACCTTTACGGGCGCGTGGACATCCAGTTGGGAACTCTCAGCAAGGCGCTCGGCGTGATGGGTGGGTACATCGCGGGGTCGGCGCTGCTGAAGGAGTACCTGATCAATCGCGGGCGGCCGTACCTGTTCAGCACGGCGCACCCGCCTATGGTCGCCGCCGCGCTCATCGCCGCGCTCGATGTCATGGAGAACGACCCCGAGCCGATGCAGCGGCTGTGGGCGAACGCGAAGTGGTGGAAGGAGAGCCTTGCCGCGCTGGGTTTCGACACCATGGGCAGCGAAACCCCGATTACGCCCGTGTACTGCGGCGACGAGGCGAAGGCGGTGCAGATGGAGCGAATGCTGTGGGACGAGGGCGTGTATGCACTCTCGATTTGCTATCCGACCGTGCCGCGGGGGAAGGCTCGCATCCGCACGATGCCGTCCGCCGCGCACTCCGAAGACGACCTCGCCTTCGCGCTCGAGGCGTTCAAGAAAGTCGGCGAGGCGCTTGGCGTCATCGGCGCGCACGCGGGTCAGAAGTAGATTCGTGCCGAAGCGCCGCCTCGGGTGCCACGAACCGTTTCGTCCCCGTTTCCTCGCTTCGGGTGCCACGGACAGATTCGATGCGCAAGCTCGGCTTGCCTCAACGCCCGAGACGAATCTGTCCGTGCCACACGACTCCACGAATCTAAGGGTGGACGGAGGCGAGTTCTGCCCTCCACAGCTTCCTGCGGAGGGGTGCGCCACCTCGGGTGCCACGAACCGTT
>JBFMFD010000051.1:0-15856 GCA_040752255.1 Armatimonadota bacterium
TAACCGGTAGGGAATGCAGCAACCTGGCCCTGGAGCTACCTCACGACCCACCTCACCATATCGAAAGCTCCGCCCCAGTCGAGGAAGGTGACGCCTCGGTCGTGAATCCCGATGCGCGCTCGCATCTCGCCGGTCGCCTGTTCGACGAACTCGTGCGCGCTGCGAAGGATCACAACTGTTGCCAGGTCGTCTTGTGCGGACGGCACGAACTCATCGAGCGTCACCCATACGCGCTGTCGGTAGTTAAACATCTCCAGCCGCTGGATGACAGGGCTTCCCGCGGAAGACGACTCCACCTGCAGCTCGATGCGCTCGGGGGTGCCGACGAGGGACAAGGCTACTATCTCGATCTCGATCGATGCAGCGGCCACCTCGGTCGGACGGCGCGCCTGGACGAGAACGCGCAGGTCATCCGAGGCGAAGAGGTCGCGCAGCGAACCGGACAGGTGTTCGCCGCGTGTAACCTGGAACGCGCGCGGGAGCGTCGGCCGATTGACCGGATGGAACCCGTGCGTGAGCGCGAGGTCGGCGGTGGACAACCGCGCCTTTGTGTCCACCTTGTTGTCGTTATCGGTGTCGAAGCCGAGGTCCACGGTGCGCCAGTACTCGCGGATCGGAGCCTCGGCGAACGAGCCGTCGAGTCGGTCGCTGAACTCGATAGTCATCGGGTGAAACACCATTCCCTCGAAGCGAGAGCCGGGCTCGCCGCCCAGCACGAATGTCGGCGACTCGTCGCGGTCGAATGTGAGGATGCCGTCGAGCGCATCGCCATCAAGCCTCGGCACGAACTCTCGATGGATGTTCGTGAAGCCGAAGTCCACATCCATGGTTGCTTGCCCTTCAAGGGTCGCGCGAACGTCGATCTTGTCCTCATAGGGCACGAACCCGTCGGGCCATTCTCGCTCGTCGTGGTGGTGCATCGTCTCCGGCTTGCCGGACACCAGTTCGATGCTCGACTCGCTGGACGCTTCACCCTTCCACGTCTTGCCGTCCTTGAGCATCCGAATTCCCTTCGCGATCTGGTCTTGGGCGGCTTGATCGAGCGGGTCGAGGTTCTTCCGTTCGTCCTTTGTGACAAAACGGCCGTCGGTCATAACGTCGGGTGTACCGCCGTCTCCGCGAATCTGCCGTCCGGTGTCGTCGGTCACGACGCGGTTGTTCGGGGCGTGGATGTTGTGGTCTGCGCACAAGAGGTGCGCCAGTTCGTGCGCCGCGGTCTCTCCAAGCACCTTGAGGAAGTGTCCCTCGTTGTCCCGCCACAGTCGGAGATGCTCCTGGATCCACACGGTCGCCTTCTTCTTGTTCTTGAGAGAGTTGCCGAACCGGAACCGCGTTCCGCTCCGCTTCGGGTCGAGTCCGTCAACGAACTCAACCACGGCGCTCGCTCCCTCTGCGCTGTCGACGAATCGGATGTTCCTGTTCCAGGCGAATCGCCCTCGCAGGGTCTCCATCACGGCCGCACGGTTGGGGCCGGAACCCCAACGGCCGAAGTCAACGAACACCTTGGTCTCAGCTCTGGCTCCAGCCCCCGCAATCGCTACAAGGGCCACCAGAACGGTCCGAACGGTCAGAGTGGTCATCACCTGCCTCCTTTCGATAGAGTGACCGCTAGTGTAACCGAAAACATCGCGATTTGCACGCCCTTTCTCCGCCCTAGAAAAGGCAGGTACCCTACGTCCTGTGCGCCTGTGCGGAATCGAAACCGAGTACGGCCTGGCCGTAGAGGAGCGGACGCCCGCGGACCAAATGCTGGATGCCGCCCGCCTCGTCTCTTCCTTGGAAGGACAGGCATGTACCGCTTGGGACTACGCCTTCGAGTCGTCCCGGAACGACCTGCGCGGGTTCAAGGTCGAGAGCCTTGCCACCGACCCCGTGGACGCCCGATGGGATGAAGGGCGCGAAGCGCCCGTAGAGAGGGTGGACCGAGTCCTTCCAAACGGCGCGCGCTTCTACAACGACCACGGCCACCCCGAGTATGCGACGCCCGAGTGTCGCCGGCTGCTCGACATCGTTGCCCACGACCGCGCCGGTGAGCGCATTGTGCTCGCCGCCGCTCGCGCCTACGAACGCGAAACCGGTCATCGGGTACGGCTGTACAAGAACAACACCGACTTCCACGGCGCGTCCTACGGTACGCACGAGAACTACCTGGTGTCTCGCGATATCCCATTCGATCGGTTGCTCCGGGGGCTGGTGCCGTTTCTTTGCGTGCGGCAGATGCTCGTTGGCGCCGGCAAGGTGGGCAGCGAAGTCGGAGATCGTGCGCCGTTCCAGTTGAGTCAACGCGCCGAGTTCTTCCAAGAGCTCGCGTCGGTGGACACGCTTTACCGGCGCCCGATCTTCAACACAAGGGACGAGCCGCACGCCGACCCCGCGCGCTGGATGAGGCTCCACGTCATCGTCGGCGATGCGAACCGTATGGAATGGTGCACGGCGATGAAGGTCGGAATGACCGCCCTCGTACTCGACCTCATCGAAGCGGACGACGTGCCTGGTTTAGGGCTGCGCAGTCCGGTGCGCACGATCGCCGAGGTGTCGAAGCGACTCGACGCCAAGTCGCGCGTTGAACTAGAATCCGGTTCCTGGACGACGCCTCTCGACGTGCTGGAATCGTATCTGGCTGCGTGCGAAGTGCGGTTCGGCGGGCGTGACGCAGAGACCGACTGGGTGCTTGCTGAGTGGCGTCTTGCGGTGACGGACCTCGCCGAGGACCCAGCCCGGCTCGCGGACCGCGTTGATTGGGTTGCCAAGCGGCAGATCCTCGAGCAGGTCGGCGGTGGGGATGTGGCTCATCTGCAATCCGTTGATTTGGAGTACGCGAACCTCGACCCCGAAGAGAGCCTCTTCGATGCGCTCCTCGCGGACGGCGCGGTTCAGCACCTGGTGCCTGAACCGAGAGTGCTCGACGCGATGAGCATCCCGCCCACGACGACCCGCGCCTGCGAGCGCGGTACACTCATCCGTGAGAATCTGCACGAAATCCGAACCATAGGCTGGCGGCGAGCCGTATTGAAAAGTGATGAAGTTATCGAGTTTGCACCCGAATCTACCGGCGTCGGCTGAGCGCCGCGAGCGCGATTTGCCCCCGCCGGATCGCAAGCCTTCGGAGGACGACGGCCCGTCCCCTCGTTCCGTGCCAAAGCCTGGCGAGGACAACGAACTGCTGAGGCGGCTTAGAAAAGTAGACCCCGACCAGGCTCGCAAGTACCGGCAGCGCAGCGGAGAGTAAGTACGGCTATACTTCCGCTGATGGCGAACACCGAAAACGCTCAATCGTTCGCGCAACTTGTCGGTCTGCCGAATACCGCGCCTGCGGGTGCGGCTCGCAATGTCGACGGTGTCCACGGAACAACCGTCCTGGCGCTGCGTTTCGACGGCGGCATCCTGAACCTCGGCGACCGCCGGGCGACGATGGCGAACTACATCATGTACGACCGGGCGGACAAGATCATCGCGCTGGACGACTCGACCTTGATGGCGATCAGCGGCTCGTTTGCTCGGAGCGTCGAGATAGCGCGCTATCTTCGCCACGCATTCAAGTACTATTCGCGGACGCAGTTGCAGGACCTTAGCCTGGAAGGGAAGCTGCAGGAGGTAACGCGCGCGCTCAGCAGCAATCTGCAGTTCGCCCTCGACGGGGTGGGCATGTTCCTCCCCCTCATCAGCGCGTACGACGAAGCCTCGGGCGAGTTCGGAATCTATCTGTACGACGTGCTCGGAGCGCGCTTCCAGAACGACGAGTTCGGTGCCGCGGGCTCAGGCTCCGAGCGCATTCGAGGCGTCTTCGACTACGTGTCACGAACCCGAGGGCCGTTCGAGAAGCGGTCGCTGGAAGAGGTGCTCGCCGATGCGCTTACCATGCTCGACATCGCTGCCTCTCTCGACACCGCAACGGGCGGGCTTGACCGCGTCTTGCCGGTCGCGATGGTCCTTACGCGCGACGGGATCGAGCGGCTCGGCGATGAGCAGGTCGCGGCGGCGGTGAAAGAGAGCATCCGTGGCCGCTAAAGGTATTCGTACGTGTCGAGGGGATCCGGCATCTCGATGGTTACGTCGCGATCCAATTGTATGGTGTGCCAGTCCACCCAGTAGCTGTGTGCGTTTGACGCGAGCAGATCGCGAATGATTCTTGCGCGGGCGGCGGCGCGCGTCTGAGGAGGCTCGGTCATCGCCTCGACGATGCGCACGTCATCAACAACGTGCAGCGCGTTGCCCATCTCGTCCAGAGCGTGGAAGAGGCTCTTCTTGGGGTCAATATTGTGGTATTCAAGGTCGACCGAATGAAGGGAGTCGTCCGACCAGTCCACACCGGCCTGCTCTCGGTACTGCTCGACAATCGAATACTTGGCAACCCAGTCGAGTCGGTCGCCGAGGAGTAGAGGGTCCTTGTCGAGCAGGTCCAGCGTCTCTTCCCAGTTCTTCAGCACCCAGTCGGTTTGTTCGTCGCGCCCCTTGTAGCGCAACGCTCGCCGAAGGTACTCGCGGTGCAGGTCGGTTGCTCGGATCGTCGTGCCGTCCGCCAGGGTAACCAACCACCGCCATGTCGTGTCGCGGCTGACCGACCGCAACGCATGCAGAGGCTCTTCGAGGATGAGCCACTCCGGCACAAGCCCCTCTTCGATGAGGTCGAGCACAAGGGCGGTCGTCCCGACCTTCAGAGCGAACGCGAATTCCATCTGGTTCGACTCTCCGAAGAGCATGTGTAGGCGCGATGTGTCTCCGTGGGTGAAGAGCGTCTCCCACTTCGGGTTGATGAGCGCCCTGTTGAAGCGCACGCGGCTCGCCACCGTCTTGATGATGTGATCGGAGCGTTGGCTCAGCTGAAAGCGCACGTTCGGATCGGGCCTCACGCCATAGACGTTGCTGACCCACACGAAGTCAATCGGGTGGCGCGCCACCTCACGAACGTCCACGCCCGATCCGGCGAAGTCGAGCAAGTGCCCGCCGACGCGCCCCACGCCCGCGTAGATCTGGCGGGTGACAAGGAACGGATAGAGGCGGTGAACCGACTCCTGCAGGAATCGCTCGTCGGCACGCACCAGATAGTTCTCGTGGCATCCGAATGTGTGCCCGCCGAAGTGGTCAACCGCGTTGTTGTAGAACGACGCCACGCGATCCAGTTCCAGCTCGCGAAGGGCGCGCACCAGGATGCGATGCCCGGCACGGTCAGCCGCTACAAGGTCGAAGATGTTCGCGCACTCGGGAGTCGCGTATTCCTCGTGGCTGCCTACCACGTCCACGTACAGTCGCCCGCCGTTGATCAGGAAGCCGCCGCTGTAGGCAGGTTCGAACGCCTCGTCTCGCGAGTGCCGGTCAATGAGGCCGAGGCGCTGGTCGTGGAAGATGTGGTCTTTCACGCGTTCGACCACGATCTCGTACGACGGAATATCCGGCGACTCGACGAGGCAGCCGAACTCCGTTTCGATGCCGAAAACGCGCTTCACCGGTAGTGGCACACTCTCATTCTACGCTTTTCGGCGGCGAATCGGGACAATGCGGCGCCATGGTTCGCCGATGAGAGTCCTCTACGCCTCCCACTGGTTCATGCCCTACTCGCTTGCGCTGGTCAACGCGCTGGCGGAGCGACACGACGTGTGCCTGCTCACGACCAGTCGCTCGCTCCGCTCGCTTGACCCGGATCGGGCGCGCGACCTGATTGACCCGAGGGTGCGAATCGAGATCGAGCCCGACACCCGTGACAGGCAGGCGCAGCCACCGGGATACTATATCGCCGCGCTCCGGAACCTGAAGCGCCTCCTTCGTGACTTCAAGCCGGACGTGTTCCACGTGCAGGAAACCGCCGATATGTTGCTCGCCTGGACGTGGCTCAGCGCCCTCAAATCGCACCCGACACGCTTCGTCGTTACCGTACACGACCCCGAGCCGCACAAAGGGGACGAGCACCGCCTGTGGTGGCTTCGCCGCCGGTGTATTCACGCAGTTCGACATCGCGCCGATCAAGTGGTCGCTCTTGCAAACTACAACCGAGAGCGACTCCTCGCCATACATCCTCAGATTCCGCCCGATCGAGTCGCCGTCGTGCAGCACCCCGCGATGGAGTTCTATCGGCGCTACGTGCCTGAGGGCGCGGAGCAGGTGCGCGGCTCGGTGCTCTTCTTCGGTCGAATGGTCGCGTACAAAGGGCTTGGGACGCTCGCCGAGGCCTGGAAGCCGCTGCGGGAGCGGGTCCCCTACGCAACACTCACCATCGCGGGGAGAGGGCCGGACGTCGCCGTGCATGGTCCTCGCCTTGAGCAGGACCCGCGGGTACGCATCCTCAACGCCTTCTTGTCGAATGAGGATGTGGCAAGGCTCTTCACGGCGGCGTCCGTCGTCGTGCTGCCCTATAGCGAGGCGACACAAAGCGGCGTACTCGCGACCGCCCTCGCCTTCGGCCGAGCAAGCGTCGTTACCAATGTCGGCGGGCTGCCGGAGATGATTGAGGACGGTGTGAGTGCGTTGGTCATCCCGCCCCGAGACCCGGAAGCGCTCGCCGACGCGCTCGCCTGGGTGCTCTCAGAAGACACGCTCCGCTCCGTGCTTGAGGATGGCGCGCGCGCCCGCGCTCTGGGCACCCTCAGCGGAGCTGCGCTCGCGAAGGAACTGGATCAAGTCTACGCGGTCGAGTGATCGCAGCCGCCTCGCGTTCGTCAGCGAACCGGCGCTGCTTCGCGCTCCAGGCGCTCTGCGAGGTCGCTCAGAAACCTTTCGAGCGACTCCAGAGGCTCCCGACCGTATGGCCACTCAAGCCGATCACGCATCTGTCGAATGCCGCGATGGTCGCGCTGAACAGCGGCGACGACGGACGCCGGTAGCGGGCGGTCGGCACGGAACCATGCGATGTGCCGGCCTAACCTGCCCTCCACCCGCGAGATACCCAGGCGTGACGCTACGATGCGCATTCTCATTACGCGGAGGGCGCTGACGGTCGGGCGAGGCAGCGGCCCAAATCGATCGCGGAGTTCTGCCTCGATGTCGGCAACGTGCTCCTCATCTCGACAAAGCGACATGCGCCGATAGATTGCGAGGCGATGGCTGTCGTCAACGACATAGGAGTTCGGGATGTACGCCTCCACCGGTAAGTCGAATGGCGGCAGTCTCTCGGCTTCAAGGCGATCCTCGGCGAGGTCTGTGAGCCTCGCTGCCGCCATGCCGCCTTCCTCGTAAGCCGTCTTCAGCTGCACGACAGCGTCGTGAATCAACTCCATGTAGAGCTCATATCCAACCGCATGCATGAGGCCGTGCTGCTTTGCGCCTAGCAGCTCGCCCGCGCCGCGGATCTGCAGGTCTCGAAAAGCGAGCGCGTAGCCGGAGCCGAGAGCGGTGAACTCCTCGAGCGCCTTGAGTCTCCCCAGCGCGGTGTCGGTGAGGCGCTTGCCCTTGCGGTAGGTTAGATAGCAGTAGGCTTGGCGGTCGCTTCTTCCCACCCGTCCGCGAAGTTGATACAGCTGCGCCATGCCGAGCCTATCCGCCCCGTCCACGACGAGCGTGTTCACGTTTGGGTTGTCAATGCCGTTTTCAATGATCGTCGTGCAAACGAGGACGTCCACCTCACCGCGATAGAAAGCCATCATCACCGGCTCCAGCTCCTCGGCGCTCATCTGACCATGTGCCACGGCGACCCGTGCGTTCGGCACCATGCGGCGGACCTTCTCCGCGACATGCTGAATGCCCTGCACCCGATTGAAGACATAGAACGCCTGCCCGCCTCGCGCCAGTTCGCGCAGTAGGGCCTCGCGCACCGCCTCCTCGCTGTACGGCCGCAAGTAGGTTCTTACGGGCAGTCGCCCGGGTGGCGGATCATCAATCAAACTCATGTCCCGGATGTGCATCAGCGCCATGTTCAGCGTTCTTGGGATCGGCGTCGCGGTGAGGGTCAGGAAGTCGGCGTTCGCACGCAGCTTCTTGAGGGCTTCCTTCTGCCGCACGCCGAAGCGTTGCTCCTCGTCTACGATCACCATGCCGAGGTTGGCAAACCTGACCCCCCTTTGAAGGAGCGCGTGCGTTCCAATGACAATGTCAATGCTGCCGTCCAATAACCCTTCAACCACCGCGCGCCGCTGGGCAACAGTGCGGAAGCGACTCAGCAACCCGATCCGCACCGGGTAGGGGGCGAGCCGCTCGCGAAACGTCTCGTAGTGCTGATCCGCCAAGATCGTAGTTGGGCAGAGCACGGCGACCTGCCGGCCGGCTTGAACCGCCTTGAAGGCTGCCCGGACCGCAACCTCCGTCTTGCCGAACCCCACATCCCCACAGACCAGCCGATCCATGGGCGTCGGCTCGTTCAGGTCCTGTTTCAAGTCTTTGATCGCCCTAAACTGGCTTGGTGTTTCTGTGTAGGGGAAGGCGGCTTCCATCTCACTCTGCCACGGGGAATCAGGTCCGTAGGGCGGGCGCGTCGCTTGCGTGCGACGAGCGTACAGTTCAACCAACTCGCGCGCAAGCTCCGCCGCCCCCTCGCGCGCAGTTCGCATCGCTCGGCTCCAGCCGCCGCCCGTGATTCGGTGAATCGTGGGTGGTTTGTCGCCAGGGCTAAGGTACTTCTGCACCCGATCCAGTTGATCCGCCGGCAGCAGCAGGTGATCCGGGTGCTTGTATGAGATCTGAAGGAACTCCTTCTCAACGCCCTCGACGGTTCGCCGCGTGAGCCCGCGATACACTCCAATTCCGTATTGAATGTGAACCACGTAGTCGCCCGGCTTCAGGTCGAGGATGCTCGATATGGGGACGCCTTCGCGGAACCGCCGCTGTGGCAGACGCAACCGCCCGGCGCCGAACAGTTCGAGGTCCGTCAACAGCGCTGTCTCGCCGCCAGGCCACACGAAGCCGCCCGCTGGGTTGCCGGTGAGCAGACGAACCGACGGCTCGGCTGACCGGTCGAGCGACTCCCGAACCGCAAGGTCGAGGTTGGACAGCACCTGCTTCGCCCGCGTCGGTTGGTCGGTCGCCGCCACCACCAGAGTCCCTTGCTCACCCCAGTTCACGATCGCCTCAGACAAAGCCTCCGACCTACCCCGATAAGACGCAAGGCTGTGAGTCCCGACCGCGACCGAGCGAGAGGCGCCGAACCACTCGGGCGGGGAGTCGGAAGCGCTCATCGCGATTCGCCAGCGGATTCTCCGCGCGCCCTCAAGGGAGCCCAGGTATTCCTCCGCGGCGAACGGCGGTACCTCGGCCCGATGAAGCCGAGACGTAAGTGCAGCCCGAAGGTCCTCTACGGCGCGCTCGGCAAACACTTCGACCTCCATCGGGTCGTCAACAACGAGCAGGGCGTCCTGAGCGTAGTCGAGAATCGTGCACTTCTCCTGCAACGCGGGCAGGTAAAGCTCCAACCTATCGAAGTGCAGCCCCGCCTCGAGCAAGCCGAGGTCCTCCTCGACCGACTCGTGCAACCGGTCTCGGTCGGCGGCGGGCAGCTCAGCCACTCTGCGCCGCACCTCTTCAGCCGCCCTCGCCCCGGATTCCACCTCGATGAGCCTGCCGGGGCGGATGGCGACCGCGTTCAGGGTCGCCGTGCTGCGCTGCGTCTCGACATCGAATGCCCGCATGCTGTCAACCTCGTCGCCGAAGAACTCGATGCGAACCGGCAAGGCTGCGCCGAAGGGGAAGACGTCCAGAATGCCCCCGCGCCGGCTAAACGCGCCGGGCCGTCGGACGGGGTCCTCGTGCTCGTATCCGATGCGCGTCAACGCGTGTAGTAGTGCCTCGATGGCGTCCGAGGCGGGCAGGGCTGTATTTGGTGGAAGCCGGCTGCCCAGTCCGTCGCCCTGCTCGAGGCGCAAGGTCGCGCTCGCAAAACGCTCTCTAAGCGGGCAGATCTCGAGCGCGGCTTGGGGGACGGCGATGACCACGCCCGAGCCGGATGCCAGCGCCGCGAGCGCAGCAGTGCGGTCGGAGAGCGCTTGCCGCTCCGGCGGCATGTCGTCGTAGAGCGACGTTTGAACCGATGTGAGGACGTGCAGACTACTCTCCGGGAGACCGAAGAGCGCGAGTTTGGCGTGCCACTGAACGGCGCGCTCGACCGTCGGCGTCAGGATTAGCGCGCGTCGCTCGCCGGGGTCTAGCGAGAGCAGCAGGGAAGCGAGCAGCGGCGCGCGGCTCTCTTCGCAGCACTCCGCCCAGAGGTGAGAGCCGGAAAGCGAATCCGGAGGATTGAGCGAACGAACCCAATCCTTGACGTGCAGCGGAGGCATCGAGCGGTCGTTTCCTTCGACGCTCGAATCATACCACAGCTGCGCACGGCGAAGGGTGGATGTTAGATACCTACCGCTGTGCGAAGGTCATCATCTCTTGTCTTCGTGGCGGCCTCGAAGTTCCGCACAACCTCCTTCGCGGCATCTACCTCCCCCAAGCCGAGTAAGAGCGCGACGAGGTCCTCTACGATGCCTCGATGGGTCGGAGCGAGCGTGTTTGCCCGGCGGAGCGCCTGAGCCGCTTGCTCGCGGAGACCCCTCGACGCCTCGACCCGACCGAGGTCCCACCAAGCGGTCGCGTCGCTCGGCGTGAGGGCGACGACCCGCCGCAGGGCGTCGCTCGCAGCGCTCAGGTCGCCGCTCTGCGCCTCAGCGTGAGCGAGCCAGCGCCAGGCGTTCACGCTTTTCGGGGCAAGGGATGTCGCCCACCGCAAGCTGTCTCGTGCCTCCTCCCATTCGCCCGCCGTCGCTTGCAGCGCGCCGAGGCTCTCCCACGCGGCGGCGTCCTCGGGGTCGGCGCGGACGGCGAGGGCGAACTGCTCTTGCGCCTCCTCATCGCGCCCGACGGCGTACAGTGCGTTGCCGAGCGTCGTTCGCACGCCGACGCCATGCGGGTAGGCGCGAAGCGCATGCCGCGCCAGAGCAAGCGCCTCGTCGTTCCGCCCGAGGGTCAGCAGAAACTCGGCCACTCTCTGGTACGGCTGCGGCGAGGTGACGCGCTGGAAAGCCGCCGCCTGTTCATATGGAACCGGTTCACCGAGGCGGTTTCGGGTCTCCTGCAGCGCGCGCTCGAAGGCGTCGGGGGGCACGTCCGCCGTAGTCAGGATGCAGCCCGCCTCGTCGAACCAGGCGATGCGCCAACCCTCAAGCGCAAGCAGGCGCGGGACTAGGGGCGAGTTCAGCGACAGCAGCGCGGACCGAAAGCCATGCTTCTCGATGATTTCGCGGAGCGCATCGTCGTCTTCCGCTAACCTGAAGTACTCCTCGTACACCGGCTCACCGTACACCTCGAGTCGAGGGTCAACGTAGTACGGCACCTTTGCCAGCATCAACAGCCCACCAAACTCCATCGAGTTCAGCACCGGAGTCGGGAGTCCACGAGACTGGATCGCCTCGAGCGAATCCAGCGGGAAGCGGCGCTCGGCAAGCCCGGCGCCGAACTGGTTGCTCTCGTTCTGCCACAAGTGAAGCCTGTCGGTGCCCATCGCCCATGCGACGAGGGCGGAAAGAGCGATCGTCGAGCCTGACAATGCAACGCGGAGAGCGGCTCGGTCCACGAGCGGGGCGTGGCGCAAACAGAACGGAATCGCCGCGAGCGCGAAGAGCGGAATGTTGCGCACCGCAGACCACGCCAAAACCAGCATTGCGACGGTAACGATCGTCAGAAACGGATCTAGGCGTCGCAGCGCAGAAAGCCCGATGCCTGCCGCCACGGCGGTCAAAGCCGTCAGACCGATGACGGCGGAGTAGCCCAAGCCAAACTTCAGCGGTGACTGGAGCTCTGCGATGACGTCCTTGAACACCGACTCGCGCGCCTCGCCGAAGATCTGCCAGGCGAAGACGAGGCTCTGCGCGCCGTAGGGGTTCACGAAACAAGCCGCCCATGCGGCGACCGCGACGATCCAAGCCAACCTTGCCAAGTTCCTTTCTCGGTTGGCAAACAGCGTTTCAGCCACGGCCCAAGCCGTAACGACAAGCGGCCCGAGGACGAACAGCGTGTGCGCGTTGACCCACAGAACGACAAGGGCGGGCAGCGCCCACGCAGCCCGTGTTCGCAGTCGCCCCTCGCGCACACGCACGATAACGAACAGGAACAGCGCGAGGAGAAGATAGGTCACGATCTCGGGCCGGAGGATGAGCCGCGCGTTGCTCGCGACGACGGCAAGCATGAGTACGCTCGGGGCGAGGAACGCACGCGACGAACCGGATGCCGACGCCTTGGCGCCTAGGGCGAACGCGCCTGCAAGCCACACCGTCTTGACGAGCGTCGCGCCGACGTTTCCGAACGCGGAGACGGTCGCGTAAAGCCCGAGGCAGAACAGCCAGCGCAACTCCACGACTGCGTTCCCTGCGGCGGCAACCGAGAGCGCTTCCGTGCGCGGAATGCCCTCCTGCGCGACGCGCCGGCCCGTCTCCAGCAGCCACCAGAAGTCGAAATCCCAGATCCGCTGAAGGCAGGCAACGAGGAACAGCGCCCCGACTGCCATCCAGGAGAGCGCGGAGGCTACTCGCATGGCTCCCTCCGAGCCCAACGAGCATATGGGTCGAGCGGCGCAGCGAGCACCCTTGCGAACAGGAGCACCTTGGCGGCCGACCGCATCAAGCGCCACGGCATCAGAACGCAAAGAACCGACCAGAGCGCCATCCTCAGCAGCGCGCCCAACCGGTTCAGCACGAACGCCGTGACGCCTGCTGCAAGCCCGTGATGGATCAGGAAGTACATCTCCTTGCCGCGGTTATAGTACGCGACGGCTCGCCAGCGCGAGGCTTCGCTGCTCGTTCCGAGAGCGTGGACGAACTCCGCGGTTGGGACGAAGAGGATCGTACCGCCGGCGTCGCGAAGTCGCTTGCAGAGTTCGGTGTCCTCACAATAGAGGAAGAACCGCTCGTCGAAGCGTGGGAATCGGTTGTTCGCATCGCCCTTGAGCATCATGCACGCCCCCATCACCTGCTCGACTTCGTGCGGCCCCGAGCCTTTGCTGAGCAGGCGTGGTGTTTGCCAATAGACGTGCAGGATGCGCTCCAAGCCGGTTTGCTCGCAGAGCAGCGCCCAAAGCGTCAGCCTTCCTGCAACGGAGTCCTGCGGGCGACCGTCCGGGAAGTAGAGGCTGCCTCCGGCGGCGACGGCGTCTCTGCTCGCCTCGAGGGCGTGGGCGAGCGCCTCGATCGCCCCCGGTCGCGCCGCGGCATCGGGGTTCAAGAGAAGCGCGAGGTCGCCACTCGCCGCTTCAAGGCCCTGGTTGCACGCCGGGCCGAAGCCTCGGTTGCAGGAGTTTTCGATGAGCAGGGCGTCGGGCCGCAACCTGCGGACTTCGCCGGGCGTGCCGTCGGTGGAGGCGTTGTCAACGACGATCGCCTGGACGCTCAGCCCGGCGTCGGTGCGCGGAGGGGGAAGGGAAGCGAGGCATCGCGCCACATCCTCCCTGCTGTTGTGCGTTACGATTACCACCGACACCAGCGGCACGGAGCGTAACCTACCCCCACGGCGTCGGGCGGTGAGGGCTGCCCCCGCCTCCGCCCGAAGTGTGCAAGAATAGGGTCGGCATACCTCGGGAGAAATCTCATGAAGAGGGTTCTAATACTTTTGATAGCCTCCGTCTCCTCTCCCGCCTCGGCGGGACAAGGGTTCTTTGATGACTTCGATGGCGAGGACCTGGGCGGGCATTGGGATTTCGGCAACCCGAAGGGGGCGATGTTCTACTCCGTTCATGACAGCCTCCTGGAGGTGTTTGGGTTCGCTGGATTCGGAAACAGCGACTGGATTTACGCTGCAATCCCTCAGTACGGGGACTTCGACCTCCAGGCGACCGTAGGATGGACCGACCTGCTCGTCCATGAAACCCTGTCCGTTCGGATAGGTGAGGACCCTCGTCACGGCTTCGTCGGAGGGATGGCTTTCGTGCGCGAACAAGTTGGCGGAGAGTGGGTGTCGCGCGTGGTCGCCGCGTTCGGAGACGGACCCAGAGCGGAGCGAGCGGCGCCTTCGTCCGGCTTCCACCAGTTTCGAGTCTCTCGTACCGGCTCGACATTCGCAGCCTACTTCGACGGTCAATTGCTGCTTCAAGGCTCGGGCACTTCCAGAGTTCCGCGGGTGATCACACTAGAGTTCACCGGCGCTCACGCTCGTCCCGTGGACTTGCTTGTGGACCGTGTTTCGGTGGTTCCCGAGCCTGCTTCCATCGCATGGCTCGCCGCTGGGGTCGCGGTGGTCGCTCTTAGGCGCCGGAGGACAGGATAGTGTCCTGGCGTCGCGTGCTCAACTGGCTGGCTCAGCTCACGGCAATGCATGCTGTGCTCCTTCTCCCCCTCGCCCTCGTGCCTGCGTCGGGTGCGGGGCAAAGGTTCTTCGACGACTTTGACGGCGAGGACCTGGGCGGGCATTGGGAGTTCGGCAACCCGAAGGGAGGGATGATCTACTCGGTACACGACAGCTTGTTGGAGGTCCAAGGATTCACGGGGTTCTTCGGCGTACGCGAGTGGATCACCGCCCGGATTCACCCGTTCGACGACTTCGCCATGGAGGCTCGGGTTGGCTGGACGAGCGAGCCCTCCTTCGAACGACTCATCGTCGCGCTGGGGGGAGGGTATCCGAACGATATTGCAGTTGCATTGATGGCTTATCGCCGCGATACGGTCAACGGCAGAAAGACGAGTACCGTGGGTGCTTCCTTCCGCGATGGTCCCCGGGTGGACATTGACGCGCCCGCATCAGGATTTCATACGTTCCGCCTGACTCGATCTGCGGGTGTCTTATCGGCGTTTTTCGACGGCGAGCTGATCCTGCAAGGCACAGGCTCCGACATGCCGGCGGATACGATCGTCTTGCTGTTCCGTGGCAGACAGTCCCTACCCGTGGACTTGCTTGTGGACCGTGTTTCGGTGGTTCCCGAGCCTGCTTCTATCCCATGGCTCGCCGCTGGGGTCGCTGTCGTGGCTCTTAGGCGCCGGAGGACAGGATAGTGTCCTGGCGTCACGTGCTCAGCTGGCTGGCTCAGCTCACGGCAATGCATGCTGTGCTCCTTCTCCCCCTCGCCCTCGTGCCTGCGTCGGGTGCGGGGCAAAGGTTCTTCGACGACTTTGACGGCGAGGACCTGGGCGGGCATTGGGAGTTCGGCAACCCGAAGGGAGGGATGATCTACAGCGTGCACGACAGCTTGCTGGACGTTGAGCGCTTAGAAGGCATCTTCTCTGCTCGCGAGTGGATCAAGGCGCGAATACCTGAGTTTGAGGACTTCGACATGAGAGCCAGAGTAGGATGGACCCACGCACCACCGCGACAGTCGCTGATGGTTATGCTGGATGACGGCTGGCCACGTGGCGGCCCTTTCGTAGCGTATATGATCTACCACCACGGCAAGTCGTATGACCTATTGAGTGCGGAGTTCAACGGTGGGCCGTTTCGCCAGGCGGACGCCCCGCGAGACGGCTTCCACGAGTTTCGCATCACCAGGAGCGCCGGGGTCTTCACTGCCTACTTCGACGGTGAGGTCTTTCTGACTGGCAGCGGTACCGAGGTTCGCCCTCAGTATCTCACGCTCTACTTCTTGGGAGAGAACGGCGAGGATGTAGACCTGTTCGTGGACCGTGTTTCGGTCGTACCCGAGCCTCTCTCCGCGTTGGTGCTCGCGATGGGGATGGGGGCTTTCGCCCTTCGGCGCAGGAGGACGCGCTGATGTCTTGGCGTCGGAAACGGAGAGGCCGGCAGTGCAACCGAGTGCCTCGCCTGGGTGGAAGCGTGAGATTTTAGCCCGTATAATTACCGGATTTTGCCCCCCCCCCATTTTTGCGTTCCGTTTTCGGCTTGGTGCCTGTATACTGACGGTGATGGGCAAGTGTGACGAGATTGGCGAAAAGGGCACAGGGTTGTATTGGCACACGGTCTACCCGTTGCCGGACGGCCGCGTGTTGGTTAACTGGTTCCCGGGCTCTGCCCCGGCGGGCGA
>JBFMFD010000052.1:0-15671 GCA_040752255.1 Armatimonadota bacterium
GAACGACGTCGCCGTATCGTATCATCACATCGTTGGCGGGCCGTATCTCTTGGCTGCCGAGACGCGGGATCGCGACCGCGTCATCAGGGCTTGGCACATCGGCAACATCAACCGCGAGCGAGCGACCAAGGATGTGCGCTCCGCGGCGGACTCCATCGCGCTGTTCGAAGACCTGTTCGGGAAGTATCCATACAACCACTACGACATCGTGGACACGCCTGACTTTTACGGCTTGGAGTGTTACAGTTTCACGGTGCTCTCGCCGCCCATCACCTCTTGGGCGACTTCCCACGAAGTCGGGCACACGTGGTTCGGCGGGCTGGTGCCCAATACATACATCCGCAGCATGTGGAACGAGAGCGTCACTCAATACGTGGACAGCGTCCTCTTCAAGAAGAACAGCGACCGCACACTCGAGCAGGGCTGGAACTCCAGAGACGTTGACGTCGCCCTGGGCGAGCTGATTGAGCCCCACGGCCAGCACGGAATCGTAGGATACATGCGCGGCGCGTACGTGCTCAACATGCTGGCGGAAGAAGTCGGAGAGCAGACCGTCATCAAGGGCCTACGCCTTCTGGTCGAGCGAAGGACGGGCAAGGCGTCCGATTGGGGCGATGTCGTCTCCGCGCTCCAGGAAGCGGCGGGACGCGACCTGCGGTGGTTCTTCTCCCAGTGGCTCTGGTCGAATCAGCGCCCGTCTCTCTCGTTCGGGCGCGCGGAGACGGCGATGGCGGGCGGCGAGTGGATTACCACCGTCCGGCTCGTTCAAACGGGTGTTTCGTCGCCCTACCGCCTGAAGTTCGACGTTGTGCTCGAGACGCCGGAAGGCGACAAGCGCTTCCCCGTTACGATGGACCAACTGAACCAGACGTACACCTTCAACACCGCGGCAAAGCCCAGCCGCGCACGGACGGATTGCTTCGGCAAGTCGCTAGCCGAGCCTGCGCCGACAATCTTGGTGGCTGGAGGTTGAGCGACGCCGGTGAGTGATTCGCATGGTGAAGATATCCTGTTGCCCTCGACGCTGAGCGGCAAGCGCATCTGCGTCGTCGGCTACGGATCGCAAGGGCGCGCACAAGCACTGAACCTCCGGGACAGCGGGGTGGATGTTGTCGTCGGACTGCGCGCGGGCAGCGCCGGTGTCGCTGAGGCACGCGCAGACGATGTGGCCACTCAGCCGATCGGTGAGGCGGTAGCTGGGGCGGACGTCATCGCGCTGCTCGCGCCCGACTCTGCCCACGAGGAGATCGTGCGAGACGTCGTAAACCCGAGAGCCAAGCGAGGTGCGGCGCTCGTCTTCGCTCACGGCTACAGCATTACCTTCGGCGGCGTCGCCCCACGGGAAGATCTGCAACGCCTGCTCGTCGCTCCGAAAGCAATCGGGCCCGAGTTGCGCCGGCTGTACGTCGAGGGCAGCGGCGCGGCGGCTCTTATCGCTGCCGAGCCGGGCGACATCGAGTTGGCGCGGGCGTACGCCGTGGCGCTCGGCTGTGGGCGAGCCGTGATCCTAGCGTCCTCCTTTCGCGAGGAAACCGAGACGGACCTCTTCGGCGAGCAGGCGGTCCTGTGCGGGGGCATGCCCGCGCTTGTGCTCGCCTCGTTCGAAACGCTGGTCGAGGCGGGCTATTCTCCCGAGGCAGCATGGTTTGAGTGCCTGTTTGAGGTTCGACTCATCGCCGAGATGATGATACAGCACGGCGTCGCCGGCATGGTGGAGCGAATCAGTGACACTGCGAAGTTCGGCGCGATGGAGGCGGGCGAGGCGCTTGTGGGTGAGCCCACAAAAGCCAAGCTGCGGGAGTTGTTGCAAGAGATCCAAAGTGGGCGCTTCGCCGAACGGTACGAGCGCGAGCGATCAGGCGGCTCGGTGCGAACGCGCGCGTGGCTGCAAACGCTCCGCGAGGCGCGCATTCAAGCCGCTCACGAAGCGCTGGCTAAGACGATGGGGCTACCAGCTGCTGCCGCCGCCGCCGCCGAACCCTCCTCCGGAGAATCCGCCACCTCCGGAGAATCCTGAACCACCGCCGCTCGCCCCGGATGACCGCGGCGGGGTCGAGGCAGCGCTGCCGAGCGAGCCGACGGTACGCTCAAGGTCCGCTCCGAAGGAATGGAACCCAAAGCCGGAGTCCCAGTTCCCGACATACCATGAAGGCGGCTGCTGCAGGACGCTCTGGAACGCCTCGACCCACACCTTCGTTGCGCCGAAGGCGACGGCGTGGGGCAGGTACGCCTCGAAAAGCGCCATGTCCGGGTGCTTCTTCGACATCCAGTCCATCTCCTTGCCGTTTGCTCGAAGGATGAACTCTTCGAACCCTTTCAAGTCGCGTAACACCTTGGCTCCGCGCTGCGTGCGCGCCGGCATCAGCTGTGCAAACACAACAACGAGGATTGCCGAAACCGCCCCGCCGACGATCGAAGGTAAGAACGAGTCGGTAAACCCGAGCACAAGGAACGTAACGATGCCCACCGCGATGAGACCGCCTACCAGCCAGGCGTTGCGCACGCTGTTTGGGTTCCTGAGGTAGTAGCCGCGATCTACGAGCGTTTCGTAAAGGCTCTGCTGCAAGTCCGAGACATGCGGTGCGACATCTTTGCGCAGTTCGTCCTCGCGGACGATGTTCCCGCATGAGCGAAGTTTGGAAAGGAGCGAGATCTCGAAGTTGGTTAGGTTCTCGATCGGCTTGTCGTTGTTGTGCAGAAACGTCTCGACCGATTCGAAGAACAGCCCCGGCTTCTTCTCGCGTTCGATCTTGATGTATCCCTTGGTTGCGAGGCTGACGATACCGGCGGCGATATCTCGCGAGTCCACCCGCTCGTCGAGCATCGCGCCCGCCTCCGGGCCCGTCAGGCTATCCGGAGGGTCATACTGAACCGCAACCGGCCCATGGGGTGGGTCCTTGCCGCGGAGCGACCAAGCAAAGAAGAACATCGCGCCGACCAACAGCGGCATGAGCAAGCCCAAGTTCGGCAACAGGAACAGCCGCACCTGAGTGAACAGCGGCGGGCGTTCGATGTGGCCCGCCGGAAAGCCCACCACGATGGTCATGCCACTGCCCGGGTGCAGCGGCGCGTGCCGCAGGGCGTCGGCGGAGTCTGCTCGCAAGGAGATGGTCGTTTGGGTAACGTCATCTCGCGTCCCTTCAGCGAAGGCAGCCAGTGCGTTCTGTGCGCGGGAGCCGTAAGGGCCGGCGAAGACGCGAAACCTCACGTCTCCTTCGGCGTCAACTGTGGGAAACTGGATGCGGCAGGAAGCGACCTCGATCGTCGTGTCCCACTCATCGCCGGTAACGTTCCAATACAGTTCCGCCCTGCCCTCTGTCCATCCGTCCTCCGGCTCGAACCAGTTGAACGCGCCGGTTACCATGTAGGAGATGACGTACGTTCTCTCGGTGCCGGGCGAGAGCGTCACGTCCGGGTCGCCGATGCGAATCATCAGGGACGCGCCCTCTTTCCAGACCTTGAGGCCGGGGTCGTTGCCCTCGCCGTCCTCGACGGCGACCGCGCTGACGTCTACACGCCGCCGATAACCTCGGCCGGTATCGTAGTCAACCGGGATGGTGCGGATGATGCCGCGCCTCGGCTCGTTGAAACGAACGGCGATGCGCTCCTGCACCGAAAGGCGCGAGTCGGCTTGTATGCGGATATTGCTTTCGAAGCGCTGAATGACATACGGCTGCGCGGCTGCGCCTACGGCGGCGACGAGCAGTGCCGCAACGAGCAGCGCTCTCACTCCGACCCCTCCGAGTCTTGACTCATCCTCGCGTTTGGAGCAACAGCCTCGTCCGGAGAGTCCAGTTCGAAGAACTCGGCCTTGCGGTATGCGAAGATAGCAGCAACAAGGGCGCTCGGAAACGATTCGACCAGGGTGTTATAGTCTCTCACGGCGGCGTTATAGTACCGCCTTGCATTGGCGATGTTCGTCTCCGTTGCGCTCAACTCTTCCTGGAGGCGGAGGAACTGCGCGCTCGCCTTCAGTTCGGGGTAGTTCTCAACCACCGCAAGCATGCGCTGCAGGCGGGCGCCCAACTCCGCTTCGGCGCTTGCTCGCTCTTGCGGGCTCATGTCGTTGGCGCTCACTCCCGCCCGCGCCAGCGTCACCGATTCCAGCGTTTGCTGCTCGAATCCCGAGTAGCCCTTGGCCGTCTCGACGAGGTTCGGAATCAGTTCCGCGCGGCGCTTCAGTTGGACATCCACGTCGCTCCACGCTGCGCGCACGATGTTGCGCATGTTGGCCAGACGGTTGTAGAGCGCGACTAGCGCGATGACGAAAGCTGCGGCAACGGCGATGAGCAGACCCATGCTCTAGTCCCCGTGCGCGGCGGTTGGCTCGACCTCCTCGTAGGCGGTCGCCAGGTCGTCTTCCTCTGGTTTGATGTCGGGGTTCCAGGTCTGAACAAGGCGGCTGGCTACGCCGTCGCCATACACGTTGACGACCGTTCGCATCATATCAAGCGGTCGGTCGATTGCGAAGAGGAGGGCGATACCCTCGAGAGGCAGGCCGACGGCGGTCAGCACGAGCGCCATTGTAACGAGGCCCGCGCTCGGTATCCCCGCCGCCCCCACGGCGGCTGCGACCGCCGTGAACACGACCAGAATCTCCTGGCCGAACGAGAGGTTGATGCCGTATGCCTGCGCGAAGAACAGCGCGGCCGTGGCTTCATAGAGCGCGGTGCCGTCCATGTTCGCGGTTGCGCCGACGGGCACGACGAAGCCGGCGATGCGCTTGGAGACGCCCACGTTCCTGACGCAAGTCATCGTAACGGGCATCGTCGCGCTGGAACTGTCGGTGCCGAGCGCGGTTGCAATCGCCGGGCTCATCGCGCTGATGAAGCGACCAGGGCGGTACTTGCCGACGAAGGCGACCAGTAGCGTCAGGAGCAGAAACTGGGTCACCAAGCCGAGGACGACGCACAGGGCAAACTTGCCGAGGCTTTGCAGCAACATCCCCACGTACTCCGGCACTTGAATGCCGACAAAGTACGCAATGAGCGCGCCTACCCCCAGGGGAGCCGTCCACATAACCCAGCCGACAAGCACGTACACGATGTCGTTGAGCGCCTCGAAGAAGTTGAACACGGGCGCGGCGCGGTGTTTGCCGAGTTTCAGGATCGCGATGCCGACGAGGATGGTAAAGAACAGGATGCCGATGACGTCCAGTTGAGCCATCGCCGCGATGGGGTTGTCCGGCACAATGCGCAGGACGAGTTCGCTGACCGTCGGCGTGGCCTGGTCGCCGTCCTCGATGGGCCAGTTCAACCCTGAGCCGGGGCCAATCAGGGCGACGAGAATCAGCCCGATAGTCGCTGCCAGTAGCATCGTACCTACGTACACGAAAAGCGTCTGCTTGCCCAGGCGCCCCATCCGTCGGAGGTCTCCCAAGCCTGCCACGCCGACGAGCACAGTCGCGACGATGAGCGGGATGATCAGCATCTTGAGCAACTTGATGAACAGTTGCCCGATTACGTAGAAGACCTGCGTTATGGGTGGCATCACGTCCACCGACGCCATGCTTCCCCGTTCCTTCAGCGATAGGCCCGTGGCAGGCAAGCCTTGCGCCTGCACGGCGGTGAGCGCGTCGCCGGTTTGCAGGCCGGCGACCTGAACCTCGCCTTCTGCGTTGCGCGTCCCTGCCGCCTGGTCACCCGGGGCGACAATAGTGGGTGCCACCGTCAGCCGCTCCACCTCCCCGCCTGCGAGGCTCACCTCCACGACGTCGCCCGGTTGGAGCGGCACCGGTTGAAGGTACATCAGCGCCACGCCGACGATCGCGCCGAGGAGCATGCCGAGGAGAATCCGTCCCGTAGTTGCGCCAGCCATCTTCCCTTCCTTTTCGACGGACGTGCACGTTACCCTGCCCGGCACCCTCTCACGCCAAAAAAGAGGGCCGGAAACATCCGGCCCTTACTCATTGCGGTTACGTGCCGCTTTTCAGCGTCGCCGCCTTCGCGCGGCAAGAAGCCCCAGGCCCATCGTTACTACTGCCACAGTCGCCGGCTCGGGAACCACGATCAGTTGCCCCCGAATCTCTCCTCCGGGGAACTGGGTCGAGTGAACGTTCACGTAGTTGCGATTCGACAGGAGGAACTCCTCGTTCGACTCCGGGAGCGGCCCGGCGTTCTCAAGGATACGCATCAGGCCGTTCGGCGTCTCGGTGTACTGATTGCCCGCCCCAAGTGAGAAGATGATGGGGCCGTTAACACCAGGAGGTCCCTGATGGATGTGGGAGCCGATCAGATCCGACCGAGCAATCCCCTCGACTAGGATGGCCATGTTGAACATGTTCGTCTCATCGTTGTACGACATGCTCACTGACCCGACGGCTCGTGAGCCGTTCGGTGGCACCTCCTGATCTCCGGTCAAGACTGCCTGGAGGATCCAGATGTTTGCCGCCGCGGGTAACGCCGATACGATCAGCGCGACCATCGCGACAAGCAACCGCGTTGCTCGTTTGTTCATATCCGCCTCCTTTCAGAGCCCGAGGGCTGCGGATACCGCCCCCGGTATCGGTAGTACGGGCGGGGAGCAGGGTCGGTTCCTATCCACGCGGCCCCAGGTTCCCGTTTCCGCGCGCGGGTATACTCCAAGCATGAGCAAATCGGGCAGCCCGCCGGAGTTCCCGATTGACCTGACGCCCCAGGCGATCCAAAGGGTGAAGGCGATCCGAGCCAGGGAAGGACGGCCGACCGCGTTCCTGCGCGTGGGGGTGCGGGGCGGCGGCTGCTCTGGCCTGTCCTACGTCGCACGATTGGACGAGGAGCGGACGACGCTCGACCTGTCCAAGGACTTCGACGGCCTTGAAGTCGTTGTCGATTCGAAGTCGGCGCGCTTCCTCGTCGGCACTACGCTCGATTACACGGGCGAACTCATTGGCGGTGGATTTCGCTTCGACAACCCCAACGCCGAGCGAGGCTGCGGCTGCGGAAGCAGCTTCACTCCTCGCGCCTCGTAAGAGTTACCACCGACGCAAGCGGCTGAATCTTCATCCACGCCCCTCGGCGGGCGAGCGGCTTCCCTCCTTCCACCGCCCACTCTCCCGGCGCAGGCAAGTAGATCGCCTGGTTGCGCAGCCGCTCGGGAATCGCCACGTTCCACAGCGCGCGCTCACCTACCGCCTTGAGGATTCCGTTGTGCGCGTCCCGGGCGGTCGTGCCGCCTGCAAGCCTCGTTGCACGGCCGAACGCATCCGGAAGCGCCTCATAGAACATCAGCATCATGGCGAGGTACGCCTCCATCGGAACCGCTTTGCCTGCCACTAAGTCCTGGTCGGGACCGCGGAGGAAAACATCGTCAGCGAGACGCGAGACGTTGGCTTCGACCCATGCCTTCAGCGCCTCGGCGCGTGCGCCCATGCGATCCTCGTTCGCTATCCGGCTCGAACTGAGGTAGGACAGGAAGATTCGCTCCCCGAGCGCGCCGTTCGCCCACCGCTCCGGCTTGTCAAACCCTCCAATGGGTGGAATCACCACGTGGCCGAATTCATGCGCTATTTCCCGCGCCATTTCGAGAGGCTCGCGAAAGGAGTCCAAGTCGTAGATGTAGATGCAGTTGAAGCTTCGCAGGCGACCGTTCTCGTCGGGGCCTTCGAAGACGCCCTGCTCGCCTCCCGGCTTGCCACCCTCGCTGAGGAAGACGTCCACCCGCCGTCCATAGGCGAGGGGGTTGTCGTATTCAAAGTGCGCATGGGCGAACTCGATCATGCGCAGCAACTGTCGAGCCGCGAGCAGCGCCGTGGGATAGGTGCGCGCCGTTTGAGCATGAACGACGAAGCGCAGCCCCTCCTCGCCGCCCACGCCCATGGAGGCGCGCGCGGCGAACGGGTACTCCCAGCGGTACTTCGGGTCCAGCCTCGGCGGCTGCTTGGGGTCAGGGTCGGAGACGACTGCAAGCGAATAACCTTCGAAGCACGCAGGAATCGGCAGGCGTGCCTCCGCGCCCTGGATGAGCAGCAGCGCGCACAGGGGGATCACTTGTTGTGGAGCGCCTCGAGGTATCGCTCCGCCTCGATGGCAGCCATGCAGCCCGTGCCGGCGGCTGTAACGGCTTGGCGGTAAACGCGGTCAGCCACATCGCCGCAGGCGAACACGCCGGATATCTTCGTCGCTGTGCTGAACGGCTTGGTGACCAGATAGCCGAGTTCGTCCATGTCAAGCACGCCTTGGAAGAGGTCGGTGTTCGGCTTGTGCCCGATAGCGATGAACACTCCTTCAACCGGAAGCTCGGATGTCTCGCCGGTTTCAAGGTTCTTCAGCCTGACGCCCGTTACTCGCCGCTTGGGCTCGAGTTCTCCGAGGATGTCTTCCACGACGGTGTTCCAGATGAACTCAATCTTTGGATTCTCGAAAGCCCGCTCTTGCATGATCTTCGACGCGCGCAACTCGTCTCGGCGATGCACCACATACACCTTCGAGGCGTGCCGTGTGAGGAACAACGCCTCCTCCATCGCCGTGTCGCCTCCGCCGACGACGACGACCTCCTTGCCGCGGAAGAAGAAGCCGTCGCACGTCGCACAAGCGCTGACGCCGAAGCCACCAAAAGTCTTCTCCGCCTCGAGCCCGAGCCACTTGGCGTCCGCGCCCGTGGCGATGATCACCGTCTCAGCGCGGTACTCTTGGTCGTCCACGCGGACGACAAACGGACGCTCGGTGAGATCTACTCCGGTGACAACCTCATCGCGGATGCGGGTTCCAAAGCGCTCTGCCTGCTTCCGGAACAGCTGCATCAGGTCAGGGCCGAGGATGCCCTCGGGGAAGCCGGGATAGTTCTCGACATCGGTTGTGATCATCAACTGCCCACCCGGCACGGCACCTGCAAACAGCAGCGGCTCCAGGTTCGCGCGCGCGGCATAAAGCGCGGCGGTGTAGCCGGCGGGGCCGGACCCGATGATGATGACGTTCTCGACTCTTGACTCAGTCATGCTTTTCCAACGCCGCCCCGAAGAAGCGGGTTCCCGGCGATTCTACCGCTGGCTGTGGCACGCGAATTGCGAATAGGAGATTCAGACGCTTTTCACCCGACGGCGGGCTGCTCGCAGCAGGCGACCCCTCGCCTGCGGTGGCGGGACGCGGCAGCCCGCACCTCCGGAGGCGCGGCTCCCCCGAGTCCGGACTCGGCGGGAGCCGCTATGCTTGCTGGGCGGAGCCTGTGCCAAGATTCACAGCATGGACCTCGGCATCTCCGGACGTGTGGCAATGGTCGCGGCGGCAAGCCAAGGCATCGGCAAAGCGGCGGCGAACGCTCTCGCAGCCGAAGGCTGCCGAGTCGCCATCTGCGGCAGAACCGAACGAAGCCTTGAAGCCGCCCTCGCCGAGCTTCGCGCCCTGGGCGCCGAGGCGTACGCAACGCGGTGCGACGTAAACAGCGCACAGGACATCACGCGGTGGTTCGGCGAAGTTGCGGAACGCTGGGAGCCGCCGAGCATCCTCGTCACCAACACGGGTGGGCCGACGCCCGGAAGGGTTGGCGCCCTGGACGACGAGTTGTGGCTCGCCGGAGTCGAGACGACGCTGCTCTGTGCGGCTCGCATGACGCGGCTCGCAGTCCCGGCGATGGCGGAGCGGGGCTGGGGGCGAATCGTACACGTTACGTCCATCGTCGCGATGGAGGTCAACGATATGCTCGCCATCTCGACGACGCTACGCTCCGGAATGCGCGCTCTAACGCGACTGCAGGCACGCGAGTACGGCAAGAACGGCATTACGGTGAACGCCGTTTTGCCCGGCCACACGAAGACCGACCGCCAGGACGAACTCGCCGAGCGGCATCAGGCAGAGACCGGCGAAGCGGCCGCCGAGTACTTCCGGCGCCTCGCCGAGGCGATACCCGTCGGTCGGCTCGGCAAGCCGGAGGAGATTGGCGCCGTCATCGCTTTTCTGTGCAGCAGACAGGCGTCATTCGTGAACGGAGCAAGTCTTCTGGTTGACGGCGGCATGTCGAAAGCCGTTTAGGACGGTATCATAGCGACGCAATGGCTGAAACTCGATACTGGTTGTTCAAGCGAGAAGCGGACCGGTTCGACATGGACGCGCTTATGAAGAGGGGCAAGCCTGTGCCCTGGAAGAACGTGCGAAACTACACCGTGCGCAACTGGATTCGACAGGAGATGAAGCCTGGGCACAAGGTGCTGCTCTATCAGAGTGGAGCGGACGAACCGGCGGTGCTCGGCATCGGACAGATCGCTAAGGAGCCGTATCCCGATCCGGCGCAATTCGACCCCAAGTCACCCTACTTCGACGCAAAGGCGAAGAAGGAGAAGCCGATTTGGTACATGGTGGATGTCATGCCGCTGAAGGCGTTTCGCAATCCGGTGAAGCTCGCCGAGATGCGCGCCAACCCAAACCTCGACGGCATGATGGTGCTGCGAAAGGGCAACCGCTTCAGCATGACGCCCGTCGAAGCGAAGCACTGGGACGAAGTGCTCGCGATGGCGGGCGAAAAGGCGCGCAAGGCTTAGCGAACCGTGAAGGTGGACTCCGGTATCTCGACGTCGCGCTGCAGTCGAACCGTCCAGCGACTGGTGATGTTGTACTGCACGCCGCCGTCCATCAAGCCCTCCTCATACACCACGCCGAGCAAGTCGTATGACTTGCTCACGTAGAAGTAGATCGGAATCTTGACCTCGGGGCGGTTCGCGGTCCTTCGGAAGCGGATGTAATCCCCCTTGATCACCCACGCCTGCTGTTCGCCGACCGTCCGATCCTCCAGCAGCGTCAGGGAGGCGACTTCCTGCGTCAGCAAGCGCATCTCATACTCGTTGTAAAACGCGACGGCGATCGGGAAGGACCGATCGAGCAACAGCGACGCGAAGGCGTCCATCCCCTCGCTCACGCCCGAGTAGTCGGGGACCGCTTCATACAGCTTCGGCGGGTCACCGGGCAGAAGCCCCTTGGGAACGGTGTAGCCTAGTTTCTTCCCGTCAGACACAGCCGCGAACGAGTTCGGCATTACGTCGTCCCGCGGACTGCGCGATTGCTCGATGAAGAACTTCTTCGGCTTCGAAACGGCGAGCCGGGTCGTGATGACGACGCGCTTCTCGCCCGAGCCGCTCGTGGCCGCCTGCTCGAACACAACCGTGCCCGATACGCTCTTGGCAGCGTGATAGCGGCTGAGCATCTCCTGGAAGACCTCCTTCGCTGTGGGCTGCTGAGCCTGGACCTCGGGCGCCTGCGGCGCAAACGTAACGACCATCGAGAGAGCGAGCGTTGCAATCATTCAGACTTCCTCCAAACTACTTCTTGGACGGCTGAGCGTGCGTTCGCGGTTCGCGCAAGCACGAACAGCAAGTCCGAGAGCCGATTCAAGTATACAAGAATCGCCCCGACCACCGCACGCCCCGCGAACGCCGCGACGACGCTCCGCTCCGCCCGGCGACACACCGCACGAGCATGGTGGAGGTGCGCTGCCTGCGGTGAGCCTGCCGGCAGGATGAACTCCCTCAGTGGGGGGAGCCGCTCCTCGAACTGGTCTATGGCCTGCTCCAGCCTCGATACGGGCGGGAAGCCGTCGGCGGGTTCCGCACCCGCCAGCGCCGCCCCTACCTCAAACAGTTCGTTCTGGATGACCGCCAGAGCCGCGTCCAACTCCTCGCCTACGCCGCATGCCCGAGCGACGCCGATGACTGCGTTCAACTCATCCACATCGCCTATTGCTTGGACGAGCGGGTCGTCCTTCGGGAGGCGCTCCCCGCCGACCAGACCGGTGTCGCCCTTGTCTCCGCTGCGGGTGTAGATTCGTGCCATGGCTTGCAGTTTACGGGATGAGGGCGAGCGATGTGCCCCGCGATTGGTCAGATGTCCCGGATCTGGATGTCCACCTGGTCGAGGAACGTGCGGAAGGTGGCTTCCGTGATCGGGACGTTTGACGATGGTCTTGATTTGAAACCCGATGCCAGCGGGACGCTCAAGCCGGGCGGCATCTCGGCGGGCGACTCCTTCGAGTTCACCTACCTCACCGCCGGGTAAGCGGGGCGGCTTTAGGGTGCGGGAAAGAAAAAAGTCCGAACCCGCGAACCAAACGCCCCGAACCTCCCGTCCAACGGGTGATTCGCCCTTTGGGCCGAATCATTCGATGCCTGCCTGCACATGAGGGGTCGGGCCTAGTTCCGACCCCCTCTTCTTTTGCCCTCCTTTCGCCGCCCGCGGGGCGCTCCCTCCCTCGTCACGGGCCGATTTGGGCAAAAACAGGGGCTCGGGCGCCCATAATCGGCCCATGGTCGGCGTCCTCCTGTCCCTTCTCTGGTTCAACGCGCCCCAAGCAAGCCCCCAGATTCCGCTCGCTGCCGGGTCTGTTTTCGATGACCGAGATCGTGACGGTCTACGGGACCCCGGCGAGCCGGGAATCCCGAGAGTCCGCGTATCGAACGGGGCGCAGATCGTGTCCACCGACCGGGATGGGCGCTGGCGCCTCCCCTATGACGACGACACCATCTTCTTCGTGATCAAGCCGACAGGCTGGATGACCCCCACGGACGAGAACAACCTGCCCCGCTTCTTCTACATTCACAAGCCGAACGGCTCCCCGCAAGGCCGCTTCCCCGGCGTCGAGCCTACGGGATCGCTACCCGAGAGCATTGACTTCCCTCTTCATCGCCGCGATGAAAGCAACCGGTTCGAGGTGCTGATGCTCGGCGACACGCAGACTCGCGACGTACGCGAAGTCGGTTACGTTCGCCGAGACATCCTCGACCATCTTGTCGGCACGCCCGCGGCGTTTGGCGTTACGCTCGGGGACCTTGTCTTCGACGACCTCAACGTGTTGGGGCCTTATGTCGAGGCGGTAGCATCTGTGGGCATCCCGTGGTACAACGTCCTCGGCAACCACGACATCAACTCCGACGCGGAGACCGATGAGCATTCAGACGAGACCTTCGAGCGCTTCTTCGGCCCGGCGTACTACTCGTTCGACCACGGACCGGTGCACTTCATCGTTGTAGATGGTGTCTACTGGACGATGCTCGACAGCGGGCGGAAGCAGTACGTCGGTGGTCTCTCGGCGGAACAGTTCCGATTCATCGAGAACGACCTTCGGGCTGTTTCGGCCAGCCGACTGGTCGTAGTCATGATGCATATCCCGCTGACTTCCATGCGCGAGGAGGATCGCCGGCGGTTGCTCGGCATCCTCTCGCGGCACCCCTACACGCTGTCCGTGTCGGCACACACCCACACTCAGGAGCACGTGTTCCTCAAGGCGGAGGACGGCTTCACCGGACCCGTGCCGCACCACCACGTCATCAACGTTACCGCCTGCGGCAGTTGGTGGCAAGGGGCGCCGGACGAACGGGGCATCCCACACACGACCATGCGCGACGGCGCGCCGAACGGATGGTCGCTGTTCCGCTTTGAAGGTAACCGGTACAGCATTCGCTTCTTCCCCGCTGGGCGACCCGAGACTTGGCAGATGAGAATCAACGTGCCGGAGGTCGTGAAGCCAAGCCGGGTAGAGGAGCGTGAGTTCACCGTGAACGTGTTCGCCGGTAGCGAGCGATCGGTTGTTCGCTTCCGACTGGACCGCCGCGGTAACTGGACGACGATGCAGAAGGTGAATCGGCCGGACCCGTGGTACGCCGCCCTCTATGAGCGCGAGCGGAACCTCACGTCGCCCTACCGCCCTCTGCCCGCGCCTGCGAACAGCACTCACCTCTGGGAAGGGACATTGCCCGAGGACTTGGGCGCCGGGCCGCACCTCATGGAAGTGGAGTCAACCGACATGTTCGGCCAGGCGGACAGAGCCTACGCGTCGTTCGTCGTAACGAACGATTAGGAGTTCTCGAGGCGGTCGAGGTTCTTCTCGATGGCGTCTCGGTTCAGGCGTTCGGGCGCTTCCTCGGGGCCGGCAGCCTTCTCATAGGTGCCGTCGCCTCGATTGACATACTTGGTGAAGCCGGTGGCCTCGAGGTTGCGGTCGGTCAACTTGGTCGGCTTCTGGACGGTGGCGTTTAGGGGCATCGTCACGATGCGATGAACCGGGAAGAAGCAGTACGGGCAGGTGCGGAGCGGGTCGTCCGCCATGGAGTGGGCCACTTCGATGACCTCAGGGCAGCCCTCGCCTCGCTCGCCGTCGTGCTCGTATTCGTAAGTCGGCATCGCTGGTACGGTTCTACGCCGTTCGGGCGCGGTAAGATTATGGGCTGACGCCGGGAAGGATTGGAGCGTTCTGCCCGATCCGGCACGCGAAAAGTGCTGGATTTCGGCGGAACTCGAACCAAACCCCCCTCCCGACTGTCTAATCTATGGGTGCGTTGGCCCCAGAATTGCGGCGGACGCAACAGAGTGTACAAACTCTGAAAGGAGACCGGTCATGAAGCGAAATCTTATACATAGTCTTACATTGGCGTTGGCAGCAACGCCCCTCGTCATCGCAGGCTGCGGCGGCAGCTCCGAGGCCGCCGGCGGCGGAGGCGGTGGAGGTGGTGGGGGCACCACGACCCCCATCGTCTTCCAGAGCGACCGCGGGGGCAACACGGACGTCTGGATCAGCACCGTTACTCGCGGCGGCCCCCTGCAACTCACGACGGACACGGGATTCGACGGCCAGCCCTCGCTCAGCCAGGACGGAACGAAGGTCGCCTTCACATCGGACCGCGGCGGCTCGCTCGACATCTACGTGATGGACGCTGACGGTCGGAACCAGAGGCGCCTCACGTTCTTCGCGGGAGACGCCAAGGATCCATCGTTCCATCCCAACGGCCAGGAGATCGCGTTCGTTGGTCAGGACCGCGATGGCGTTTTCCAGGTCTATGTGGTGCTTATAAGCGACGGTAGCCTGACGCAGCTAACCAGCGGCACGGCGGACCACGCGGAGCCGGCGTTCAGCCCGGGCGGTAATCGCATCGCCTATGCGTCGGCTGAGGACGGCGATCTGGAGCTGTTTATCATGAACAGCGACGGCACCAACAAGCGGCAGCTCACCAACAACGACGTAGCGGACACGATGCCTGCCTGGCATCCGAACGGCACGCGCCTCGCGTATGTCTCCAAGGACGGACTGAACAACGACATCTGGGTAATCCTCGCCACCGGTAGCGGCAGGCAGCGATTGACCACGGAGCCATCGGAGGAGCTCGCGCCCTGCTACTCGCCCGACGGTCAGGTCATCGCCTTCCAGTCGAACCGCACCGGAAGGGATCAGATCTTCCTGATGAGTTCCGTCAACGGGGAAAACGTCCAGAACATCACCAACAGCACGAGCAACGACGGCGCGCCCTGCTTCTAAGCTCGGCGCGTTCGACCGGTTCAAGTCATGGCGGAGTCGAGGCTTAGCCTCTCGGCTCCGCCCCATGCCGTTGACCGCCCTGATGCGCATCAGGTAAGGTTGGGGCATGATCAGCAAGAAACTCGGAACACTGTTGGAAGCTCAGGTCGGCCACGAACTCCAGGCGAGCAACATGTACCTCGCCATCGCCGTGTGGTTCGGCGAGCAGAGCCTCGAGAAGTGGGCAGGATTCTTCTTCCGCCAGTCGGAAGAGGAGCGTGGGCACGCGATGAAGATTATCCACTTCCTTATCGAGGTCGGCCACCCCTTCAACATCCCCGCCGTCGCGGCTTCCAAGGCGAACTACAAGGACGCCAAAGCCGCCGTGAGCGCCGCGATGAAGAACGAACAGGCCGTAACCGGTCAATTCAAGACGATGGCTGAAGCGTGCATGAAGGAGAAAGACTTCACCACCTTCCAGTTCA
>JBFMFD010000053.1:0-15570 GCA_040752255.1 Armatimonadota bacterium
AGGCCGACTCCCGCAAGCGCAGCAGCCATGCGCCGGCCGCCGATTGCCCCTCCGCACCTGCGAGAAGGAGCAACTCGGGGATTGGCGCGCTTAGCGGTGAAGGAACCGAGCGAAACGCGGAGCGATCCGCCGTGAAGTACGAAGCCGTGGCGCTCACCCCGGAGCGCAATGCGGACGCGAGAGCCGCTTCCAACTCCTCATCGCGCACTTCCAGCGGATGCCGAATCAGGGCGGCGAGGCTCTCTCGCTCGCGTTGAAGTCGCTCGGCTTCCTGTTGCACACTCGGCTTGCGCGCGGCGTAGTCCCGCTTCAGGTCGCCGAGCCAGTCTACGAGACCAGGCACTCCGGCTCTGCCTCGCAAAGAAACGGGAAGGCTGGTGGAGAGGATGCGGCCGTCCGCCTCCATCGCGAAGAACAGGGCGCCACCCGCCGCCTCGAGTGTCGCCGCGTTCAGCGCCATCTCCAGCGCGAAGTCGGCTGCCTCCTCTGCGTCCACGCGCACGGGAACGAAGTGGCTGTTCACGATAAACGCGAACTCCGGGTCCACAAACTGGTCGAGGTCCATCCTGCGTGAGACCTCCGAGAACGGGCTGGTCACAGCGACCAGGACCAGCTTGCCCTGCTGCTCCGCCTCGCGAAACGCTTCTTGGCTCAGCGGCACCCACTCGATCGGTTGCCTCGATGCGCCGCGCAGGTAAGAACTGTACTCCTCGGCCAGCGCGTTCGGTTGCCGCTCAGGAAGCAGCCTGGATGCGCCTTTGAAAAGCACCCCCACCACGAGGATGAACAACATCACGCCGGTAACGACGCCGAACGGGGGGCCGACGCGGGGTGCTTGCACGACGCGAGATTATGCACCTATCCCGACGGCGCCCCGCTCAACCGGGAGAGGTACACTTGCCCTGTGGCAATCTCGCGCGAGGAACTGAGAAAACTTGCGGAATTGGCGCGATTGAACCTCTCCGACGAGGAGGTCTCGGCCATAGAATCCGACCTGAACCGGGTGCTGCAACACTTCGAGCAGTTGCAGCAGTTGCAACTCCACGACGTCCCCCTTTCGCCTCACTCGGTTGACTCGACGAACGTCTTCAGAAACGACGAGCGTGAAGCCGCGCCCGAGGGGCTGACGCGAGAGGAAGCGCTCGACCAGGCGCCGGAAGTGCGCTCGGGGCTGTTCCTCGTTCCCTCGATCATGGAGTAGCGCGCCGCCCGGCCGCCGATGGACGACCTCACCCAACTCACCGTAACCGAGATGCGTCGCCGCCTCGACAACGGCGAGACGACGGCGCAGACCCTTGCGCGCGCGCACCTCGATCGCATTCGCAGCCTTGACGACCAAGTGAACGCCTTCGTCACCGTTTGTGAGGAAGAGGCGCTCCGACGCGCGGACGAGGCGCAAGAGCGAATCGAGAAGGGAGAAGCGGGCGCGCTCACCGGCATCCCGATCGCGCTCAAAGACAACATCATCACGCGCGGCATCCGCACGACCTGTGCGTCGCGCATGCTTGAGGCCTACGTGCCTCCCTATTCGGCGACCGTCACCCAAAGGCTCGACGACGCAGGCGCAGTGCTTGTGGGCAAGACGAACCTCGACGAGTTTGCCATGGGCACGAGCACCGAATTCAGCGCGTTTTTCCCCACGAAGAACCCGTGGGATCTGGAGCGAGTGCCCGGCGGGAGCAGCGGCGGAAGCGCGGCCGCCGTCGCCGCTCGAATGACGCCGGTTGCCCTCGGCTCCGACACAGGCGGAAGCATCCGCCAACCCGCGGCGCTCTGCGGCGTGGTCGGCTTCAAGCCGACCTACGGAAGGGTGAGTCGCTTTGGGCTGGTGGCGTTCTCCAGCTCCCTGGATCAAATCGGCCCGTTCGCCCGCAGCGTAGAGGACGCAACGCTGCTCTTCGAGGCGATCCACGGGCCTGACCCGAAGGACGCTACGACGGTGGATGCGCCGTACGACCCCGCGCTGGCAAAGGGGGGCGAACTGAGGGGCGCGCGCATCGGATGCCCAAAGGAGATGTTCTCCGAGGCGGTGGACTCGGACGTGCGCGCGATTGTGCTCGAGGCGCGCGAGCAACTCGCTGCCGCCGGCGCAACGATCGAAGAGTTCAGCGCGCCGATCATCGAGCACGGCGTCTCGACGTACTACATCATCGCTCCCGCCGAGGCAAGCAGCAACCTTGCGCGCTACGACGGCGTCCGATATGGTCTTCGTATCTCCGCCGACTCCCCGAACGAGATGATGAAGGCGACCCGGGCACAGGGGTTCGGCAAAGAGGTCATCGAGCGCATCCTCATCGGTACCTACGTTCTGTCCAGCGGCTACTATGATGCGTTCTACGCGACCGCGCACCGCGCCCGCACGCTGATGCGCGACGAGATGCGTCGCGCCTTTCAAGAGTACGACCTCGTGCTCGCCCCCACAAGCCCGACCGTCGCGTTCCGCATTGGGGAGAAGGCAGGCGACCCACTTGCGCTGAAGTTGGCGGACTTCTGCACGATCCCCGCGAACATGGGCAACTTCCCCGCCATCAGCCTCAATTGCGGGTTCAGCGGCGGCCTGCCCGTGGGCCTTCAACTGGTGGCGGATTCCTACCGCGACGACTACCTGCTCGGCATGGCGCGCGCCGTCGAGACGTTGCTGTGCGTTGAGCCGAAGGCTGCGCCGCTGAAAGCCGATGGATGAGGTTCGCCGCCACGACTGGAAGAACCTGCTTATCGCGGCGATCCAGCCGCCGCCGCTGATTGCCCTCGTCGCGGGGTGGTTCACCGCATACCAATTGATGGCGCTCGGTGGATTGTTCAGCGTCTGGGGCGGATTAGGGCTGGCGACCGCCGTAGCGGGCTCCGGCTACTTTGCCTTCGAGACCGCAAAGGAGTGGCTACGACGCCGCTTCGTCAACCCGGAGTACGCAGACCTTTGGCGAATGATCGAGGATCGGTTTCGCCGCTTTCAGCGCGCAGTACACCGTGCACCCTCAGGCATTGCGGGCAGTTTCAACGAGATTGCGCGCACGGTCGAGCACACGAAGCGGAGGCTGTACACATCGCTGCGAAAGGCTGACCTTGTGAAGAAGGAGATCTTGGACAGCGAGCGCGGCGCCGGCGGGCTGTTCCCGTTCCCGCCTTTGACAAGCCCAGACAGCGAGACGAACGACCTCTACGCGATAGCCGCGAAGAACTTCGAAGAGTATCGAACTGTGTTTGACGCAATCACCTCGAAGGTCTCGCGAACGGAGGCGCAGTGCGCGGTTTACATCTCCGCCCTCGACTCACTCCGAGTGCAGTTGCTTGGACATCGCCTCGAGAAGCGCGAAGCGGCAATGCCCAAGGAGGAGATGGACGAAACGGTGAACGACATCCGAACGCAACTCGACTCCATCAACAGCGCGCTCGATGAACTGGAGTTGCGGCCGGGCTTCCTCACCGCACAGCGAGAAGAGTTGGAAGAGCGCCTCGAAGATTCGCAGGAACGCTGATAAGGTATCCTCTCGGAGTACAGCCCCCGTAGCTCAGGGGATAGAGCAACTGCCTTCTAAGCAGTGGGCCGCAGGTTCGAATCCTGCCGGGGGCGCCACCCTGTCCGCGGAGCACACCATGGCATACATCAACCTTATCGAAGAAGCGCAGGCAGAGGGCGAGTTGAAGCGTTTTTACGAAGAAGCGCGCCGCCGCGCGGGCAAGGTGTTCAACATCGTGAAGTGCATGAGCCTCGCCCCCCATCACTTGCGCGCGTCCATCGGCCTCTACCTCGCGGTCATGTACGGCGAGTCTCCGCTTTCGCGCACGCAGCGAGAGATGATCGGCGTCGTCGTGTCTCGCGCGAACGATTGCCACTACTGAGTGAAAGCGCACGCCGAGGACCTCCGGTCGGAGGGCGCAGATGAAGAGCTTGTGGCGGCGATTGCGGAAGACTGGCGCTCGGCGAGGCTTTCAGCACAGGACAGCGCGATGCTCGAATACGCGGAGAAACTCGCGCTGACACCAGCCCAGATTGCGCAGGCGGACGTGGACGCGCTTCGGGCAGCGGGCTTCACCGACCGCGCGATCTCAGACATCGTGCAGGTGGTCGCGTACTTCTCCTACATCAACCTCGTCGCGGACGGCATCGGCGTGGACCCCGAGCCGGAATCTGCTGCGCGGTAGCGGAGCGACCGCGTCTGCGGATATCCTAGGGCCGGTGAGCAAGTCCGCGGTCGTGCTGCTGAGCGGAGGGATGGACTCCGCGGTGTGCCTCGCCCTCGCGAAGAGGGACGGCTTCGCCTTGCATGCGCTCTCCGTTGACTACGGGCAGCGCCACGCCGTCGAACTCGAAGCGGCGCGCGAGTTGGCGCGGTGGGCAGGCGTGGAGTCGCACACCGTGCTGCCGCTCGACCTTCGCCCGCTCGGAGGCTCATCGCTTACCGACCTTTCGATGCCGGTGCCGAAGGGCGGGCAGCACGAGGGAGTTCCGAACACCTACGTTCCTGCGCGAAACACACTGTTGCTCGGTCTCGCACTTGCGCTCTCGGAAGTGAAGGGCGCGCGCAGCGTGTTTATTGGAGTGAACGCCGTTGACTACAGTGGCTATCCGGACTGCAGACCGGAGTTCATCGCGACGTTTCAGGAACTGGCGAACGTTGCAACCAAAGCCGCAACAGAAGAGGGGAACCCCGTCGAGATCCACGCGCCGCTCATCGTCCTCTCGAAGGCGGAGATTGTCCGGCTTGGCGTCTCGCTCGGTGTTCCTTTCAAGCAAACCGTAAGTTGCTACGACCCGGCGGAGCACGAGGGCGAGGTCGTCGCCTGCGGGATGTGCGACTCCTGCCGTATCCGAGCGAAGGCGTTTCTCGAAGCCCGCGTGCCGGACCCGACGCTCTACGCGGTGCGGCAATGAAGGTCTACACCGTCAAGGAGATATTCCCCACGCTCCAGGGAGAGGGTGCGCAAACGGGGCGCCCCGCGGTGTTCTTGCGATTCGCGGGGTGCAACCTCTGGTCGGGACGAGAGGAAGACAGAGCAAGCGCGACCTGCAAGTTCTGCGACACCGACTTCGTCGGTACCGACGGCGAGAACGGCGGCAAGTTTAGCGGTGCGGACGCGCTTGCTGACGCCGTAGCGGCGGCGTGGAGCGGTGAGGAGGAGCGCCGTTTCGTCGTCTGCACCGGCGGCGAGCCTGCTCTGCAACTGGACGAGGCGCTCGTCAAGGCGCTGCACGCGCGTGGGTTCGAAGTCGCCGTCGAAACGAACGGCACGCTGCCGCTGCCCGAGGGACTGAATTGGGTGTGCGTGAGTCCCAAGGCAGGCACAACCCTGAAGGTGTGCTCGGGAGACGAACTGAAGCTGGTGTTTCCTCAGCTTGGCGTTGACCCCCGGGAGTTCGAGGCTATGGACTTTCAGCACTTCTTCCTGCAGCCGATGGACGGGCCAAACATCGGGCAGAACACACGCCTTGCGATCGAGTACTGCCTCGCGCATCCGAAGTGGCGCTTGAGCCTTCAGACTCACAAGCTGCTTGGAATCCCTTAGGGGCTTGCGACGTGATACAGAGCATCGCCGCGTGTAACCAGCCCCGCGGACGCGCGCCCGATGACCACGCCGGACGCCGTCGCCTTCACGCGGACGCGCGAGGTGGAGAACGCGTCGGAGATGACGGCGAGCGACTGCCCCTTGTCGACGACCTCACCCAACTCGACGAGGTAGTCAACCAGGCCGCTTCGACTCGCCCGCACCCAGGTGCTCCAATCGCACACGCGAGGTGCCTCGCTGGGAGCAGGCGGAGACTGTTCGATCATGCCGAGGTGATGCATCAGGCGAAGCAAGCCGTTGAAGCCCGCTTCGACGTCCCCTCGATCCCATCGGAGTGCTTCGCCCCCTTCATACACGAGCGCCACCTTGCCGAGCTCCCTCGCGGCTGCACGGAGCGAGCCGTCCCTCATGCGAGAGTCGAGAATCACGCGCGAACCGAACGCGAGCGCCAACTCGCGACCCTCGGGGTCGCTCAGGTCAACGCGAATCTGCGGCAGGTTCCGCCTTCCGCCAGAACCGGTGTGAAGGTCCACGCCGACCTCGCAGGGTTGAACCACCTCGTTGAGAAACAGCCGAGCCACCCTCGAGCCGAGCGAGCCGCGCTCCGAGCCGGGGAAGCAACGGTTCAGGTCGCGCCGGTCCGGCAGATACCGTGTGCGGTTCATCACGCCGAACACATTGACGACGGGCACGACGACCAGCGTCCCCGCCAACTCTCGCGGGTTCACGGCGTCGAGCAGTTTGCCGGCGATGGCGGTTCCCCCGACCTCGTCTCCGTGCGTCGCCGCATTCACCCAGAGGCGGCGGCCCGGGCGCCGTCCATGAAGCACGACGGCTTGCAGGGAGAACTGCGCGCCGAGCGCATCTCGAGCCACGGGAAACTCGAATCGCTTCTGGTGCCCGGGGAGGACCTTCTTGCGGGCGAACTCGAACGCTTGCGCCCTGCGGCGGGGCGCAGGCGTCATCGCTTCCTTCTCCGGGGACGCTCTACCCCTTCAGGCCAGCCACCGATGAAAGAACGGTTCGGGTCCACGACGAACGCCCCCGCAAGCGCCTTTCTGCCAACGAGCATTCGAAACCCCATGACGTCACGCCGCGTAAGGGTTACCTCCGCCCTAACCTGCTTACCGCAGATCTCGAGGACCGTCTCGATGACGTGCCTGCGCTGCTGGTGACCGGAAGATGAGCGGACGACGCGCGTGCCGATTAGCTCCGCCTCGACGCGAATCGTGGTCGCCGAGTCGCGCTGGAGCGGGTGAACGTCGAAACGCACCATCGCCCTTCCGTCCCGCTCGAACGCTCGCACGTTGAATGCGTGCAACGAAGAGGTGCGGGCGCCGGTGTCTATCTTCGCCTTGACGGCGGGGATGCCAAGTTCCGGCAGCGAGACCCACTCTCTCCATCCGACCGTCGTTTGCTCGGCGCGTTTCACCCGCCTCATGAGCCACTTACCGTACCCCAGCGGGGCAAGCGGAGAGGGGCGGCCAACCAACAGCGGTAACATCCGCACGTGGTCGAGGTCATCTCCCTCGTGAAGGAATACGGCACCTTCCGCGCGACGGACGGTGTCTCATTCACCGTAAGCCCCGGCGAGATTGTTGGCCTGCTTGGGCCAAACGGAGCGGGGAAGACGACCGTTCTCCGCTGCATCGCCGGCATTCTAAGGCCAACGAGCGGCTCCGTCCGCATCAACGGCTACGACATCCTCTCGCATCAGGCGGAGGCGAAGGCGCGGATGGCGTACGTCCCCGAGGTGCCCGCGTTGTACGAACTGCTGACGGTGCGCGAGCATCTGCGGTTTGTGGCGATGTGCTACGACCGTCTCGACCTCTTTGAGCAAACCGCGAACGAACTGCTCGCAAAGTACGACCTGGTGGAGAAGCAGGACGCCTTCGTTGCGACGCTCAGCAAGGGGATGAAGCAGAAACTGGCGATTGCCTGCGCATTCATCCACGATGCGAACGTGCTGTTGCTCGACGAGCCGCTCATCGGCATCGACCCGCGTGGCGCGCATGAGTTCAAGCAGGAGTTGCTCAAGGCGCGTGATGGGGGCTGCGCGATTCTCATCAGCACACACCTGCTCGACACCGCGGAGCGATTCTGTGACCGGGTCGTGATCCTTGCTCGGGGGAAGAACATCGCGGAGGGCACCGTGCAATCGCTCCGGCAGCACGCGAACCTTGAGGGCGCATCCCTCGAAGACGTCTTCCTGCGCCTGACCGAAGAGCAAGCCGAGGTGCGCTTCGACCTGGGCGATCCCGAGGAGCCACCGGTCGCCAAAGGCTGACGCGATGAATGCGCTTTGGTGGCTAACCGGAAGGGTGCTGGTGAACAGCGTGCGGCGCGCGCTGCAAAGCCCTACACGCCTCATCGGAGTGCTGTTCCTTGTCGCTTGGTGGTTCAGCATCGTCGGAGCGAACTTCTTCAGGTACGAGCGGCGAGGGGCGGGCGCCATCGAGGCGCTGCCGTCGGAGGTGTATCCGATTCTGCGCTTGGTGGTCATCGGAGGGTTCCTTGTGGTGCTCGTCCTGCGCCTGCTCATGTCCTTCCGCCCACCCGGAAACTATCAAGGCGCGGACGCCGACGTGTTGTTCTCCACTCCGGTGAACCCGAAGGCGGTGCTGTTGCACCGCTTTGTGATTGACTACGTTTTCACGCTGCTGTTCCCGCTTATCGTGCTGCTGTTCGGCGGGAGGCAGACTTGGCGGGGATTCGAGTTCCTCGCGCGCGGAGTGGAGAACCCCGCGCTTGTTGGTCGCATGGCATTGGGTGCATTCCTGCTGCTCAGCCTGTTCGGTGTGGCGGCAAGTTACGCCATCGGTTTGGCGATCAACCGCGACACGCCGGGAGGTCGGAGAGCGAGGCGCTGGTTCGCCATCCTTCTCGGGGCGGCGGGCGCCTACCTGCTGGGGGCGGCGGCAGGCGCGGTGCGCTCCGAGGACAGCCTCGCCGCGTTCCTTGCATTGGCGGACTCATGGTTCGCGCGCGTGCTGCTCTTCCCGGTTACGGCAGCTGCGGATATGGCGTTGGGACTTGCCGAGGGGCGCGCAGCGGATGCGTGGCTCGGCCTGGGGGTGCTCGTCGGAGGCTCGGCGGCTCTGATTTGGGCTGCGCGCAGGCAGGCGGCGTGGCTTTACGACATGGCGGCGAGGCAGATTGGCGGAGTGCAAGCGAGGCGGGAGGCTCAGCAACGCGGCGACATGTTCTCCATCTACGGCCTGTACGCCCGGCAGGGGAAGTTGAAGCCTCGGCGTCCTCCGTTCATCTACGGCTGGCGCGCCAAGGGCGCTTGGGCAATCGTCTGGAGAGAGGCGGTGCTCCAGACGCGCGCATTCGGCGCCATGATGCTTATGATGTTGGTAGTGCTGGCTTTTCTTTCCGCGCTGCCGTTCATCGCGGAAGACGAAAGGAACGCGGGCGCTGTCTTCTTTCTTCCGGTGCACCTTCTGATGGTCTTCTCCTTCGCCCTCGCGGTTGCTCAGGGCGGATTCTTAGAGACTTTGCGACGCACCGACGTGCAAAAGCCGCTGCCCTTCAGCATGAGCACGCTTTGCCTGATGGACATTCTGGGCAAGTCGCTGCTACCTGCCGTGATGGGCGTCGCGTCGGGGCTGATGCTGCTGGTCGGAATGTGGCGCACGCCCGACTATGGGTTGGCTGCGCTGCTTTCGTTCCCGGCTTTGGCGTGCGCCGTGGTCGCCGTTCAGTTGATCGTGATCCTCAACTTTCCGCACGTGGACGATCCGACGCAGCGCGGCTTTCGTGGCATGGTTCAGTTCCTGGCGGGGGCGATCGCGGTTGGGCCGAGCGTTGTGGTTGCGATCATCTTCGCCCTCTTGGACATTCCGCTCACGTTCGCGGCGGTCCTCTCGTTGCTGTTCAGCGCGGGGGTTGTCGGGGTCTCTGCGGCGGTGTGTGGCCCGCTGTACGCTCGGTTCAACCCGGCGGATTAGCATCCTTCCGGCGTAGTAGAATCGAGAGAGCATGCAAACCGAGGCCCGTGCTTCTACCGGCATCCCGTTCCTTCGCCGCTATCGGGGCGTGTTGACGTTTACGCTGGCGGTGTTGGTTCTGCTCGGCGCTTGGTTCGGCGGGAACTGGCTGTACGCGGAGTGGGCGGTGGGCGGAATGGAGTTCGAGCCCCTCGAAGCCGGGAGGGTCAACCTGTTCGGCATTGAACTCGAGGGTGAGAGGATCATCGTTGCGAATGGTACGGCGATGCTGATACGAGGAGCGGGGACGAACGAGCGGGACGCAGCCACGTCAGGTGACGACGCCCGCGGCCCGGCCGTACCGATACGCGCTCTCATCGGCTCCCTGAACGGCGACGAGGACGCGCTGTCGGAATTGCTCGAATCCTTGAACGACATTGACCCTGCTTCGTTTCCCCCTCCCGACACGGTGTGGGAGGAAACGCAACTCAGGGCCGCGCTGGAGGGAGACGAAGAGCTTTTGCGGAGGTTGGAGCACCAGTTGGGCACGACGCTCGATGGCGAGCCGGCTGAGCGCATCAGCCTCGCCAACCTTCGGGCGGGGATTACGGTTCGCGTGCCGGTGCCGGTGCGCGTCCCCAGCGGAGGGCCAGAGGCGACGGGGGTCGTGCGGGTCAACTATCGGACGCGCTTGGCGGAGGAGATCCTGAACAACCGGGTCATCCGCGACGCATTCAACCCGACCGAAGCCGCGCTGTACGGCGTAGTGCGAGAGGTTTGGGCCGCCTTAGAGAAGGGGCCTCGCCAAGACGTTCGGAGCGACCTGGAGCGACTGCTCTCGCAGACCGGCAAGGAGAGGCTCGCGCGTCCGGTCGAGAGCCTGCTGGCGCGGACGACGATCCTTGCGACGGAGCGACAAATCGTTGACGCCGACCTGCGAGAGTACGACGACCCCGCAAGGGATAGGAGCCTGTTCGCCCTCCGGCTCACCCTAACCGACGACGCGCGGTACCGCTTGTGGAAGTACACGCGGGGAGAGCGAGGACTGCAACTGCTGTTCGCGGTGGACGGAGTCGCGGTCGCCGCGCCCATCGTGCAGCACGAAATGAAGTATTCTGTGGCGGAAATCCTGAACGTGTCCGACGAGGTGGACGCCCGAAAGGCCGTTCAGGTCATTAAGGAACACCATGACAAGAAATAGAAGTCCATGGATGGGGTTGATGCACGGGGCGATCGGCAGCGTGGCGATGGCTCTGCTGCTCGGCTCGGCTGCGTGCGGTCCTTCCGAACTACCGGCGGCGAAGCCCGGCGCCGCCGAGACGACCGACGCGGCGGAAGGCGGTACCGCGCACGACCTGTTCCCTCTTGCAGAGGGCAACCGGTGGACGTACACGATCGAAATCGAGCAGCATGTCGCCGACCAGTCGCCTGTCATCTCAGTAGGAACCCGCGTGTGGCACGTCGCAGAGGTTACGGACGTTGGCGGAGGCAAGCAAGCTCTAATCCACGAGCTCAACGAAGAGGAGAAGCCCGTCGGAGAACTCGTAATCCGGGTAACCGACGACGCCGTTCACCTCGTCTCGGCGCTGGCGAACGGGAAGCGGTACAACCTGGACCCGCCCCTTCCTATCGGTGTCTGGCCGAACGAGCCTGGTGAGACGCGTACGTGGAGCGGAACCGGCATCTCCGACGATCCCAACCTGGAACTCGAGACGACCATAACAGCCAAAGGGATGATGGAAGTGGATACCGCGAGCGGAAGGGTGCAAGCCTATCGCGTGGACATCTCGACCCGACCCAAAGGAGGAGGCGGCAACCCCGCTTCCGACAGCAGCTACTGGTTCGCACCCGGGAAGGGAATCGTGCGAAACGTTGACAAGTTGCTCACGCAGAACAGGTTCCGGAAGACAACGCTCAAGCTGAAGGGGGAGACGATACGATGACGCTTTGGTTGAAGCGCGCCGCGTGCGCTACGGCTCTTGTCGCACTGCTCTCCGCGGCAGCAGGATGCGCGAAGAAGCAGGACGAGCCAAAGTCATCCACGCCCGCCGCAGAAAAGGCGAAGAAGACGGAGATTCCGGAAGAGTTGATGACGCAGGGCGCGCGCCTGTTCGGCGCGCCGTTTGAGCGCGAAGTCCATATGAAGATGACGTACTCGATCGAACCCGGTGAGACGCAAGAGTTCTTTGTCTACCGTGATGCGGAGGTCTCACTGAAAGAGGGCGTCGCCGTCGTTACCTCAAAGCTGGTGAACGCCCCATTCGGCCTCGACCAAGGCGAGGTATACGAGATTCGTAAGGATGGCGTGTGGGCGGTTTCGGTCGGCGCATCCACGTTCGACCCGCCTTTTCGGGCATTACCGGTAGAAGTTACCGAGGGCGCGACTTGGTCGTACGAGACCGCAGCCGGGACCATGAGGATGAAGGCAAAGGTCGTGAACGTCCGCAAGGAGACCGTCGTGGTTCCGCTCGGTGAGTTCGAGGCTTGGCGCGTGGAGACCCAGGGAACCCTTGAAGCCCCTGGCATAACCGGCAGCTTGCAAGAAGTTTCATACTACGTCGAAGGCATTGGCACCGTCAAGTCGGACATGAAGTCTGTCCGCACAGGCACCGGCAACGACGGCACCCCGACCAAGGCCACTCTAACCGTGCGAATGGAGGCGATACCCGAGCCATGACGACTTTGCTCATCGGAGTCGCGTTGCTGACCCAGGGCACCGGGGAGTTCTTCCCGCTCGCCCCCGGCTTGCGCTGGGAGTATGAAGTCGCGTCGAGCGCGGGCGTCCTTGCCGTCCGGCAGGTCAACGAATGCCTCGCTGAGACGGAGATCGGAGGCGTGAAGACGATACCCATGCGGGCGATGATAGACGGCAACATCACCCAAACCACCTACTTCGCCGTGGGGGAGGAGTTCGTGGAGGTCGTCGCCGTCCAGGACACCAAACTGCTCGGCAAGCCGATCCCCGTGCTGCCGATCAAGCCGACCTCCGGAGCGCGGTGGTCTTTCGACGGAGGCGTGCCGGTCCTAACCGAGTTGACCCCGTTCGCCTTCAACGCCCGCATCACAGGGTTTGAAGACCTAACCGTGCTCGGCAAGCGGGTGCGATGCGCCAAAGTGATCGTCGAGGCGACAACCGGAAGAGACACCGCAACGATGAAAACCGTGAGCGAGGAGTGGTACGCTCTCGACATAGGGCTGGTGAAGAAGGTACAAACCGTGAAGACGCGGGGAGGAGCGACCGTAACAATGGAGTTGGTTGCGTTTTCGAGGGGCTAATGCGCATTCTTTGGGCAATCGGTGCGGCAGGCGTGCTCTTGGGCGGATGCACGTGCGGGGGCGCGCGCGTCGGCGACAAGATTGACTACGGCGACGACTTCTTCCCCGAGACTTGGAAGCATCCAGCCGCCGTTTGGCAGGTGGGCACCATGCGCTCGGAGGCGACCATCCGCGTAAGAAAGGACGGCAACACGCGAATCCTCGAACTGCTCCACGCAGACAGGGTGGTGGAAACGGAGGCGTACGAAGTCTCTACCGAGCAGATTGCGCTCGTTCACTGGTGGGACGACTCCGAGCGGTTCGAACCGGCGCTGCCGCTGCTCAAGTTCCCCATGCCCCTGCCGAGCGATTGGGAGTGGAAGGGGGAACACCACATCGGCAGTCGCGCCCTCGACGCAGAGGCGAAGGTGAGCGCGACCAAAGAGACGCTCGACCTCGCCACCGGCACCACCGAGACGGTAAAGGTAACCGTTACGCTGAAGACAAGAGACGGCTCGGGGACGGAGAAGGAGCGGACGCTCACCTTCTGGTTCGCGCCTGGCGAAGGCCCCGTGCGCAGAGAGTACGGGCTGGGACAGGTGCGCGAGCCGCGTAGCGAATCCGAAAGCGTAAACGGAAACGAATCATAAGGGGCACAACTCTCAAGGATGACGGTTCAACAAGCGGCTGACGCAATCCGACAGGAAATCGGCAAGGCGGTCGTAGGGCACGACCAACTGGTGGAGCACGCCCTCGCGGCGCTGTTCGCCAACGGACACGTTTTGCTCGAGGGCGTTCCCGGCGTTGCGAAGACTTTGTTCGTCCGCTCGCTGGCGCACGCGCTCTCTCTCGACTACAAGCGCATCCAGTTCACGCCCGACCTGATGCCGAGCGACGTGGTGGGAACGAACGTCTTCAATCAACGCACGGGCGAGTTCCAACTCCGAAAAGGCCCCATCTTCACTTCCGTGCTTCTCGCCGACGAAGTAAACCGTACGCCGCCCAAGACACAGGCCGCACTGCTCGAGGCGATGGAGGAGAGGCACGTAACGATAGACGGCGAGCGCCTTCCCGTGCCGAGGCCGTTCATCGTCTTCGCAACGCAAAACCCAATCGAGTTCGAAGGCACCTATCCGCTGCCCGAAGCGCAACTCGACCGCTTCTTGATGAAGCTCATCGTTGACTACCCGACCGAGAAAAACGAGCGCGCGATCCTGCAGCGAACAGCGGACGGCTTCCGCGCACAGAACCTCGAGGCGGCGGGCATCCGCCAGGTGCTGGACGGCGAAGGGCTGATGACCTTGCACCAAGAGGTCAACGCGGTGCGCGTCGAGGAGCACATTCTCGACTACATCAACTACTGCGTGCGCTCAACGAGAACGTCCGAACACGTGCTGGTCGGCGGCTCGCCTCGCGCCGGCATCGCCATGCTTCTTTGCGCCAAGGGCGTTGCCGCCATACGCGGGAGGAACTTCATCACGCCGGACGACGTCAAGGAGGTCGCGCTTCCGGTCCTCCGGCATCGCCTGCTTCTCCGTCCGGAGGCGGAGGTCGAAGGCATCACCGCGGACCAGGTCGCGCTCGGCGTGTTTGAGGCGATACCGGTGCCGCGGTAGCAAGGCTCGAGGGTAGAATCCCGCCCGCTTCCGCCGAGGAGAATGCATTGGAGCGTATCGTCGTCAACATCGCCGCCCAAAAGGAACAGACGCAGGAACCGTGGATCTGGCGCCTCAGCCGGGACTTCAACCTCCGGGTGAACATCCTGAAGGCCAACGTGGATGAGGACTTTGGGTGGATGCAGGTCGCACTCGAAGGGCCGCTCGAAGAGGTGCAGCGCGCCATCGCCTGGCTTCACACCACCGGCCTACATGTTGACCCGCTCCAGCGAAGCGTTGGGGCGTGAGAGAGACCCGCGAGGAGGCTCGCCGCCCCATGAACGAGGAGCTGCTCCAGCCGTATCCGCCGGAAGACCTGGACGAGTTCTGGCAGGCGATCCACAGCGAGGCGGAGAGCGCGCCGCTCGACTACTCCCGAAGACAAGCCGAGCACCCGCCGCCGGACGGCCTGCGCGTCGCGCGATTGGACTTCCGGGGAGTGGACGGCGAGCCGCTCAGCGGTTGGATTGCGCATCCTCGTGAGATGAGCGGCCGCATGCCCGCGTTCCTGTGGTTGCCCGCCTATGGGCGAAGGTCGCACCTTCCCGACGAGTATTCGACTCGGCCGGGCATGGTGAGCATGAGTTTCAACATTCACGGCCTCGATGCGTTCCACCGCGAAGAGTACACACCCTCGCGAGGGTATTTCGCCGAGGGCATCGAGTCGCCCGACTCCTGGGTGATGCGGAAGCACGCCTTGAACACGCTGCTCGCCCTCCGCGTGCTCGAGGCGCAGTCTGAGGCGGACGAGAACCGCCTCGCCGTAGGCGGAATGAGCCAAGGGGCGGGGTTCGCCATCTGGGCAGGCGCATGGAGCAAGCGCGTGAAGTGCGTCGTCGCCGACATGCCGTTCTTGAGCGCTATGCGGCACGTCTTCTCGATGCCCGTTTTTCGTTACCCGCTTAAGGAAGTAACCGACTTCGCCGAGACCATCGCGCTTGGAATGGAGCGGGTGATGCACACCATCTCCTACTTCGACACCGTGAACCTGGCAACGAGGTGCTCACGTCCGACGCAGGTCAGTCTCGGGCTGCGTGACCCCGCGGTAAAGCCCGAGGCGGCGCGGGCGGTCTATAACGCGCTCGCCACCGACGACAGGCGCCTCATCGAGTATCCGGGAGGGCATGATTGGGACGCCGAGATGATCGAAAGGAACCTCGAATGGATGAACAACCACCTCACGACGAAGAACTCGGAATAGACACCCTGCTGCAACACCTCGG
>JBFMFD010000054.1:0-15204 GCA_040752255.1 Armatimonadota bacterium
GTATGAATCTGGGCACCGTACAAGAAGATACGGGCACCCAGGTTCGCAATCACTTCTATCGTCCTTCGGATCAATCCGGGATATTCCTTTTTCAGAGCGCGCGCGCCAAGTTGGAAACGCAGCAGATTTATCAGAACGCGGTCACACAGTATAGAGCCGGTAACAAGGATCTCGCTTATAAGACCTTCGGCCATGTTCTTCACTTGGTGTCGCAAGACATGTATTCCGCGCCGCACGCCCACAATGACGTCCACTTTACTTTGGAAGGTTTTGGCGGCCCTACCTTCGCTCCAAACTCTTATGAGACATGGACCACTGTCCATATAAACGATATCCGGGCTAGCCCGCTGCATAGGGCCAACTCTGTTCCCGAAGTATCAGGCACGATCGGGGACATTCTTGATTCGAATGCTCAGGTCACGTACAGAGCGACAAGGATTATGGGTAACGTGCAGCCTAATACTTCGACTCCGGCAACTGGCGAAATCGCCAACATGTTCCCGCCAACTCACAATCAGAGGATTATTTACATACCGCTTGCGCGGTGCGCGGTTCAGGATGGTTCGAGTTGCCTCGTGTGGGAGGCCAAATGGGAATTGACCGGCGTGGGTGACTGCTTTGAGTTCACGGGATGCGCTGCTGCCCCGGGGGCTGGAGACGAGTGGTGGATTACGCAGAACTTCCCTAGCGATCCGCCTGGCGCGCGCTTCTTCTACATTGAGGACTCTGCTGTCGCGCGCCCAGCGAACTACCGGGGGATGGATTCCGGCAACAGGGTCCTCGCGGAGTTGTGGGCTCTTGGACATCCAGGAGTTGGCGGCATCGCAGGGGAACAATTGATAGCGAAAGGACAAGCGGCATCCGCGGCGCTGATGCGGTATTTTGCGCAAGCAGTTGACGGACTCGAGCCCAAGATTGAACTGCATCGTGGTGATCAGCAAGGGGCACTGATTGAAGGCGCGCTCATTCCAAATAACGGCTTTACGAACGCTTCGAAGGTTTTCATTCATGTTACCGATCCGAGATCTTTAGCCTACCCTGCACCGTCAGGAGTATTCCGCCTGGTCTTGAAGAAGACCGATGCTCCGCAATCGGAGTCCCCAGTCGAATTTGCCTTGGGCAATGATGAAGAGAGCCATCTTTTCGAAAATTTGACCCCTGGTCAGTATGAAGTTGAGGCATTCGACGGCCTGGGAAATAGGAGTTTGGCTCGGTTTCGCATAGTCACTACTCCGCCAACACTGTTGCTCGTGAATGAGTACGGCGAGCGGATGGATCATGGTTCATATAGCGATAGTGCCCTTATTACTATAGCCGCCGCTCATAATCCCGCGCCTGTAAAGTCTCTCGAGTTTTTCGTCGGCAATGCCCCTGCTGGGAGCATGCCTGTCCCGGAAGGCAAAGTAGATATCTCAATCACTCGAAGGTTCTCCGGAGATTCTTGGCACTATGTGCGTGCCTGTGATGTCGCATTGAACTGCGTATACAGCCTATTCGGCGTGTTCCCGCCTGGAACGACGCCGCCCAATCCTCCGGGACCGCCTCCGTCGCCTGGGTCGGGTGGTACACAAAGGCCTAACCCCAAGCCCGGGCAGCCATTGCCTCCTCCGGACGACCCGGACAATCCGCCGCCTCCGCCGACTCCCAGTCCGCCTGGGCCGCCGACGCCTCCCGTATGCAAGGGTGAGGGTTGCTTGAATGAGCCTCCGGCCGAGGACCCACCATGGGATCCTGAGCCAAAGGTTCCCAAGTTCTGCCAGCGGACGCCGCAGAACTGCAACATCCCCATAGCATTCCCGCATGATCCGAACGCGAAGTATGGGCCCAGCGGCTCGGTGGTGCCGGGACAGTTGATGACCTATACCATCGAGTTCGAGAACGAGGGAGACGGCACGGCGCTCGGGACCTATGTTCGCGACCCCTTGGACCCCGCTCTCGATGAGACGACCTTGGTCCTACGGGACATGCGCCGTGTCAACTTCTTGACCGAGGTTGAGACGTCGGCGAACTTCCCCTGGTCTTTTGACCCCCGTACCCGTGTCGTCACCCTGCAGACAGGCGACGCGGAGTCGAGAGAGGGAGGTCGTTTTATCCTGGAGGCGCGGCTGAAGTCAGACACCACTCCAGGCACGATTATCGGCAATCAGGCGATCGTCTACTTCCCTACTGTTCTGGAGGTCACTCCGACCAACTCGATCGTGTCGGCGGTTCCGTTTGCCAGCCAGTTGATTTATGAGGGAGCCTCCAGTGCCACTTATCTCGCTACGACTCGCTTTGCGGCACGCCTCACGGCGGGAGGGAAGCCGCTGGTGGCGCAGCCTGTCGAGTTCCTGCTGGCCGGCTCGTCATGGACCGGAGTGACCGACGCAAGCGGAGTGGCGGCCATTTCAACAGCCATCGCCGTTCTGCCCGGTGTCTATAGCCTGCAAGTGCGCTACGCGGGAGACGGCTTCCTCTACCTGGCTCAAGAGACGAGCAACGAGTTCGTGATAGAAAAGAGGCGTGTGCGCGTGGATGCCCCCTTCGCCGCCGCTCGATCGACGGAAACGGCTCGGGTGGTCGTTGTTGTGACGGACGACGAGGGGCACCCCTTGAGCGCCCAGGCCGATGATCCTAAGACGATCCATTTGGAACTCCTGAGTGGGGAAGCCGTGACGCCGTTGGCGACAGAGCTTCTCTCCGGTACGTCTGTCTCTTTCGCGATTACTCTGCCGCAGCCGCTCAAGATCAATTGGTCTGTGCGGACTCGCTTCGACGGCGATATGCGCTATGCCTCTGCGGTCAGCACCGGCGTTTTGCGGCTCGTGGACGAGACCCTGCCCACAATAACCATTCATTCACCCACGGGGGGGCAGGTTTACGCCAGTTCTCAGCTGATCCCGATAGATTTTTCGACTCAGGATAGCGAGGATCCCACGCCCGCGTCTGTCGGTATTCTGACTTCTAGCGCTGGTTTCAGCGTGCCGGTCGCTGATGGCGACTCAGTAGCGGTGTCATCGCTCAGTCCAGGTCAGTGGTCGCTTCGGGTGCAGGCCACGGATTGGGCGGGTAACCAGGCTGAGACGCAAGGCGAGATCTTCCGGGTTCTCGCGGTGTCGGACAACTTGGCACCGCGCACAAACCTGAACGTCGGCGGTCCCCAATTCGGTACTACCACGATCTTCATTACGACGACTACGCTCATTGGATTCTCCGCGAGCGACGACCTGACAACGGTCGGAGACGGCATCGGTGCCGGTGTTGAGCGCACAGAGTATTCTTTGGACGGGGGCACTTCAGCGGTTTTCGTTGAAGACTTCGCCGTCTCTACCGAGGGCGCGCACAGCCTGAGCTTTTTTAGCGCCGATTTCGCGGGTAACATCGAAGCACCGCAGGTGCGCGCGCTGTTCGTGGACACGACCTCTCCCATTACGAGACTCCTTGTCGGCGGTTTGCCCGTAGCGACCACCGACGTCACGCTGACGCCGACCGATGGGATATCCTTCTCCACCACGGATGCAGGCTCGGGCGTGGCGATAATCTTCTACGAAGTGGACGGTGCGACAGCATCCACAATCACGGCCTCCACCTTCACGTTAAGCGTGGGCACGCATTCGCTGAGCTTCTACAGCGTAGACAACCTCGGCAACACTGAGGCCGCCCAGACGGCGTTCCTCACGGTTCGTAATCCTCAGACGGATGTCGTTGCCCCGCTGGTCCGCCTGGACTTCCCAGGTACAACGGGGCGCGAGGTTGAGCAGGCCGTTGGCGGCATAGTGAGCGTGCGCGGCGCTGTCACGGATGAGAGCGGCGTTAACTGGGTGTTGGAAGCGGCTCCGGGCGCGGCAGCCTCCACGGGCTTTACGCAGATCGCCGCCGGCGGCGCGAATGTGACCGGCGTGCTCGCGGCCTGGAACACCGTGCCGCTTTCGGGACACTTCACTTTGCGCTTGAGAGCGGTTGACGTCTTCGACAACGCGTCCTCCGTCACGGCCGCGGTCTTCGTGGGTAAGCCGGTATTCAACTTCGCCATCGGCCGCAAGGACTCGCACGTCATCGTCAACCAGCTCAAGAATCCCTCCGGCATCGCCGCGCGCCCCGACGGACTCATCTGGGTCTCGGTCGAGAATGACCGGCTGCTGCTGTTGAGCTCGACCGGTGCGGTAATCGCCCAGCTCGGCAGGCAGCACGGGCATGGACACGACGATGATGACGACGATGAAGATGATGACGAAGACGGCGGCGACGATGGCGACGGTTTGCGCTTCTCGAATCCGCGCGGCCTGGCCGTGGACGCTTCGCACAACCTCTACGTCGCAGATAAGGGCAGGAATCGCGTGCTCAAGCTCTCTCCGGACGGCTCCCAGATTCTTCTCCAGCTCGCCCGCCTGGACCACCATGGTCGGCCCAAGTCCGGATCTGGTCCCGGTGAGTTCAAGAAGCCCTGGGACGTGGCCGTGGACGGCAACGGCGACATCTACGCGGCCGACTCGGGAAATGGGCGCATCCAGGTCTTCAACTCCTCCGGGACCTTCCTGCGCCAGTTCGGACAGGCCGTGCTGCGGCCGAAGACGGATGTGCGCGGTATCGCCCTCACAGGCGAAGGACTTTGGGTCTCGGACAAGGAGCAGGAGCGCGTCCATCTGTTCAGCCGCGCGGGCGTGCTCATCAAGTCCATCGGCGACGCTGACTCGGCGGTGGGCGAACTCTCGCGCATGCGCGGCCTGGCCTCGGATCACTTGGGCGCGCTCTACGTGGTGGAGCCCAACCGCGATCGCACGCAGAAGTTCGACCCCCAGGGCAAAGGCCTGCTCGCCTTCGGGACCAAAGATGGCCTGTCCCAGGCGGATAAGCAAGCCAAGCGCTACCTGACTCAGCCTATCGACGCGGCCGTAGCACCCGACGGCTCGATTTGGATCACGGACACCGGCCGCGACCGCATCGTGCGCTACGCCTTGCCCGTTTCGGGCGGCTACGGCGTGGCGGCCTACTCAACTGGCGGCGGTGAGGGAATCGCGTCGTCCTCCGTCGAGCCCGCCAAGCGCGTCGTGGACCACAAGGACGGCGCCAAGGTCGAACGCGACGACGGGGCGGGTGTCATGGTTCCGAAGGGCGCGCTCTCGGCCGACCTCGAGATTACGGTCGATAAGGGCGACGAGAACGAGGACAAGGAGCAGAAGGAGGCCAAGCGCAAGGAGAAGAAGGTCGCGGCCGTATCGGAGGAGGTGCAATACGGCCCCGAGGGCACGACCTTCAGTACGCCGGTGACGCTGACCATCCCCTATGACCCGGCGCTCATCGCCTCGCGCGGCATCAAGGAGGAGAGCCTCAAGGTCTACTACTGGAATCCAACGCTCAAGGACTGGGAGGCCATGCCCTCGACGGTCGATAAGACCGCCAAGACGGTGAGCGCGCAGACTTCGCACTTCTCGTCTTATCAGATCGGGGGCTTGGGCGGCATCGGGGTGGCCGCTCTCGACGACTTCGGCCTGCGCGACGGCTATGCCTTCCCCAATCCTTCCCGCAACGGGGCGTCTGTCACCTTCCGGCTGCAGCCGGGTTCGGTGGACTCCATCGAGGTGCGCGTCTACGACGTGTCGGGCCGCAAGATCCACTCGTCCTCCGATTTCCGCTTCAGGGGCGCCATCGACGACGGCAACGGCAAGGGCGCGCAGAACACCTACGACCATATTTGGGACGTGTCGGGCGTCGGCTCGGGCGTCTACACCTACGTGATGACGGCCAAGAAGGCCGGACAAACGGACATTCGCAAGACGGGGAAGGTCGGCGTCATTCGATAAATGAGAACTTTGCTTCTCGTCGCGACACTCGTGCTGGGCTCCCAGGCCGCCTGGGCGGCCGAGACGGCGGCTTTCCTCGATATCGGCGTGGGCGCGCGGGCGCTCGGCATGGGCGGCGCCTACACGGCGCTGGCTGATGACGCCAACGCGCTCTACTGGAACCCGGCGGGGCTCTCGCGGCTTGAGAAACGCGAGTTCACGGCCAGCCACGCCGAGATGTTCGAGAGCACGCGCCATGACTTCCTGGCCTACGCGCATCCCACGAGCCAGGGGACTTTCGCGGGCGGCCTGACATACTTGAGCCAGGGCAAGATCGACGGCCGCGACAGCCTGGGACGTCAGACGGCGGGCTACGACGCCTCGGACGCGGCGCTCAGCCTCGCCTATGGGCGCAAGCTCGGCGTGGGGGATATCGGCGCGACGTTCAAATATCTGAGGAGCCATATCGGCTCGACCGAGGCTCAGGGCTTGGCCGCAGATGTGGGCGCCAAACGCGAGTTCGAAGGCGTCGGACCGGGCAAACTCGCCTTGGGTGCGGCGCTCAGAAACCTGGGCCCTGGGCTTAAGTTCCAAGACCAGCGCAACGACTTGCCGCTGCGGCTGGCTGTCGGGGCGGGTTATCGTTTCGCGGGTGGTCACGCGGCGGCGGCCGAGCTGGTCAACGGCCCTCGCGGCACTGGCACGGATGCCTCGTTCGGCGGAGAGTACCAGGCCATGAAGAATGTCTATCTGCGTGCGGGTTATACGACGCAGACGACGATTACGGGCGGCTCCGGCTTCGATGCGGCACGGGGCCTCACTATGGGCCTTGGGTTCCGCGACGGCCGATGGGGTCTCGACTACGCCATCCTGCCCTCGGGCGAGTTGGGGCGCTCGCATCGGTTCAGTCTTAGCGCACGCTGGTAGCAGGGCGCGCGTAAGGCCCATCTATTCACGGACTTGAGATTCTTTGAGAAGCCCGTTACCCTTAAACGATGGCGTTCTTCCTTTTGGTTGGGATGCTCTGGTTGCTAGGTGCGACATTCGCTGGCACCGAATTCCTACGGCGTGACGCAGACTCCCTTGACCGGGAAGCGTGTGTTGCGGTTCTCTTCGTGACGTTCTGCGTATTCATTCCCACGATCGGCATGTACTTCATTGCGGGTGGCTTGGTGCCGATCTGGATGCATCCGGTGATGATGCTGGGTGGCGGGCTTTTCGGGTTGCTCCTGGGCAGCATCCACATAGCGTTTCATGCCGCACTGTTCTACGGGCTATCCTGGTTGACCAATGCTTTAATTTTTGCAGCGATACCATCGGCCAGGGTGCGGAGAATCGTTCTCATCGGCTTGATGTGCTTCATAGCAGCCGCCTCGCTAGCTCCAATCTACTTTCCATTCTCGCACTCTAGCGGCAGTTGGACGAACCTGATTGGAGTCCTAGCTCGTGGATACTAGACAAATCCGGTCCTACATGATGCTCCTTATCATCCTGTTGGCATCCGTCCAAGCAGGCGCAGTGAGCCTCTCAAGTGAGGCGCGCCAGGCCTGCGCCACGGAGATCAGCGCGTTCTGCGGCGGACGCAAGGACTTGCGCGCGTGCTTGAGAGACCATGACGAAGGCCTCATGACGAAGTGCGCCGCCGTCCTGAACGGCCGTACTGGCGCGGCGTCGGCCGCGATAGCCGTTTCGAGTTCGCGTGCCGTCGTCGAGCCGCCGCCGGGGGGCGCGCCCGTGCCAGGCGTGTCGGGGGTTTGGTTTGAGGCGGGCTACTCGGGTCCCAAGGGCGAATTGCTTCCTGGGTTTCAAAAGGCGATTTCGGAGGCATTCCCAGGAGGCCTGCGGCGCGCCGCCGAGTTGCTCGGGCAACCCGAGTATTCCTCCGGGTTTTCGCGGCCTCTCGTTCTGCGCATCGAGTACGACCCGACCCAGCAGAGGGGCTTGGCGGGCCTAGACGGTGCGCAGGACGCGAGCGGGCGCTTACGGCTTACCTTCAACATGGCGCATTGGGAGGACTGCCCCTCGCGCGACATCCTGCGCAGCGTGGTGACGCACGAAGTATCCCACGCGGTCCTGCACGACCTTCTCGGCGAAAGACGGTTGGGGACGATTCCCCAGTGGTTCGACGAGGGACTCGCGATGCTGGCGGGCGGCGAGCCCGCGCGAAGCATCGCCATGGACGCGGCTTACGCCCGCCATGGGAAAGACTACCCGGGATCCGTCCACTGCCCCTTCGTCAATGAGGCCTGGGGGCTGGTAGGGGGCGGGTTGCTGACGGAATGCTATCCCTTCTACCTTCTCGCGGTCGAGAAGCTCGCCGAGTCGTCTCCCGACGCGGTGCCGGGAATCATCAAGGACCTGCGCGTGGGCGTGCCGATGGAAAACGCCGTCGCCGCGCGCGCCGGGCTGGGGTGGGGGCAATTTGCGGCCGAGGCGGTAGAGCGTTCGCGCCGCGTCATCGGCGGTAAGTCTTTCATCAGCTTGGTCACGGGAAAGAATTGGTGGCGGCACGTCCGGTGGTGCCGCGGTTGAGCCAGGTACCAGTCTAGAATCTATCGACGCAGAAGACGTCGCAGGCGCGCGAGTAGGATTTCGACTTCGAAAGGCTTGGTCAGGTAGTCGTCGGCGCCGGCGCTCAATGCCCTGACTTGGTCCTCGGTGCGCGTCCGGCCGCTGACGATGAAGACTGGGATTGCCTTGGTGCGCGGATGTGCGCGTATCGCCTTCAGCAGATCCAGCCCGCTCAATCCGGGCAGATCCCAGTCGAGCAGCACGGCGTGGAAGTTCTCTTCGTTCAGCTTCCCGAGCGCTTCCTCCGCATTCCGGGTGAAGAGGCATGCGAACTCATCCTTGTGCCTCCGGAACAGGGACGTGTAGAACGTGCGCATGAGGTCGTCGTCTTCCACGATGATAAGGCGGTGGCGTCGTTCTGCGGCGGATTCGGCTTTATCGGTCATCTGGGCACCTCGCGCTCATAGGCATCAATTTATGTGCCGTTGGATGGGCCTTTAGGTCCTAGGGCAGGGCCTACTCGACGGGGGCCATATGCCCCTGAAAGCGCCTCGATCCGCGGCCTACACTGAATGCAGACGCATTGATGACCTGTGTAGCCTGGGGAATCGGCCCCGGGGTATCCACGATCCCGCCGGAACGGGATGAGACCACGGGAAACGACTACGATCGTTTCCCGTTTTTTGTCGCCTGGCAGCAGCTGGACGGCAGAGAACGGGGACTCCGTGGGAGGGACCTGAGTCTATGGATAGCGTCGATGGGCGTATGACGGGGACGGCGGACTATGGGGGGGCGCGTCTTGCGCGTCCCGAGCGTAAGACGACGGCGGCTCAGTTCAACGAGGGGCTCCTGCGAGCAGGAGCTGAGAGGGCGAGCAGCGACGGCGGCCAGTGGCGCCACCTGTTGAGCTTGGTCTGCGCGGAATACGCCTACTGCACGATGTATGGAGTCAACATCGTGGACGGCAATATCGTCTCCTGCGCCAACATCCAGCGCAGCCTGACCTTCGGGCCCGCAAAGGACGTCGTGCCGGCCCCGCCGGCCTTCGACGAGTATTGGCAGGCGCTGCGGGACCTGTGCGCCCGCGTGCGCAACGGCCGCCTCGCGGAACTGCGCTTCAGCCGGGCGAGGCCGATCGCGGCCAAGACCAGCGAGGGCGGCAGACGGTTCAAGAGGCTGGTCAAGCCGCTCGACGCGGGCGAATCCTCGCCGAAGGCCTAGGCCCTACGAACTGAAGAGCGCCGGCGGCCGGTTCATGCGCCCCAGGGCGGTTCTTTGCCGACCACGCCGCTAAGGTGCTCATGACCGGAGAAGGAGCCTGCCGGACGACCCGTGGCCAGGTAAAGATTCTGGAATCCAGCGGCGTGTAAACGCGCGGACTCCTCCAACCCGCTCGCTCCTCCGCCGAGGTCGACGTCCAGGTAGACCGGAGTGCGCTTGTCGAGCGTCGCGCAGGCCGCATGGAACGCGGCGAGGGTCTCGAACGCGACGAAGTCCTTGCCGTGCTCGTGGGCCGCGTTGCGCCAGGTGAGGCGCGTGAGGGGGTCATCGTCGATAAGCACCGCGTCGAGCCGCCGGATGCCCTGAGCCGTTGTCCCGACGGCGGGCAGCACCAGCGTCACGGCGGTTCCCACGCCGACTTTGGAGTCGATCTCCAGCCGTCCGCCCCAGACCTCCACGCTCTCGCGCGCATGATGGAGCCCGAGGCCGGAGCCGGCGGCCTTGCCGTGGCTGAAGCCGCGCTCCCCGGCCCGCGCGACGACTTCCGGCGGCATGCCTTTGCCGCCGTCTCGTACCGTCACGCGAACCTCGTCGGGATCCCGGGCCGCCTCGATGCGGACGGGCGCCGAGTCGGGCGCGCCCGACTCGAGCGCGTTATTGATGAGGTTCGAGAGCACGCGCTTGAACTCAGCGGGATCGACGCGCGCGGAGAGTTCGCCCGGCGCCGCGCATTCGAAGAGGATGCGGCTCTCTCCCGAGGTTCCGGCGCCGAGGCTCTTCTCCGACACGATCTGCTCGATCATGTCGGAAAGAGCCGAGACGGGGGGCATGGCCGCGCGAGTCCGATCGGGGCGGCGTCGCGCCAAAAGCCCATCGGCGATCTCCCGGATGCGTTCGAGGGCGTCGCGGAATTGGCGGCGTTTCGCGGCGGGCAGGGCGGCGGCGTCGCCCGCGGCGGCGTGTAGAGCGGCTAGCGGCGAGCGTATGTCGTGCGCCACCTGCTCGGCCAGCTCGGCGCGGACGCGCGTGTCGATCAACTGGCGCTCCTGCGCTTGGGCTCGATCGAGGCGCAGGCGGATGTCGCGCATATCGGCCATGATGCCGATCAGGTCGCGATGGGAGTCGATCTCGACTCCCGAGCCCTTGAGGAACTCGATGAGCGTGGTCGTGGTGCGCCGCTCAAGACGCCGCACGAAGGCGAGGGATAGGCCGGAGATCAGGACGTAGACGAGGAGAACGGCCATCATCGGCGCCGTCGAGAAGCGGAAGGGACGGCACATCGTGATCCGCGCATCGCCCGCCGTGCTCGCCTTGCCGAGTGGATGCGCGAGGTCGGCGCAGTGGCCCGGCGCGGGTGGCCGGCCGAACTCGAAAGTCTCGTCGGCGATGCGTAGGCGTACGTAGAGGTCGGAAAACTCCCGGCCGACGCCTTCGACGAAGTCCCGGAACCTCCGGCCCTTGATGTCCTCGAAACGGGACTTGGTGAGCGTCAGGGCTTGGCTTTCGACGAGGCGTTGATTGTCCGCCGCCGCGAGACGATAGCTGCTATACCAGCTGCTGACCACCAGCGCCACGAAAAGGACGTTGAATACGAGCCAGACGCGCAACGGCGAGATGAGCGTCAGACGAGAGGATGGGGCCACGGGTTCCCGCCCTCCTGCAGTGACTCGCTTCCCCAGGAGAGACGCGGCCAATGGGGATTCGTCGCCGCCGCGACGCAAGGAAAGCCTTCGATATCGACGAGGACGCTGGTCTCGACATCGTCGTAGCCGCCAACTTCGATCGGCTCGGCGGTCCCGTGCCGACTTTCGAGGAATTTGAAAGCCGCGCGATTCTCCGGATTCATGTAGAAGCTCCGGTGCGATTCGGGCCCGCCGCTTGCCGGAAGCGGGGCATAGGAGGAGGGTTTTCCATCGCGCACGACGGCGGAGCGGAGAAGCGAGCGCAACACTTTCGACTGGACATCCTTCAGCGGGACACCCGGGCGTTGATAGCAGCAATCAAAGAGCACGCCGTCCGCCGCTCCCCGGCCCAGCCCGCAGATCACGTCGCCCAGCCTCACTTCCGACAAGCGAAACAGGTCGATTCCCCATCCGAGGTATTCCAAGGACGCCAGATGAGCCCGATTGAGAAGCCCGGCCGTTGGGACCTTCTCCCAACCCTTGCGCGAGTTCCAGGCCGTCAAGTAAACGGCTCGCTCGATGAGTTCCGCGCGCGCGGAGGCCTCCGCCTCCCCCGGGGTCGCGCCGCAGGCGAAGCCGTTGCTGCTGCGGGGGAGGCCGGTCGAGCCGATGGGTCGGTCACGCAGAAGGTCGAGCCAAAGGCGCTCCCAGGCTTCCGCGAAGGCCTGCGTGAGCGAATCCGTATACATCAGGCTGTCTCCGATGCCCTCGGCCTCGCGCCCCATTCCCGTGAGCCGGCAGCCGACGATCGAAATGGGAAGGAGCTTGGAGGGCACGGTGAAGATCGACCAGCGCAGGTCTTCGGCGCCGCCCGTGAGCGGAGAGCGTATTCGCGCGGAGCCCTTTCGAATGAAGGAGAGGTCGATGGACCAGCGGCTACTTCCAGCTGACTTCATAGAACCGCAGCCGCATGTCGAACGGGTTCAGCCGGGACAAGTCGACGCGCTTGCTCGCCGCGATCTGGTCCGATTCGATGAATAAGGGGACCGCATACGTTTCTTCCAGGACATGCTCATGAAGCGCGCGAATCTCCGTCTCCCGCTTTGCCTTCTCCTCCGCGGCGATGATCCGATCGAAGAGCGGCTTTACCTCTTTCCTGAAGTAGCGCAGGTCTCCCTGGTCGGGTGAGAACATGAACTGCCAGCTCCCCATGGCGTCGTGCTGGTTGCCGGCGAACTGGGACATCTGCGCGTCGGCATCGTCCTTCGAGGCGTCTAAGTCCCTGGCGTACCCGATATCCAAAGCGACGCCTGCCTTGCCGAAGCCGGTCTTGAGGGCGTCGAGCACGGGCGCCGCGTCGGTGAACGCCGGGAGCAGATTGATCTTTACGCGCTGTCGGGCGAGGTCGGCGGTTTCGATCGCTTTCGGGGTGCAGTCGTTATCGAGGCGTCCGGAATATCCTTTAGGAATCAATTGGCACTCGCGCGCGAGGCTCGAATAGGCGAATCCATCCAGCGACCGCTGTACGATGAGAGCGAACTCACGCCGTGCCCTGGCCTCGCGCCAAAGGGCCTTTTTAGAGTTGAAGTAGAGATAGTAGATCCAGGTCGGATAGCCGCGCGAAACTTGCGGAGCACGGGAAAGCAGCTTCGGGATCGGGCTTCGGAAAACGGGAATGGGAAGCTTTAGGAGATCGACGTCGACGGAGTCGAAAAAGTCCCCTATGGTATCCATCGTGAAGTTCACGAGCTCCACGCGCTCGGGATAGCCGCTCTCGCCGGGAAAGTGCGCATTGCGCCGCAGGACGAGCCGTTTGCCCGGCTCGTAGGAGTCGACCGAGAAAGCTCCGGAGGTCACCCGCCAGTCCTTGGCGCGGTTATCCGGATGGAGCAGAGCCGCATCGGCGAGGCTCAACTCGTGGATCAAGCCGTCGTTGACGGGCACGGAGAACTCGAGGATAAGGCTGCGGTCCTCGACCGTCGCGCGGCGGAGCTTCTTCAGGTAGACGACATGCCGGCGCTTTTCGCGGCTGAGGGATTCGACATGGGCCGCGAGGTCCGCGGGCTTGATCGGAGTCCCGTCGCTCCAGGTCAAGGCCGGCCTCAAATGAAAGGCCCAGCGCGTCGGCGAAAGGCGCTCCCAGGACTCCGCGAGGCCGGGTCCATAGCCTGACGGCGACTGGCTCGAGTCCCGGACCAAGCCGATGGCGAGGTTCTCCAGGAGGTAATACTGGTAGGCGAACTCGGTGTTGTCCGGGTCCAGGAGCTTCTGGTCCTGCCGGAGCACCGCGAACGGGTAGCCGACGCGAAGCACGTTAGGGGCCTTCATACGGTATCGCAGGTAGGCGAGGCCCGCACCGACGCCCAACAGCAGCGCTGACGCCAGGACGGCCTTCCGGCGGGTCATGAGCGAGGTTTCTCAAAGCGAGACGCCAAGCAACTCCTTGCCGGTTGCTTGGCGTCGTTCGCCAGGCAAGAACCCCGCGTCAGCGGGGAAAGCCTTTGCAGTTGGCGTCGTCGGCGACGGGCTCGTTGGCGACGGGCTTCGTGTAGAGCTTCGCCGGCAGGGACAGCGCCAGGGAAATCACGCCGAGGAAGTAGCCGAGGGCGAGGACGGGGAGCTTCTTGTTCATGGTATCGAACCTCCGAGACACGAGTTTACGAAAATTGTCTCCTATCGACAATGTTCGGGCGACAAAAAAACCAAAGACCTGGAATGCCGTATGGCATCGTCAGATCTCTGGTCTCATCCGATTGAGGTCGGATCGTGGATACCCCAGGGCCGATTCCCCGGGCTACAGAGCCGCCGCGCGGGCGGTGAGAACAGTGTAGAGCCGAGGCTGCGGTCCAGACAGGGTCCAAGGGCCTATCCGGCATTAGGTCTCTCCCGGCGGCCGAGCCCCCATGCCGCGCAGAGCAGCGCGCAAGCCGCGGCCGCACCGAAGAAGACGGGCGCGGGAGGCAGCCGCTTGAGCAGCAGGCCCACCCCGGCCGCCGCGAGAGGAGCGGCGAGCAAGGTGGCGGAGTTGAGCGTGCTGAAGACGCGGCCGGCTTGGGCGGCGGGGACCTCGCTTTGCAGGCGCGTCGCCACGGGGACCTGGATGAAGGGAAGCGCGGCCCCGACGATCAGGACCGCGGCCGACGCTTGAAGCGGCGAGGTGCTGGAGCCGACCGCGACGAGTCCGCAGGCGACGGCTCCTAGGCCGGCCAGGATGGAGTCCTCCCAGCGTGCCGTTTCCATGAGCCGGCTTCCGGCTGCCAAGTTGCCGATGATCGCGCCAACGACCAGTACCGCCATGGCGCCGCCGAAGCCCTGCGGTCCGGAGCCGAGGGAGAGCAGGTGGGGGGCTAAGGCGACGTTGAGCGGCGCCAGGCAGAAGTTGACGGCGATACCCAACGCGGCGAGCGTGAGCACGAGCGGCATGCGAAGAAGAGCGGAGAATGAATCGACGATGTCGGGCGAGCGGCCTTCCGCCGGTTGGTCGGGGGCTTGAGGAAGCGTCGCGAAGTGCGCCAGCGGCGTGGCCGCCAGGAAGACCGCGGCGAATATCGCGCAGGACGCGCCGAGTCCATGCCGCGCAAGAACCGCTCCCCCGAGCGCGGGCCCCGCGGCCGAGGCGGCCAGGAACGCAACGCCGCTCGAAGCGTTGGCCTCGTGCATTTTCTCTGGAGTGAACATGGAGGGGATGGTCTTAGAGACAGCTGGGCCGTGCGCGAGCGAGAAGAGCGCGCTCAGGAAGGCGAAGACGGCGGCGTGGGCCGCCACGGTCTGGGGCGTCAGGAGCGCGAGAGCGAGGAGGAGGACGGCGCGCGCCAGGCAGGCTGCGCTCAAGATGTTCCGCACGGGGTGGCGGTCGAGGGCTCGTCCGACCAGGGGGCCGAGCAGGCAGGCCGCGGCTGAGCCGACGAAGACTCCGCTCATCGCGGCGACGCCTCGCTGCTCCAAAGCCACCCAGGCCAGGAGCATCCGAACGCCCGCGTCCCCGGCGGTGGATAGGGCGTAGCCCGCGATCAGGCGGCGGAACTCGCGACGATGGATCAGGCGCATATCCTAGCGGATGCGAAGGGCGGGGAGGCCGGCCCCCGCGGGCC
>JBFMFD010000055.1:0-15180 GCA_040752255.1 Armatimonadota bacterium
TGCGATCCAGCTCGGCGTACGCCGCCTCGACGCCGGACTTGTCCGCAACGTCTCCAAGGCGCTCTGACAGCGTATCCACCATCAGCGAGCCATCGAAGGAGCAGATATGTGCAATCTCCTCGGCTCTTGCCTGGACGTATTCCGTTACGCCGTGAAGAGTCCAAGATTCCCGCTCGTGATTGTACGTTTCACGGCAAAAGCCGACGCTGCCGCCCCAAGCCGCGACCGCGAGGACCGCAGAAAGCACCGCGCGGAGCCGGGACAACTCGGGCATCGGATCGCAGAGACGGAGCTCGACCGTCCCCAGGCGCTTGCTGATGATGAGGTCTTGAAACCTGTACTCCGGGTCGGTGCGCAGCGGGCCGATGAGAGAGGGCTGAGCCAGCCGGTAGCTGAGACCGAAGCGCTGCCCTCCGGCGTAGGGGCTGTTCGCCGAGGCGAGCGCGAACAGAGGCGCGAACGCAGCGAGATTCCGATAGACGCGACCCCGCTCCGACGGCGGCACCCCGACATGGATGTGTGTGGAGGCGGTGTTCGACGGGGAGCGGAGGGTGAACAGCGCGCCCGTGGGGACGATGCGCGCCCCGCCCGCGGCATGCGCCAGGGCCGTTCTTCGCGCCACCAGGTCGTCCAGCAAGGAGTCCACACCGGAATGCACCCCGGTGGCGACTTCGATGCTGCCCATGAAGCACTCCCTCCTGTCCTCGCCCCGCGCGAAGTTCGAGTGGGTTGTTGCCCAGTAGGTCTTCGGGGCGCTCCACCAGAGTCTGCGCAGGTAGTCGAGCGACTGAAGGGTCGGCGTTAGCCGCCCCTCTTCCAGCACGAAGACCTCTTCCTCGACTCCGAGGGTGACGGGATAGGCAGGCAAGGCGACCGGAGTTTACTCCCCGTGGGCGCACCCTATGCAGGTAACCTTCGCACCGTGCGCTGGTACGTCATCGGTCGGGACGGACAGAAGTATGGGCCTGCGGACCTCCCCACGCTGCAGATGTGGGCGAGTGAGAACCGCGTAAGGCCGGATACGATGCTGGAGGAAGAGGGCACAGGCGCGCAGGTTCTTGCGCAGAGTGTCGCGGGGCTGACTTTCCTTCCAGGTTCGTCGCGGTCTGCATCAACTCCATCGTCATCTCCGGCAACCCCGCGGCCGCAACCTTCGACTCCTTTGCAGCAGCCGAGCGGACAAGCATCGCAACCAACGAGCGGCAGCAGCACGTTCGTCGAGAAGTGGTTCGTCATCGCTCCAAACGGGCAGAAGTACGGCCCTGCCGACCTGCCGATGCTGCAACGGTGGGCGGACGAGGGGAGAGTAACCCCGCAGACGCTCCTCGAGGAAGAGATCGGCGGACGGAGGCACTATGCCAACACGCTGCCTGGGCTGGTGTTCCGGCAGGGCGTCGCGGGAGCAAACCCCTGGGCGCAACCGCCGGGCGCCTCGCCCTACCCTCGAGCCGGCTACTACGCTCCGCAAACCACGACGGCGGGAAGTGGCGACCTCACGGCGGCGTGGGTGCTCATGATCTTAGGGTTCTTGTGCTGCCTTCCGCTGTGCTTTGTTGCGATCTACTTCGCAGACAAGGCGCGGCGAGCAGGCAACCCTGGTGGGCAGGCCGCGTTCATCGTCGCCATCGTGCTCTCGGTGCTCGCCGTCCTCGCTAACATCCTGTCGTTCGCCCTCCTCGGAGCGGGCACCTGGTTCGACAGTTCGGGTTACTGACGCGATCGCGCGACTACAAGGAGGCGCCTGCTCCCGCAGGTCCGCGTGGGGTAAACTGCTCCTCTCGAAGGAGTTGTCCCTTGCCATCCACCGCACCCGTTTCTTCGACTCACTTTGACCTGTCGCGAGCCGCCAACCTTTATCGCAACCTGCCCATCGCCGAACTAGCGGAGCACGCCGTCCTGCGAGGAGAGGGTAGATTTGCCTCGAATGGCGCGCTCGTTGCGCTCTCCGGTCAGTTCACCGGCAGAACACCGGGGGACAAGTACATCGTCCGGGAGCAGTCCGTTGAGGAGGACATCTGGTGGGAGGCGAACCAGGACTTCTCTCCCGAGCGCTTCGAGGGGCTCAAGCAGAGGGTCAACGAGTATCTCCAGGGCAAGGAGTTGTACGTTGTAGACGCTTTCGGCGGCGCCGACCCTCGGTATCGCATCAACGTGCGTGTCATCTGCGAGAGGGCTTGGCACGCGATGTTCATCAAGACGTTGCTCATTCGCCCGTCGCAGGACGAACTTGTCAACTTCCAGCCCGATTGGACGCTGATTGACGTCTGCGGTTTTGAGGCGGACCCGGCCCGCGACGGGACGAAGGGCAAGCCGTTCATCCTCATCAGTTTCGAGCAACGACTCGTCATGATCGGCGGCACCGCCTACGCTGGCGAGATGAAGAAGTCCGTCTTTACAATCCTCAACTACCTGCTGCCGAAGCAAGGCGTAATGGCGATGCACTGCTCGGCAAACATCGGCGAGGGCGGCGATGCCGCCCTTTTCTTTGGCCTTAGCGGAACCGGAAAGACCACCCTCAGCGCCGACCCTCGGCGCCGACTGGTGGGCGACGACGAGCACGGGTGGAGCGACGAGGGCATCTTCAACTACGAAGGCGGCTGCTACGCCAAGTGCATCCGCCTTCGCCGAGACTCCGAGCCGCAAATCTACGACGCGATTCGCTTCGGCTCCGTGCTCGAGAACGTCGTTTTGCTGCAGGATCGCTCGCCTGACTACGACGACGACTCGATCACCGAGAACACGCGCTGCAGTTACCCGGTCGAACACATTGAGAACTGCGTCATCCCCGGCGTGGCAGGCCACCCAAGGAACATTTTCTTTCTGACCGCCGACGCGTTCGGCGTCCTCCCGCCGATCAGCCGCCTGAGCGAGGAGCAAGCGATGGACCAGTTCCTCCTCGGCTACACGGCAAAGGTCGCGGGCACTGAGGCGGGCGTGAAGGAACCGCAAGCGACTTTCAGCGCTTGCTTTGGCCGCCCGTTCCTGCCGCTCCCGCCGAAGCGCTATGCGGAACTGCTTCGAGAGAGGATTCAGAAGCACGGAGCGGACGTCTGGCTGGTCAATACCGGCTGGAGCGGCGGTCCGTACGGAGTCGGGGAGCGGATGAAGATCGCCTACACACGGGCGATGATCACCGCTGCGCTCGATGGTTCCCTCCGCAACGTGGACTTTGCTCCCGACCCGGTCTTTGGCCTCATGGTTCCAAGGTCGTGTCCGAACGTACCGGGTGAGGTGCTTCTCCCGCGGAACACCTGGTCGAACCCGGCCGCCTACGACGAGAAGGCTCGCGAGCTCAAGGCGATGTTTGACGAGCAAGTCGCGACTTTCAGGTAGAAACCGCCCGGTATCCGCGCTCGGGTTCGATGGACTATGCGCCGCTCACCTTGGTCGCCGTCGCTGCTGTCTCTTTGGCAGCAGGCGCGTTCGGCGGCATGCTCGGCGTCGGCGGCGGCATCGTGCTCGTTCCTGTCATGGTGGGGGTTTTGGGTATTCCGCTCGAGGAGGCCCGCTCCGCCTCGCTGGTGTCGGTCATCGTTACCAGCCTCGGCTCCAGCCTGGTGTACCTCAAGGACGGCGTTACCGACCTTGAGCGCGCAGGCCCGCTTCAACTACCCACTGTTGTCGGCGCGGTTGTGGGCGCCCTTTTGGGAACGGTGCTGGACGGCCGCGTGGTCGCCACGCTGTTCTCTATTCTCATCTTCATCGTGTCTTGGCAGATGTTGGTGCAGCGAGGCTCGGGGACGCCAAGGAAGGTGCCCGGCTCCACGTGGATGTGGGCGGGCTTCGCCTGCGTGTTCGGCGGAATCCTAAGCTCGCTCCTCGGAGTGGGCGGTGGGCTGATCTTCGTGCCGGTGATGGCGCTGCTCTTCGGCTCCGAGCAGCGGGTTGCGTCCGCGACGAGCGCGTTCCTCATCGGGATGACGGCGGCGTCAAGCGCGCTCATCTACCAACTGTCGGGTCACCTGCATCCGTGGCTCGGCGTGTCGAGCGCGGGCGGCATCTTCCTCGGCGCACAGGTTGGCGCGCGCGTCAGCGGCATGCTGTCGGGGCGTCGCCTGCGGGTGATTTTTTCGTTCGTCATGATTGCTACCGCTTTCCTGCTGCTGAATCGGGTGGTGCGCGGAGATGTCTGACCTGAGGGGGGACATCGTGAGGCTGCCGATTCTGTTCGGCCTGTCCGCCGCGCTGCTTGCGGCGTTGGTTCCTGGGTACCAGGACCTCGCGCTCTCGATCTTGGTCTTCACACCGCTCTGTGTTGCCGCGGTGACCGGCGTTACGCTCATCGCAACGAAGCGATATGGCTCGGGAGTCAGTTTCCTTTTGGCCGTTGCAATGGCCGTTGCGATCGCTTTCTGGGGAGGGCTGCCCCGGTGAGGTCCTTCCGCCTGCGCTGCCACGCGAAGATCAACCCATTCCTCGCCATCGGGCCGAAACGGCCGGACGGCTATCACGAGATCATTACCATCATGCAACTCATCAGCCTTCACGATGAGTTGCTCGTCGAGCCGTCGTCCGAGTTTGGCTTTGTGTGCTCAGACCACAGATTGGACAACGAGCAGAACCTCGTCTTGCAGGCGGCTTCGCTGCTGAAGGAGCATCTCGATTTGCCGCCGGTGCGGTTGACGCTGCGTAAAGAAGTGCCGCCTTGCTCCGGGCTTGGCGGCGGCAGTTCCAACGTTGCCGGCGCGCTCGCCGCAATCAACATCGCGCTTGGAAACCCGCTGCAGCAGCAGGAGCTGGTGCAGATAGCGGGCGCGGTGAGTTCGGACGCGCCGTTCTTCCTCTCCACGAGCGCGACTGCAGGGTGCGAGGGGAGAGGCGAAGTCGTGTCGCCATTGCCTCCGTTCGACGAGGTGCCACTCGTGGTCGTGATGCCCGAGGTAGAGGTCTCCACGCGGGAGGCGTACGCCAGGTGGGACGCCCTGTCCGTGCATCCCGCCCTGCCGGTTGAGGCAGACCCGCTTTCGTTCCGCAACGACTTTGAGATCGTTGCGCCGGAGGAGAGCCTTAGCCTCATCGAGCGCCTGCGCGTCGAGGGGGCCAAGGAGGCGCACCTGTGCGGAAGCGGCTCGGCGGTCTTCGGTATGTTCGACGAGCTGGACGACGCGATCCAGATCGCGCGCACGTTGCGCCGCGAGGGATACTGGGCGCACCCAGCACACACCTTGAAGGAGAAGCCGGCGCCGGAATGGATATCGTAGTGCTCGCGGGCGCCAAGACGCCCAGCGAAGTGCGGGACCAAACCGGCATTGCCCTGCGCGCGCTTCTGCCCTTCGGCGATGGAACCATCCTCGACCGGGTGTTGGATGCGCTGCGCGAGGGCGTGGGCGCCGACCTCGCTCGGGTTGTAGTCGTGGGCGCAGAGACATCCGGCGCGACCTGCGTGCCCGCCGGCGATTCCCTTCCCGACAGCCTTGCGAACGGCATCGCGGCGTGCGGGAATGAGCTGGTGCTTGTGAGCGCGGCGGACCTACCGTTTCTTGCTCCCGAATCGGTACGCACGTTCCTGTCCCTTGCCGACACGTCGCTCGACATGAACTATCCGGTCATCCCTCTGCGCGCGTGCAGAGATGCATTCCCAGACATGAAGCGAACGTCGCTCAAGACGCGCGAGGGTCGGTTCACCGGCGGCAACCTGTTCCTCGTTCGGCGTGCGGCGTTTGAGCGACTGATGCCCAACCTCGCCGCCGCCTACCGTAACCGCAAGAGCCCTTCGCGGCTGGCTGCCCAGGTCGGCTGGGGGGTTCTGCTGAGAGTGATTCTCGGACAGCTGTTGCCGCCGACGCTCCCTGTTGCCTATCTCGAGCGCGCCGTCGGCCGGGTTTTGGGTCTCTCTCTAAAAGCGGTTCAAGTTTGCGCCGCCGACATCGGGGCGGATGTGGACTCGATGGCGCAATACCGCCAGGCGCTCGACCACCTTTCTCAGCGAACCGTCTAAAGTGCCGGGAGCCGGGCACCGATACTACGGAAAGAGGAACCCGGAGAAATGACTCCCTTCTCGGCGGATGTGATCATGCGGCACGCGGGGCCAACGAGCCTGCAGCGCGTCGAGCGTGCCATCGCCGGGGTTCCCGGGGTCGTCTCGGCGCGGGCGGTGGTTCGCTCTGGCTCAACCGGCGAGCCTATCATCGTTGGGCTGGTTTCGGCTCAGGTAGACGCTCGGCTCACCCCAGAAGAGGTTCTGGCTGAGGTGCGGAGGGCATCGGCAAGTCGCGACTGGCCCGATCAGGTTTTCATCGCCTACATCGAGTCGCACCAGCAGGATCGCCGGCAGGCGGCTTAGACTTCCGCGTCGTCCACGACAACCTCGGCGAGCGCCTCGATTTCGACCTCCTCTTCTTCCTCTTCCTCCTCGCTGTCTTCTTCGTCGAGAACGCCTTCGATCTCCTCTTCGTCGGCCTCTTCGTCTGTTTCGAGCTTGCTCCGTCCGCCTGTGATGGCGAGGATTCGCTCGTAGGACGTGTCGGCGGCCTCTTCGGATCGGAACTTGACGTTCACGCCATCAAGCCATTTCGGTAGATTGGGTATCTCCTTACCCGTGACGTGACACTTCGGCATCGGACTCCTCCTCCTGCATGAGCGCATGGAACTCGCGTAGGTACGTCTTGTGGCTGACGTAGCCGTTCACGAAAAAGATCAGTGAAGCAAACACGTAGTACCAAGGCAGCGCTTCAGAGAACGGCTGCCCCGGGTCCATGATGTAGCGCGCGCCTCGGAGGAAACCGAGAATCGCGACGAACAACAGCAGGAACCCGAAGATGAAGTATGTGTTCTTCCACCACGCCGGCACCTTCACTGTGTGCTTCATACCCATGCGTCTCGCCGCACGAGTATACCGCGCCTACGCAGCCTTGAGTAAAGAGGACAGCGCCTCGCGCTTTGCGTTTGCCGTTTCGAAGAGCGCCTCGATGCGTTCTTGGTTGTCGAGCTCGAACTTTCGCGCGACTTCCGGCTCGACGGCTCGGCGTGATGGGTCGAACGCCTCGCCTTCTGCCATCCGCCAGTAGAGGTAGTCACCCGCGTGGACGAATTCGGCAAAGGCGCGATGCTCCTGCGCATCCCTCGGGTTGTGGTGATGGCGCACGACCTCGCGCAGCATCGCCGGCAGGCCCCAGCGCTCGGCGAGGATGTCTCCCACATCGGAGTGGTCGAACCCCAGCGCCGCCCGCTCCGCTTCCGCGTCGGGTAGGCGTCTCGCGTGGGCGCGCTCCAGGATCGCCTCATACTGCGACGTGAGGGACACCGTGAGGATGATCTTCCCGAGGTCATGCAGCAGTCCGCAGCAGAAGGCCTCCTCCTCAACGGTGGGCGCATATCGCCGAGCCAGGGCGCCCGCGAAGATCGCCGTGGAAAGCGCGTGGTCCCACATAGCGCGACCGCGCCGACCGCAAAGCTCCGGCTGCTCGAACCAGGTGTATGCCGCCGCCATCATCGCGAGGCTTCGTATCGTGGTCGTGCCGAGCATGATCACTCCCATGCGCACGTTGGTGACTTCGCCGGGCACGCCGTAGTACGCGGAGTTGGCGACCCTCAGCACATCGGTCGTCAATGACGGCTCGGTGCTGATGCACTCGGCGATTTCGCCGGCGGCGGAGTTGGGGTCGCCCGCCAGTTGGATCACTCGAAGGACCGGCGCCGGCATCGCCGGCAACCTCTTCAACCCATTCAGAACCGCTTCCGCCCGTGCTCGACTGTTGTTCATCCCTGCGTTTCTCCTGGCCCCATGTGGGTCGAAAGCCCCGCCGGAGCAGCATCCATCAGGGGGTTCGTTCCCGATTCAGATACACTCAGAGCAAGCAATCTGACGGAGAATCATCATGAGCCTGGTAACCGTACTTGCGTTTGCGACTGCCTTGCAGGGGCCGCTGATCCACGACACGTTCGAACGCGACGTGAGTGGGTGGCGCGTCCTGACCCCATCGTACACCCTCCGACGCACCTCGAACAACCACGACGTCCGCGAAGGAGCGGGCGCGCTGGAGATGAGTTACGTGTTCGTTGAGGGGCAGTTCCCCCTGGTCTTTCGTGAGGTGGGCAGCCTGGAGGGAGCCGAAGGCATCTCCGCCTGGTTCAAGGCATCCCGCGATGCGCTCGTCGTGTTGCTCATCAGCGAGAAGGAGGACGGCGAGCGATTCACCCTGCCGGTGTATCTCCCAGCCCAGACATGGACGCGCGTCGTGGCGAACCTGGACGACTTCCAGCTTGCCGATGACAGCCCCATCAAGAACCGCAAGCTCGACCTCGACAACGTGGCTGCGGTCGGATTCGTGGACGTCCTTCCCGTTTTCGTGCGAGGCGAGACGATGGAGTATCTTTTCGGCCCGCGCAGCGGCACCAACGTCGTGTGGCTCGATGAGTTCCAGATTCTCGAACGGAAGCCCGCCGGTGGCAAGATGACCGGCGCGGGTTTAGTGGACGCGTTCAACCGCCCGTTCTCGTCGTGGCTGCCGCTGCTCGGCATCACGCTGACGCCGAGCGAGTCCGGAGGCATGCGCGTTTACTACAAGCGGGAGCCGAACCGCTTCTATGCGATGCTCCGCTCGGTGTCGCCAGGCACCCTCGCGGGCGGGAAAGAGTTGGTGCTGAAGGTCAGAGCGCCCCAAGAGGTTCGCCTCGCGTTCGGGGTCGAGGAAACGGACGGAGAGAAGTGGCAGGCCACCGTTCAGGTCCCCGGCGGAAACGAAGTCACGGAAGTGTCCGCCCGGTTCTCGGAGATGCAGAAGACCGAGGACAGCGGCTCGGCGGACGGCGCGCTCTCGCCGGAGAAGGTCAAGCTGATCACGCTCGTTGACCTCACAGAGGCGGAGCCCGAGACTGCCGCCGACTTCACGCTGCTGCGACTTTTCACCAAGTAGCACGAGGCAGGCGCGCAGGTATAACGCACCCGCAGTGAAGCGCCTCGACTGCATCGTCCGCGTGAACAAGTTGGAGGAGGTTCAAGCCGCCCTCGAGGAAGCGGGCATCCACGGCATGACGATAGAGTCGGTTCGCGGCCACGGGCGTCAGCAAGGTCGGACGGAACTGTATCGGGGCAGCACCTACGCCGTCAATCTCCTGCCTAAGGTCCGAATCGAGATCGTCGTAAGGGACGACCAGGTCGAGCAGGTCATCGAGACGCTGCAGGAGGCGGCGAGGACCGGCGAGATCGGAGACGGGAAGATCTTCATCAGCGAGGTGCTCGACGCGGTTCGCATCCGTACCGGGGAGCGCGGCGAGAGCGCGCTCTAGATGTCGATGACGGGGACGTCAGAGCCGTGAACCTTCTCGTGGTGTACTAACCCCAGCGCCATCGCGACGAATATGGCCAGCGCCGCAACATGGTAGCGGTCAATGAGCCACCAAGTTACTGGGCTGCAGATGAACAGCCAAAGCATGTAGAGAGCCGGTACGGCTGTAAGCGCCTTGTGGAACGGGTTGCGCAACTGGAGATAGGATTTCACGATCGCGTAGAGGAAGCCGGCGTAACAGAGCAGAATGAGTCCCATGCCGACGACCCCGCCGACGGCGAGGGGATACAGCCAAGAGTTGTCGATGAATGTAATGGGAAGGTTCTCGAGAGTGTCCCATTGAAACTCCTGACCAAAGCGCACACCGGGCCCAGCGCCGAGGATAGGGTACTCACGCCAAATCCCTTCAGCGCGGCGAAGGTGGAAGAGGCGCTCGTCAATGCCTGGATCGGCGAGGATCGCTTGTCGGCTTATGAGCTCGAGGCGCAGGTACGCCTTGTTGACCGACTCGTCGAATCCCGCCTTCACCTTGCCGCCGATGCCCTGGATCGCAAGCACGAGCACAATGACCGCTGTGGCAAACCGGAGCATCGAAGCGAATCGCTCCTTCAGCGGGAGGAAGAACAGATACAGCAGAGGAATGCACACGAACAGGCCGAAGAAGTGAATTCGACCCCGATCGAAGAACACCACGGTCAGCGCGGAGAGAACCGCACCCAGCGCCAACAGTTGCCAACTCCGCTTCTTCGCAAAACCGAGCATCGCAAGCCCTAAGAAGATGACTACGATGCTTGGACCGAGCAGATTGGTCTTCACTGTAACGTCGTAGAACGACCGGACCGCCGGCCCGCCGTAGCCGGTCAGATTGATGATCGGGGCGCCGACACGAAACTCCGCCATGGTGGAGAGTACAGCGCCGAAAAACTGCGGGATGAGGAACACCAGGAAGAACGGCTTCCAAATCCGACCGGTCGTCAGGCAGAGGTACGCCGGTACCGCCAAAACGAAGTACAGCCAACCGACTGCCTGGATCAGCGCGTTGTCCTGCCTATCCCAGAGGAAGAACGCGATCACAATGTAAGCCGTGGAATAACAAAACAGCGCGATCGGAGCAACCGTGATCGAGAGTGGCACGCGGGGACGGTGTCTCTGCCCCATCCAGTACACCGCTCCGGCCACGAACGCAAGAAAGAAGACGAAGTCCGACGGGGCGACCGAGCCTTTGAGGCGCATGCCCAGCTGGTTCGGGAAGTTCCCATAGAAGATGGTGTGTCCGAGGATAATCGCGCCGATGAGCAGCCACTCATGCCGTACGAGCATGATCGCGAACGTGACGACCGTGATGAACGCGCCCGTTAGCCCGATAAGCACCCGAGAAGGGTCCTTCATCAGCAGCGCAGCCAACCCGCCCACGATTACAATCAGACCGGTGAAGACGATCAGGGCTGTCAGCAGACGCTGACGACCCGGCCGCCCCTCGACCAACCCCTCGAGGAACCGCGCAATTCTTACGGTGGCGCTCGTCGTGCTCATCTCAGTTCGCTTGTTCTCTCCGCTCTCACCTACTCAAGAGACGGCGAGGCGGGGCAAAGTATACTGTGCTGCGTGATGGAAACTGTAGCAAGTGACGTGAAAGACCTTTCCCTCGCCGATTCCGGCAAGCTTCGAATTGACTGGGCGGAGCGAGACATGCCCGTCTTGAGGTTGATTCGAGAGCGATTTGAGCAGGAAAAGCCCCTGGCGGGTCAGAGAGTGACCGCGTGCCTCCACGTGACCACCGAGACCGCCAACCTGCTCAAGACCCTCAAGGCGGGCGGCGCGGACGTCTCGGTGTGCGCCAGCAATCCGCTGAGTACGCAGGACGATGTGGCGGCATCCCTCACCGCTCACGAGGGGGTTCACACGTTCTGCATCAAGGGAGAGGACCACGAGACCTATTATCGCCATATCAACCAGGCCCTGGACATCAAGCCGACGATAACCATGGACGACGGAGCCGACACCGTTGGCGTCGTTCACAGCGAGCGCCGCGAACTGATTGACGGCATCATCGGCGGGACCGAGGAGACCACCACCGGCGTCATCCGCCTTAGGGCGATGGCGAACGACGGCGTGCTCGCCTATCCGATCGTCGCCGTGAACGACGCGGACACGAAGCACTTCTTCGACAACCGATACGGCACCGGCCAGTCCACCATTGACGGCATCCTTCGGGCGACCAACATTCTCCTTGCCGGGCGGACGGTCGTCGTCGCCGGCTACGGCTGGTGCGGCAAGGGCGTCGCGATGCGCGCTCGAGGCATGGGAGCACGCGTCATCGTCTGTGAGGTTATTCCTACGAAGGCGCTCGAGGCGCTCATGGACGGCTACGAGGTGATGCCGATGAGCCACGCCGCAGAGATCGGAGAGGTGTTCATCACCGTTACAGGTTGCAAGCATGTCATCAGCAAAGAGCACTTCGAGCGGATGCGCGACGGCGCAATCGTTTGCAACTCCGGGCACTTCAATGTCGAGCTGGACATCCCCGGGCTCGAAGCCGTTGCAACCAAGAGGCCGAACATCCGACCGTTCGTTGACGAGTACAAGCTGGCTAACGGCAACTGCGTCTTTGTCTTGGGCGAGGGCCGGCTGATCAATCTGGCGGCAGCCGAAGGTCACCCCGCCAGCGTGATGGACATGAGCTTCGCCAACCAAGCGCTCTGCGCCGAGTGGATCGCCAAGAACGCCAACTCGTTTGAAAAGGGCGTCTACCCCGTGCCGATGGAGATTGACGAGCAGGTCGCAAAGCTCAAACTCGAGAGCAAGGGCGTCCAGATTGACGTCCTCACGCCCGACCAGGAGCGATACCTCACCAGCTGGGAAGAGGGCACGTAGGCGGCCAACAGGCAAGAGCGGCGAGTGCCTACTCGCCGCCCTTGCCCCAGTCGTGATAGGCCGGGCGCTTCGGCCTCTGGACCGGTCGGCGCTCCAACTCGCGCAGCAGGTGCTCGATCGCGGCGTCCAGTTGCGGGTCGAGCCCCTGTGACGTCTTGTCCGGCGTGTTGTCCACCTCGACATCGGGCGGAACGCCGATGTTCTCGACAACCCATTGAGGCCCGTCGCGCGTCACGTCCCACACCGCGAACTGCGGCGAGGTGACGCCGCCGCCACTCATCAGCGGATAGGAGCCGCGAATGCCGACCAAGCCGCCCCACGTGCGTGTGCCGATGAGCGGCCCAAGCCCCATCTTGCGGAAGAAGTAGGGCAGTGCGTCACCGCCGGAACCGCCGTAGTGGTTGATCAGCATGCACATCGGACCCAGGAAGGAGGAGGTCGGCGTGCGGAAGTCGCCGCCCTGGCGCGGCGCCCACCATGCAAGCGGCTCGCTCCCGAGCGTCTGAACAAAGAACGTCGGGATGAACCCGCCACTGTTGAAGCGCTCATCCACGACAAGCGCGTCCTTGTCCACCTGCGGGTAGTACATCTTGTAGAACTCGACGATGCCGCCGAACGCGGTGTCGGGAACATGCACGTAACCCACGCGCCCGTTCGTGCGCTCGGCGACGTATCGCTGGTTCCGCTCGATCCAATCCGCGTATCGAAGCCCGCCCTCGCTTGAGATCGTCCTCGCCACGACCTTCCGCGCGCCTTCAAGTGAAGGGGTGGTGTTGATCGTGAGTTCAACGAGGCGGTTCGCCTTGCCGGCGAGCAGTTCGTACACGTTCGTCGTGCTCGTAACGCGACTGCCGTCAATCGCGAGCAGATACGTCCCGTCCGCGATGTTCATGCCGGGCTGGTTGAGAGGCGCGATGCGTGAACTGTCCCAGTTCTGCCCGCGATAGACCTTCTTGATGCGGACGCCGTCCGCGGTCGTCTCGAAGTCAGCTCCGAGCAGGCCGACGCTCAACGGCTCGGCGACCGCGCTCGCGCCCGAGCCGACATAGGCGTGCCCCGTGCCCAATTCGCCGAGCAACTCCGTCAGCAGGTAGTCGAGGTCGCTCCGGTCTCCCAAGTGAGGTATCCAAGCCGCGTACCGCTCGCCGATGGCTCGCCAGTCGAGCCCGTTCATGTTGGGCGCCCAGAAGTTGTCCCTCTGATAGCGCCAGGCGTCCCAGAACGACTGCCGCCACTCCGCAACCGGATCAACGCGCGTAATCATGTCGGCGGTCGAGACCCTTCCCTGCCCGACTTGCCCGCCGGGTCGGAATGGCAGAACGCCGACCATCCCACCCGGGGCGAGGTAGGCGAACTTCTGGAAGTCCGGCGTGAAAGCGAGGGACGCTACACCGGAGATGAGGGCGCTCGAAGACTTCGTACTCAGCGTGAAGATGTGCACGGTGCCGTTCTCATCGGCATAGACCACCCGTCCTCCGGGCGCAGCCGAGATCAGCCGGTATGCCCGGCCGGGCTGCACGGGGAATGAGAATAGTCTGTCCGCGATCCCTTCCCAAACCGGCGAGGTGTCTTTCGGCTGCTCCGGTTGCTGCTCGCCTTGGCCTTGCTGTTCCTCCTTTTTCTCCTCGGGTTTCTGCTCGCCGCCGGCCACGGGGTTCTTCGGCGCAAACGGCGATTCGGTCTCGGGCCGTAGCGTCCAGCCATAGATGCGCTGAGTGTTCTGGAGGATGAAACTCATCTCGAACGTGCCGAGCGTAGGCATGAAGTCCCTGTCGGAAACAAAGAACAGATGCTTGCCCTCGGGGTCGAAGACGGGTTGACCGTCGCTGAAGCGACCGTCACTCAGCTTGATCTCGCGGCGATTCTCGACATCGAACACGTGGATTTGCTCGATGCCGGTTGCCTCCGCTCTGGCGTAGGCGAGCCACTTCGAGTCGGGCGACCAGACCGGGCGGCCGAACGCGCCGATCGGGTCGAACCCTACGCGATACTCACTCTTCTCGTTTGCATCTACGATCCACAGCGCGTTGTCGCTGTCCACGTAGAAGAACTTCTTGCTGTCCGGCGACCAGGTCGGCGCACCCTTCATCCTCAAGTTCTCAGCGGTGATCTGGGTCGGTTCCCCGGCGAGGTCGGCCCCCACCGCGTAGAACTGCTCTTCGCCGGAGAGGTCGCTCAGGAAGAGCATGCGCTTGCCGTCCGGCGACCATTGCACGAACTTCTCCCTTGCGCCGGGCGTGTTCGTGATGTTGTAAGTTACGCCCTCTTCGGCGGGGACGCTGAACAGCTCGCCACGGGCCTCAACCGCGACGCGCTCGCCCTTCGGCGAGATGCTGATCCATCCCGTCATCGAACCGACGTTCATCACGCTCGGGCGACGACGCAACTGGTCGGATAGGATGCGGACTTTGATCTCGCTGACCTCACCGCTTCGAACATCCATTCTCCACAAGCGGGCGTTCCGCTCGAAGACGATCGTGCCCGTTCCGTAACTCGGCCACTTCACGTCGAAGTCGTTGTAGTTCGTCAACCTGCGAGTGCGCCGGTTCTGCGTGTTGTACGAATACAGATTGTAGCGACCCGACGAGTCGTTGGCATAGTACACCTCGTCGCCGACCGCCATCGGCCAGAGGTAAGCGCTCGCGTCGTGGGGCATCTCCCAATAGCGCTTCGTCTCGAGGTCGAAGAACGAGATGAAACTCTGGAGGCCGCCTCGGTATCTCTTCCACGCGGCGTTCTCGGTGCTCATGCGGTTATACGCCAGCGTCTTGTTGTCGTCCATCATCGTCGCCAGGCCGCATTCGCCCACCGGCAACTCCTCGGGCGTTCCGCCCTGCGCCGAGACCTTCCAAAGCGTGAGGAAGCGATTGCTGAACGCCGAGCGGCCGCTGCGGAAGAGCACCGCGCTGCCATCGGCGGTCCAGTCCACGATGATGTCGCTGCCGGGATGCCAAGTGAGGCGCTTGGGCACTCCACCCTCGCTGGGCATGACGAACACGTCCAGGTTCCCGTCGTAGGCGGCGGAGAAGGCGAGCCACTTCCCGTCAGGCGAGAACTTGGCTCTCATCTCGATTCCGTC
>JBFMFD010000056.1:0-15018 GCA_040752255.1 Armatimonadota bacterium
ACCTGCAGGTCGAGTTCATCGTTGGCGAATTCGGCGACATACCATTCGCCCTCCTGGGGCAGTCCCTCGGGGAGACCGGAATGGAAGCGAGGCTCCCGGTTCATGTCTATCCTTACTGTCCAGGCGGGCAACTGGTTGCACTTGTCGGACCGGTCGGACCCGTCGGACCCGTCGGACCTGTCGGACCGGTCGGATGCGCGGCGCTCACTTTCCCACGCAAAAGTCCCGGAAGATGCGCTCCAGTACCTCGTCCGGCGCCGTCGCGCCCGTGATTCCTCCAAACGCGTCGAGGGCAGCGTAGAGAGGGACGCAGGCGAGGTCGGGCGGCTCGGTCAGCAGGGCATCAGCCGCCGCCTGGAGGTGCTCCGCGGCCTCCCGAAGGTGCGCTTCGTGCCGCTGGTTGGTTAGCGGAAGCCCCTCGGCGACAAGGCTGTCCAGTCGCTTCTCGAGACCGTCGAGCAGCGGGGCGATGCCGTCGCCGGTCAGGGCGGAGACGGAGACGGCCTCGCCGGGGGGCGCTGCTCGCGGGAGGCCAAGGTCCCTCTTGTTCACGACGTACAGTTCGACCATGCGAGGAAGCGACTCGTCAAGGGCGAGGTCCGCCTCGGTGTATCCAGCCGGCGCCTCGAGCACGTGCCAAATCTCGTCTGCTTCGGCAAGTGCGAGGCGCGTTCGTTCGATGCCGATGCGCTCGACCACGTCGTCGGTCTCGCGAAGCCCTGCGGTATCGGTGAGAACAACGCGGAAGCCGCCGAGCGAGACGACCTCCTCGATCGTGTCGCGGGTCGTGCCGGGGACATCGGTTACGATGGCTCGGTCGGAGCCGAGGATCCGATTGAGCAAGGAGGACTTGCCGACGTTCGTGCGCCCGACAAGGCAGATGCGGTATCCGTCGCGCACGATGCGAGCCGCTCGCGTGCTTGCGGCGAGCGACGACACGTCATCTCGTAGCGAGTGAATGCTTTCGATGGCTGCACCGGTGTCCAGTTCACCAACTTCCTCGGTGAATTCGACAGACGCCTCGATCGCGGCGATAATCGCCGCTGTGCGGTCGCGGAGCGCCTCGACCTCCGTCGTCAGAGCGCCCCTCCGCAGCGCCGCTGCGCGGCGCGATTGCATCTCCGTCGCCGCGTCAACGGTTTCGGCCACGGCCTCGGCTTGCGTGAGGTCGAGCCTGCCGTTGAGGAAGGCGCGCTCCGTGAACTCGCCCGGGCGTGCGGGCCTTGCGCCGAGCGAGCAGATGAGGTTGAGCGCTCGTCGCACGTTCGCCGGGCTGCCGTGGAGGCTGACTTCGAAGGAGGGCTCGCCGGTGTAACTGCGGCCCTCGGCGAAGAACGTCAGGTAGCCCTCGTCGAAGTTCTCGATCCTAACAAAGTAGACGCGGCGTGCGACCGGCTCGCGGCCCTTCAGCGCGCTACCGGCGATGCTCGCGCCGATGCGCCACGCTTCAGACCCGCTAACCCTGAGCAAGGCGACGGGCGCGGGCGCGCTGCCGGTGATCGGCGCGACGATGGTGTCGAGCATGTCGTCCCGGCTCACGTGGAACCTCGCACTCTGGTTATCAGCAGCGAGCCGAGGCCGAACGCGACGGCTGCAAACAGAAACGTGAACTGGTAGCCCATGCCCGGGCGCGCGGCGTTCGCCGCGTCAACGACCATCCCCGCCAAGCCGGTAAGAATCTGCGGCGCTGAGATGCTTGACTGCCAGAGGCCCATGTCCTTCGCCAGGCTTCGAGTGTCGGGCATCACGTCTGAGGCAAGCGCCCAGTCCGCCGATTGATAGGCTCCATAGGAGAACGCGAACGGCACGGCCAGGAGCGTCAGCGCGGTGAACGAAGCGAAGAACGGCACCGGCAGCAGCGTGAGCGCCATCACCACGCCGGCGACGTATACCACGCGCTTCCGTCCGACGCGGTCGGCGATGCGCCCCGCCACGAGCGCGCCGACCCCGGCGATGAGGGAGATCTCGAGGACGATAACGTAGATGGCGCTGCTCGCCGCGGCGCGAATTTCGTCGGGAGACCCTCCGCCGATGTCGGCGACGGTCGCCTCGAATACGCGGAACTCGCGCACTACGTCTGAGAGGAAGAACAGCAGGTACGTGTAGACCATGTAGAAGCCGAGCGCGTTCAGGAAGCGGGTGAACCACACCCAGCGAAAGTCGTGGTTCTTCCACGGCTTCACCCACGCCTCTGCGAAGTTCTCTGGGGCGCGCTCGCGTTCCGGAATCTCTTCGCGTACCGTTGCCAGCGTGACAAGCGCGCAGAGCACGTTGACGCTTGCGAGCATGACGTAGATGAGCACCACGTCCCCAAGCGCGCGCGCAGCCAGCGCGCCGACGATTTGCGCGCTGAGTTGCAAGAATCCCATCACGCCGCTCGCCCTCCCCCGCTGCTCGGTGGACACCAGCCCCGGAATGAGCGAACTGTACGGACCTTGCGCGAGGTCGTCGCCGATCTGGAGCAAGACGTAGCCGAGCACGATGATCGAGTACTGCTCCGGTCGGGCCAGCACGAGCATCGCGCCGACGGTGGTGGCTGAGCCGAGCACGAGCCACGGCCGCCACTTGCCGTACTTTGTCGGGAACCGCTCGGAGAGCCAGCCGAAGAGCGCAGGCCCCACGAGCGCCCAGAGGGCGCCCAGCAGCACAACCCGACCCCAAAGGGTGCCCTTCTCCCCGCCCGGAACGAGCGCCTCGACCTGCCCAGGCAGGACTGCGCTGAGCAGAAGGAACCACTTCATGCTCGTGGCGAACCAGTACGCAGACAGACCGAACTGCCACGCCATCGAGCGGCGGGGAAGAGCCATTCGCGCCAAGATACCTGGGCGACGGTTGGGGTATACTCCGCCGGAATCTCACACGGTCACGCCCAGCCGCTTGGGTGCCCGCTCGTCAGGAACGGGTCTGGCAGGCAAAAGGAGGGCGGACCGGAGGACCAACCCAAGGAGGACCTTTGAACATGGAAGCATTGACGATGCGCGAGTTGCTCGAGGCGGGTGTCCACTTCGGGCACGCAACGCGCAAGTGGAATCCGCGCATGAAGCGCTACATCTACGGCGCGAGGCACGGAATCTACATCATTGACCTGCACCAAACCATCCAACTCTTCACTCAGGCAACCGAAGCGGTTCGAGAAGTTGTGGAGAACGGCGGCAATGTGATGTTCGTCGGGACGAAGAAGCAGGCGGCGGGCGTTGTGCGAGAGTGCGCAAGACGGTGCGGCATGCCCTACGTCAGCGAACGATGGATGGGAGGGCTTCTCACCAACTGGCGCACCATGCAGGCGCGCATCCAGCGGCTCAAAGAGCTGGAGAAGATGGAGACCGAGGGGTACTTTCAACGCCTCACGAAGAAGGAAGCGCTGCAGCGGATGAAGGAACGCGAGCGGCTTCGGAAGCTGTTCGAAGGCGTGCTCGAAATGCACGAGCCGCCGAAGATGATGTACGTCGTTGACGTCGAACACGAAGACCTCGCCGTAAAGGAAGCGAAAAGATTGAAGATTCCGATCGTCGCCATCGTTGACACGAACTGCGATCCGGAGCCGATTGACTACGTGATTCCGGGCAACGACGACGCCATACGATCGGTCAAGTTGATCACCGGGCGCATCGCCGACCTCATCGCCGGCGGCAAGCCGTCCGCCGAAGGAGAGGACGAAGAGGGTGGACGCGTCGAACTCGGCGAGGTCGAGCTCGAGATGCTGCGAAGGTACAGCATCGAAGATGACCTCGAAGGCGGTGCCGCTGCGAAAGCCGAACCTGGCGAAACGGCCGAAGTTGACGAGTCGTTCGACGATTTCGACATGGACGACGAGGAGCGCGTCGCCAAGCGACCACGCTCGAAGACCATGGACGAGGACTAACAACCGATATGCAAATCACTGCCACACTTGTCAAGAAACTGAGAGACGAGACGGACGCGCCGCTGATGGACTGCAAGCGCGCTCTGCAAGACGCTGCCGCCGACCAGGGCGGCGGCGCGAACGAGGAAGCCGTCTTCAACCGCGCGCGCGAGATTCTCCGCGAAGCAGGGAAGACGCAAGCCGCCAAGCGCGCCGACCGCGAGGTGATGAACGGCGTCGTCGCCATCGCCAAGAAGCCTGGCGCGGTCGCCCTTGTCTCGCTCCTGTCTGAGACTGACTTCGTCGCGAGGAACGAGGAGTTCATCGCTGAGGCGCAGGCGCTCGCGAACGCGTTCCTGGAGAACGACCCAGGGGACGACCCGCTTTCAGCCGTCGTCGAGGGCGCGCCGGTGTGCGAGCGCATCGAGGCTCTCGTCGCGAAGATTCGTGAGAACATCCAACTCGGCACGGTAAAGCGCATCGAGAGCGACAAAACCATCGGCACCTACCTGCACCACGACAAGGCTAAGGCCGCCGTGGTCGTTGCCGAAGGCGGCGATGAGGCGCTCGCCTCGAAGGTCGCGATGCAAGTTGTCGCCTTCCCGAGCGTTGAGGTCATCGCTGAGTCGCAGATTGACCAGGAGCGCCTGCAACGCGAGATCGAGGTCGAGAAGAAGCGAGCCATGGATGAAGGACAGCCGGAAGATCGCGCGCAGAAGATCGCCGAGGGACGAGTGAACAAAGAGTTCCTCAGCGCGGCTGTGCTTCTCAACATGGGCTGGTTCCTGGAGCCGAAGAAGAAGGTCTCCGAGGTACTCGGCGACATGAAGATTGTTCGCATTGTTCGCATGCAGGCCGGCGGCACGCCGCTGGACTGTAGTCTCTAACTCTCCTTCCCAGAGCGACGCCGTGGGTGGACCGGGCTTGTCCGCCCACGGCAGCACGTTCCAAAAAACCCTCAAGATTCCCAGTTGACTCTCTACCATGGTTCATGGTGTAGCCTTACTCGTAGCGTGAAGATTTCGGAACTCGCCAACCACGCCGGCGTATCTGTCTCGACGATTCGTTACTACGAGCGGCAAGGGCTGATGCCTGTGCCGTCGCGAAGCGAGTCGGGCTACCGGTTCTACACCAGAACTGACCTACACAGGCTTCGATTCATCGTAGCGGCGAAAAACCAGCGACTGCCGCTGAAGCTAATCGAGAAGTGTCTGGCTGCCCTAGACGGTTCTCAGAACCCGTGTGCGCAGATCGCTGCGCTCCTTCGCGAGCACCTCCTGCGCCTTGACGAGCAGGTCCGTGCCATCGAGCGGACGAGGCACTTCCTCAGAGATCAAATCGCATCGTGGGAGGACGGAGCACTTCCGACATCTGATTGCCTTTGCGCCATCCTAGAAACCGGCGCACTCACAACACATCATAGGAGAACCAAAATGAACCAATCAACAATTGAACTGTACGTGGCGAACTGCGGTCTGTGCGAGCAGGCGAAAGAACTAGTCGAAGAGGTCGCAGCCTCTTGTGGTTGTCAGGTGAACGTGTACCCGGCCGACAGCGACCGGGCGCGCAGCGCCGGCGTCAAGGCTGCGCCGACGGTTGTGAAAGACGGAACGGTACTGTTTTGCGGCCTGCCGAGCAAGTCTGAGCTGGAAAAGGCGTTGGGGGTGTAAGCATGAGGAGCATTGCGTTGCTGTCGCTCACGATCCTCATCGTGCCGGTGGTTCTCGCCCAAGGCGGCGGGTGACCGATATGACCCGGCGGGGGAGCAGGCTCAGCGCCCAACTCCCACTCGGACCGTGAGCCCGAGTTTCGATTCACAACCTTCTTCGTGCCTAGCCGAGGAGACGACTTCACCCAGTCGTTTCTTTTCTATCGCCCGCGCTGGTACCCGCGCGTCGAAGTGGGAACGGCTTGGATTTGGAAAGACTCCGTTGTGCGCCTCGTGGGGAACTTCGACATCATCGAAGAGACCGAGACGATGCCGTACCTGCGCGCCGGTGTCGCCTACCAGGACACATTCTCCGACAAGGCTGCGGTGTTCGCCGCCGTCGGTCACCACTTCCACGTGGGGGACGCAAGGCTGGATGCGCACGTCGGCGGCGTGGACCGGCCGAATGAGTCCCACATTCACTTGTTGAGTGGCGCGCGCCTCACCCTGCCGGGCGGGCCGTTTTTCGGCTTCCAACACACCGGGCACGACGTGAACGTGTACTTCGGGTGGCGCCTGGCTCCGTTCAGCGTGTCCGTGTGGGGAAACGAGAACCGCAAGCTGGGGGTCGCGGTGTCCGTCGCGCGCTGACGCCTCCCGAAAACCCCGTCTAAAGATTGCTGGTTTTGGCGGGAAGCCCTTGCGCTTTGGCCACCGAAGCCATACAATAGACCCGGCAACCCGCTTACCGAGCGGGGTGCATCTCTGTGGGGGGCGTTCTTTCGCCAGGTAGGGCGTCCCCTCGTTCTCCTCGCAGGGCGGTGTAAACTTGCTGGGTCATGACCTTCCAGGAACTCATTCACCGCCTCGACGATTACTGGGGCATGCAGGGATGCGCCATTCTCCAGCCTTACGATGTCGAAGTCGGAGCGGGGACGATGCACCCGGACACCGTGTTCCGAAGCCTGGGCGGGAAGCCGTTCCGCGCCGCCTATGTTCAGGCGAGCAGACGACCGGCGGACGGCCGATTCTGCCGCAACCCGATGCGGAACCAACGGTACTTTCAGTACCAGGTTATCATCAAGCCGAGCCCGGACGACATCGTTGACCTCTACATCGGCTCGCTTCAAGCGATCGGCTTCGATGTTACGAAGAACGACATCCGCCTTGTGGAAGATGACTGGGAGTCGCCGAGCATGGGCGCGAGCGGCGTCGGCTGGGAGGTGTGGCTCAACGGCGCGGAGATTACGCAGTTCACTTTCTTCCAACAGATGGGCGGCATCGAACTGAACCCCATCACGGCTGAGATCACCTATGGGCCCGAGCGCCTCTGCCTCATGCGGAACAACGGGTTCTCGTTTTGGGAGGACCTGATGTGGAACGACACGCTCTCGTATCGCGAACTCAACTACGACCTCGAGTATCAGCACAACCTCTACAACTTCGAACTGGCGGACACCGAGATGCTCTTCCAGCTGTTCGAGATGTACGAGGCGGAAAGCAAGCGCGTCGTCGAGACGCCGTTCCACAACGATGCCGAACTCGGGCGGCACGCGCCAGGCGAACCGACGGGCGACGATGCGACGCTCTATCTCGTCTACCCGGCATTCGATCTTGCGCTCAAGTGCTCACACGTCTTCAACCTTCTCGACGCGCGCGGTGCGCTCTCGCCAACCGAGCGCGGCGCGTACATCAACCGCATCCGCGCCCGTGCCCGCGCCTGTTGCGTCAAGTACCTGGAGCGGCAAAAGGCGCTGACCGAAGCCTAATCCTCGCGTCGCATCACGCTCTTCATCAGCGTCTCGGTCTTCGAGCCTTGCGCCTCGGCGATCGAGCGCTGCTCCATCTCGACGCGGATCGGCATGCCCGTTTCGATGTCAATCTGCGCCTTGCCGTTGCCGTTGATGGACGACTTCGTCAGCACTTTGGCGCTCTGCGTTCCCCCGGATGGGGTCATGGCGCGAACGGTCAACTCGACTTCCGTGTCGCCGCCCAGCTTGAATGAAATGACGGCGACTTTGCGGCCGCCAATCGTGCGCACCTCTTCCAGCCGGTAGCGCACCGGGTGAGCGGCGCCCTTGAGCACGCGGGCGACTGCGCCGCTCGCGCGCGCCATCCCGTGCAGCACTTTCTCCATGTCGTAGCGCCCGGTCCACTCCGCGCCGACCGCCACCGGCTCCGAAGGATAGACGACGCCGAACAGCCCTACCGGGACCTCTGCTTGCGCCGCCGCCATCATGGCGGGAACGCCGGCTCCGCCCGAACTCTTCGCGCCTTCGGAGTGCCCGCGCGCGTCGTAAACGGCGACGGTTTGGATGCCCTTCATCATCCGCGCCATCTCGTTTATCTGATCTTGGGTTGCGGCGTCGTTCGCCTTCATCGTGGCGTCGGTGATCGTGATCGAGATCTCAGCCCCGCCCTGGACGCGTTTGACCGCGACCGCTTGCTCCATCTCCGTGTTGATGGTGTACGACTGCACGCCCGATTGGACAGTCTCCACGCTGGTTCGATAGGTCCAACTCTCCGAGGGCGGCGGATTGAGTCGTAGCGTGATGGTCTCCCCTTCGCCGGGCTTCTCGAGAACAACCTCGCTCTGGGCGGGCGCTGCGCTTGGCGCCGAGCCGTCGTCACCGGTCGCCGGTGCGTTGCCTTGTGCCTGCTTCGCTGAAGCCGCGCCCGTGCTTTTGGATGAGCCGCAGCCGAAGAGGACGACGAGAAGGAAGACCAAGAGTGAGAGTCGCTTCATGAGAGTGCCTCCACGTATTTTACGCCGGACGCGGTGTTGAAGAGCACGACGACCTCCTCAGGCTTGATCCAGCCATCGCCTCTTAGTCGTCGGGCGGCGGCAAGGGTCGCCCCTCCCTCCGGGCAGGCGAACACGCCCACGGTGCGGGCTATCTCCTTCGCGCAGGCGATCATCTCGTCGTCCGACACGGTCACCGCGGTTCCGGAAGAAGCGCGGAGCACATCGAGCATGATGAAGTCGCCAAGCGCGCGAGGCACTCGAAGGCCCGCCGCCGCTGTGTGCGCGCCCGCGACCTCCTCCGCGAAGCGCTCGCCTGACTGAAACGCGTTCACGATCGGCGCGCAGCCGTCCGCCTGAACGACGACCATCCTCGGGCGGTGCGCTCCAATCCAACCCATGCGCTCCATCTCGTCGAACGCCTTCCACATCCCGATAAGGCCGGTTCCGCCGCCGGTGGGGTAGAGAATGACGTCGGGGAGCCGCCATCCGAGTTGCTCCGCGAGTTCGTAGCCCATCGTCTTCTTGCCTTCGATGCGATACGGTTCGCGCAGTGTCGCAAGGTTGAAGAGGGACGGATCCTGCTGTTGCATCTGCGTCACCACAGCGCCGCAATCGGTGATGAGGCCGTCGTGAAGGATGACGTTGGCGCCGTGGCAGCGCGCCTCAACGACACAGGCGCAGGGCGTGTCGCTCGGCATGACGACGGTTGCCTCCATTCCGGCAGCGGCGGCGTAGGCAGCGAGGGCGCCCCCTGCGTTGCCCGCCGAGGGCGCCGCAACCCGGCAAATGCCGTATCGCTTCGCCATCGAGATGGCAACGCTCATCCCACGAGACTTGAAACTAGCGGTCGGGTTGAGCGCTTCGTCCTTGATAAACCAGCGCTTGCCGAAGTTCGGTACCGGCACTAAGGGCGTCATGCCCTCGCCCAGTGTGACAGGCTCGCAATCGGGCAGCGCCTCTCGATATCGCCAGAGCGTCGGCTCGCGCTCCGACAACGCTTCGCGGGGGACGACGCCGTCAATATCCACGCGGAGAGGGCGCCCGCATTCGCAAACCGTTCGCGGCTCCTCACCATCAAAACGTTGCCCGCAGAGAAAACAGGTTAGTCGGTGCGTCATCGCCGCACACAGCATACCGAGGGCGTACGTGCGGGCTTTGACCTGAGGATGGGGGAGGGTTCTGACGACAATCCCTTGTGGTCAGCGTTGGCCGGGCAGTCAACAAAGATGGGCGTACCGACACTCAACCAGCAATCCCTTTCCATCCTCGTTAGGCGCTGTCCGCGCTTGGTGGGACTTCATCACGCGAACACCGAACTCCTGAACCTGTCCCAAGACAGCGAGGCGTCGGTTTCCAAGATTGAGAAAGGCATTCTCAAAAACCCCGAGGTAACTGCGAAGGTTTTGAGGACCGCCGGCTCCGCCGCGTTCGGAGGGCGACAAATCCGCACCGTGGGACAGGCGGTGATGATTCTGGGGTTGCCGACGGTGCGCTCGCTCGTCCTCAGCGTTCTGCTCGACGGCACCACGCGGCAGGGTCAGCACGCCGAGGGGTTCGACACGAATCGCTACATGAAGCGCGCGCTCGCAACCGCGCTCCTGTCTCGTGCGTTCTCACGACGAGCGCAAGGTCTCGACCCGGACGAGATGTACATCATGGGCCTGTTGCAGGACATCGGCTACGTTGTGCTTGACAACATCTGCCCTCCGCTGCTTGCCAAGGTCATCGAGGCGCTACGCGCGAGCGACTCTCCGCCCATCGAGGTCGAGACCGGAGTCTGTGGGACGAACCACGCCGCGATAGGAGGGATGCTGGCGTCCGAGTGGAACTTTCCGGCGCCAGTTCGGGACGCCATCGCCTTTCACCATACGCCGGTGGAGGCGCCGCCGGAGGCGTCGGCGGCTGCCGCCGTCGCGCACGCCGCATGCTGGGCCGCGGACACGCTGGGCCTCACCATCGTTGAAGAGATGGAGCGCGAACCGCTGAATGAGTTCGCAGTGATGGACATCGGACTCACGGCGGACGACGCCGAGTCGGTGGCTGCGAGCCTGCTGAACGAGGTCGAGTTTATAACCGCTGCGTAGGACTTGTCGGACCTGTCGGACTTGTCAGACCTGTCGGACGGGTCGGAAGGGTCGGACTACGCTGCGCGGCGCACTTCGCTCACGTCGGGCACTGCCGTAACGTACGACTCGGCGCCCCGCCGAACTTGCTCATGTCGAAGCGCTCCCATCTCGGATGCCTCGCCCTCGTCACGCACCACATGCGTAATCTGCAGCGCGCCTCCGCCAAGCAGCATGTCCTTGATCTCGAACAGAAGATGCCGCGTGCGCAGGTCAAACGGCGCGGCGGCGGACGTATCGAGGAGAACGACGAACGGCTCGCCACCGAAGCCCGCGCATGCCTCGGCCATCTCCGCCCCGAAGACCTTCATCTCATCGAGGGTAACTCGCCCACCCAAGCTGGCTTCGAGCAGCCCCTCAGAACCATCGCGTGCCAAAACGTACATTGGTTTGACCTCCGCGCCATACATTCCCCAGGCTGCGCGCCTCCTGGCTCGCAAAATCACGGCTTTCGCTTGAGGTGACCTGTGGAAAGAGTTCCGTAAGGCGAGAAGCCGCCCGCGTCTTGCCCGACGAGACCAATGACCCAACCCCGGAGGTTCGATTGTTATGGCAGAGTTTGACTGGAGCCGCTATCTGAGCGAGACGTCTTCGGGTGATGACCAACCCCAGGCGCAACAGCCCCCGGAGGCTGTCGAGATTTACCCCACGCCGATCTTCAAGTTGCGCGATCCCGTGCCCGCCGAGTACATCCAGCCGGGCGAGAGGAAGGATCTGTTCTTCGACCTGCCCGACCCGCTCGGGCTTCACCGCGCCAAAGCGGATGCCTCAGCGCAGGGACACCCGCCCACCATCGCCAACGACACGGGGCCGACTGAGCCGCAGCCGCCAACTGACCACGACGCACCGGGCGAGCCTCCCACAGAGGATGCGCCCCGCCACGAGGCAGAGATCATCGAGCTGCCCATCGCGCGGCTCCTTGCGTCGGCACATGTCGCTTCTCCTCCCACGCCGGAGCAGACACAGGAGGAAGAGCAACCGGAACGGGTGGAGAGTCTGGAGGAGATCGCGGCGGAGAAGCGCGAAGCGGCAGCCATCGAACCCCACGCCGACGAGGAAGTCGCCCCGCCGGTCGTGGACGCTCAAGAGTCCAGGGCTGACGAAGTTGCTGCCGCCGAGGGCGGCGAGGTCGGGCAGCCTGTGGCAGACCTCGAGGCGGACATCGAGGAGCCCGCGCCTGCGGCTCCGTCCTCCGAGGAGGATTTGATCCCACGAGCCGAGGCTCCACCAGACGAGGCGGTTGCCGAATCAAACGAACAGCCGGCCGAGGCAGCGATTGAGGAGCCGACGCGGGCGCCGTCGCCTTCCGCAGACCGCGTACAGGTCAGCGAGCTGGGGCGGGTTCTGCTGGCGCATCGCCTCATCACTGAGCAGCAGCTGCGCGAAGCGGCCACCGCCGCCGACGAGTTGGGCGCGCCGCTGGAGAACGTCCTTGTGCAGCGCGGCTATGTCGGCGAGGAGCAGATCCTCCAGGCTCGCGCCGCCATGCGAGGTGTGATGACGTGGGACCCTGCGAGCGAGGAGCCGGAGCCGGAGGCGCTCGCGAAGGTGCCCGCTGCCGTTTGCCGCAGGCACATCGTGCTGCCGGTTCGCGTGAGCGGAACGCTGCTGACCCTGGCGATGGCGAACACAGAGGACATGGGAGCCGTGGAGGCGGTTCGTCGCGCGAGCGGCCTCCGCGTGGAGCCACGAGCCGCCGGGGAGAGGAAACTGCGCGCTGCAATCAACCGCCACTACGGCCAAGAGACCGGCGGTGGCGCCCTCGGGGCGCTTGTCGAGGAAGCGCAGAAGGAGCTCGGCCACAGACTGCGCGTGCGTCGCGATCCCGACTCCCTGACCGAAGAGGACACAAGGCCGGTTGTCGGCTTAGTGAACCACTTGCTGACCGAGGCGATTCGCATGGGCGCGAGCGACGTTCACATAGAGCCGAAGGAGAGCCGCGTGGACGTGCGAATGCGCCTAGACGGCGAGATGCAGAAGTGCCACGAGATCCCGGCGGCGTTGTTGCCGCCTCTCGCCACGCGTTTGCGAATCATGGCGGACCTCGATATCGTGGACTGGCGGATGCCGCAGGACGGTCGGATGTCGGTGAACCTGGACGGTCGCCGAGTGGACGTCCGCGTCTCCGTGCTTCCGAGCCTTCGCGGCCCGCGCATCGTGCTGCGCATCCTGGATCGCGCTCTGACGCTGATGGACCTAACGGACCTCGGCATGCAGCCTACGAAGCTGGCGATGTTCCGCTCGATGATCAGTCGCCCCTACGGGTTGCTCCTCGTCACCGGGCCAACCGGCAGCGGCAAGACCACGAGCTTGTACGCCGCCCTTCGCGAATTGAAGGCCACCGGCAAGAACATCATGACGGCTGAGGACCCGGTTGAGTACGAACTCGAGGGTGTGAGCCAGTCGCAAGTGCACGAAAAGATCGGCCTCACCTTCGCCGCACAACTCCGAGCCATTCTGCGACAGGACCCTGACGTCGTGCTCGTAGGTGAGATCCGGGACGGAGAGACCGCCGAGACCGCGATCCGCGCCGCCCTCACGGGGCATCTCGTTCTGAGCACTTTGCACTGCACCGACGCGCCGGGCGCCATTCCGAGGCTGCTCGACATGGGCGTGAACCCGTACTTGCTCAGCACGTCGCTCATCGGAGTTACCGCGCAGAGGCTGATTCGAACGCTGTGCAATGAATGCAGCGAGCCAGCTGAGGGCGGACGAGACGTCGAGACGCTGGCTTCCGTCGTCGGCGAGTCGCTCCTCGGGCGATTGCGAAAGCCGGTTGGTTGTGAGGTGTGCTTCAACACCGGGTACCGCGGCCGCGCAGCCGTGCATGAGATTCTGCCTGTCAGCCCAGCGGTCGCCAGCGCTATCGCGAACCGCGAGCCGCTCCCGGTTCTGCGGGACATGGCGGCGGGATTCGGCTACGAGCCGCTGCAGGTGGACGCCATCCGCCGCGTGCTTGCCGGCGAGACGACTCTGGAGGAGGCGAAGCGGACGATCGCGTTCGACTCGGAGCCTCCCTCAACTGAACCGCTCGGCGCATCGTTGCCGAAGCCCGAGGACTCGTTGGGGGACCTCCCCGAGGGGGCCGGAAAACTGCGGCCGGGGGCGTAAAGTGTACTACAAAAGTGGAGTAGAGCACCCAATAATCCCCATGAGCGGTGGAAGACGTTGCCCTCATCGTAGGCCTCGCCCGGCAGCCGATCTTTGATCGGTCGTGCGGCGTCTACGGCTACGAGATTCTCTATAGGACTGCGGAGGGAGCGACCGCGGCGTCCATCGGCGGAGAGGTGGGAGCCGAAGCGATCGCCAACGCCCTGACCACGGTTGGACTGGATACCCTCGTTGGCGAGCGCCGCGCCTTCGTCAACCTCGCCACAGAGCAGATTGTCGGCGGCATCATTCCAGCGCTCCCGCCGGAGCGGGTCGTGCTGGAGGTGCTCGAAACGGTGGAACCGACCGAAGGAGTGCTGGAATCGCTCAACGACGCAGTCGCCTCCGGCTATGACTTGGCACTCGACGACTTCACCTACGATGAGCGATTCAAGCCTCTGCTCGAGTTGGCGTGCTACGTGAAGGTGGATGTTTTGGGCAAAAGCCCCCAGGCGCTGGCCAAGGAGGCAAAGGCGCTACGGCCGTTTGGGGTGCAACTCGTGGCGGAAAAGGTCGAGTCGCGCGCCGTGTTCAACACGTGCCTCGACATCGGCTTTGACTATTTCCAGGGCTTCTTCCACTGCAAGCCCGAGTTCATCCGCGCACGCATTCAGCAAACGAACCGAGTAGCGGTCGTCCGCCTGATCGGAGAACTCTGCAAGCCCGATGTCACGGTCGCTCAAGTTGAGGAGATGATCGCGCAGGACAGCGGACTGGCGTACCGCCTCCTTCGTTACGTGCGCAGCGCCTTCGTGGGCGCCCCCCGAAACCTTGGGTCCCTGAGCCAGGCGGTCGCGTTCCTCGGATTCAACACAGTGCGCGCGCTGGCGATGCTGATCCTCGCGGGGTCGAACGACAAGGCTGATACCGAGGTCTTCCACACGGGCCTCATCCGCGCCAAGTTGTGCGCCCGCTTGGCACAGCTCAACGGGGTCCAAGACACTGGCGCGTACTTCCTCACCGGGCTGCTCTCCGTCTTGCCCGCGCTCATGAAGCGGCCGATCGGCGAACTCCTGCCGCCACTGCCGGTGTCGGAGGACATCAAGGAGGCGCTAACGGGGCAGAGCAACGACCTCCGAGACGCCCTCCGATGCGTCATCGCTTGGGAGCGCGGCATGTGGGAGATGGCGCGCTACGGGGGGCTGGCCCAAGAGCAGATCCGCGACGCATACCTTGCCGTTCTGTCTGAGGCAAGCCCTTGGCTCGCGGCATGGGACGCGGCGGCGTAGCGCGCTTACCCTCCGGCTCCGCCGATAAGTTCACCGAACCGCTCCGCGAACGCGCCGAGCTCGGTGGCAAGGGCCTCTTCGCGGGTCGCCTTGCGCATCGTCTCCGCCATCATCGCAAGCGTCTGCCAGCAGAAGGTCTTCATTTCGTCCACGGTCATCTCCGGCGTCCAGAGGTCTATCCGAAGCGCCGTGCGGCCGTCTGCATCCCACAACGAGAGCAGGAAGGCGCGGCACTCTCCCCCGTCGCCCTCCGAGGCATCCCATCGGATATTCTTGGGCAC
>JBFMFD010000057.1:0-14901 GCA_040752255.1 Armatimonadota bacterium
CACACAATCTCGCGCCTCAACCCCCGCGCGTCACTTCTCTGCACCACCGCGACGGCGAACGAGCGGGTTATCGAAGACGTTAGGGGTCAGCTCGGAGATGAGTTAGCCATCGTGCGCGGGCCGTTGATGCGGGAAAGCCTGAGGCTCAGGGTCGTCCCGATCAAGGATCAGGCGGAGCGGATCGCATGGCTGGCGATGATGCTTCCCAAGTTCCGGGGAACGGGCATCGTGTACACGCTTACCATCAATGACGCGCAGCGGGTCGCAGAGTGGCTGAGGCGAGAGGGCATCCATGCAGCCGAGTACCACTCTGGCCTTGGAAATGAGAGGCGAGAGGAGTTGGAGCGGCAGTTCGAGAACAACGATGTCAAGTGCCTAGTAGCGACCACGGCGCTTGGAATGGGGTACGACAAGCACGACGTCGAGTTCGTGATTCACTTCCAAACGCCGGGCTCGATCATCAACTACTATCAGCAGGTAGGGCGGGCGGGACGCTCGTTGAAGAGAGCGTACGGCGTTCTGTTGGTCGGCGAGGAGGATGAAGAGATCAACGACTACTTCATTCGATCGGCGTTCCCGGACAGGGCGTGTTTTGACGAGGTGGTGAGCGCGCTTTCCCGCTCGCCAACCACGCTGGAAGGGGTCGTGTCAAGGACGAATCAGCCACGTAACAGAGTGGAGAAGGCGCTCAAGTTGCTCGAGGTGGAAGAGGCGGTGGTGCTATCGGCCGACAAGCGATATCGGCTCGTGGACCCCGGCTGGCAATACGAACAGCTGCGGTCGGATCAGATTGTCGCCCAGAGGAGGAGGGAGCTGCAGCAGATGTCCGACTATGTCGAGACAAAGCAATGTCGGATGCGATTCTTGGCCGAGGCGCTCGACGACCCACACGCCGCCGACTGCGGTCGTTGCGACAACTGCTCGCCCGTGGCGGTGCCGAGTGTGGAGCGGAGCGAGGTCTTGGCGGTGATTCGTTTCTTGAGGAGAGACCCGCAGGTTATCGCACCCAAGAAGTTCTATCCGCCTGGAGTCCTCGCCGAAGGCAGGAAAGCGATTCCTAAAGAGGCGCAGCTTAGCGAGGGGGTCGCCCTCTCGGTCTACAATGACGCTGGCTGGGGTAGGCTGGTGCGGGAAGCGAAGTACTCTTTGCAAGCTTTTCCCGACGAGTTGATCCCTCCGTCGGTCGAGCTGATTAGGGGTCTCGAGGTTCGCCCCGAGTGGCTCTGCTGGGTACCGAGCACGAAACGCGGCGAGCTAGTGCCCGACTTCGCCCGACGACTGGCGAGAGCGCTGAACATTCCGGCTATCGAAGCCGTATCCAAGGTGAAGAGTGTGAGAGAGCAGAAGGAGATGCAAAACTCGACACGCCAGTATGAGAACGTAGCAGACTCGTTCAAGGTCGTCGACATCGGCCGCGGCACTTGCCTTCTCTTTGACGATGTGATTGACTCAGGATGGACGATGACCGTCATCGGCATTCAGCTTCGGCGAGCCGGCTGTCCTGCAGTTGTGCCCTTCGCCCTTGCCGTTGCGAGGTCGCGAGGATGAGAACCCTTCTTACGGTTGCATTGAGGAGCCATCTAATCGGCGACCCGCCGCCGGTTTCAGCGAAGGTTTGGCGGGTGTTGCGTGCCGCGGTGTCGAAGTGTGCGGGCCCCGATGCTCTGATGCACTGGGCCTCTCGTTCGCTCTTGCCTGACGACGGTGACCGCGTGAAGGCGCGCTTGGACCTACTGTCGCAGGTCGAGGGCAAACTGGCAGAGCTCGTGGAGCAAGGTGTGCGAGCCGTGTCGGAGTTCGACCCGGAGTACCCGCAGCGGTTTCACGAGACCTTGGGTGAGAAGAAGCCGGAAGTGCTGTTCGTGTCCGGCGAACTATCGTTGCTGAACTGGCGGAGCATCGGCGTCGTCGGCTCGCGGGACGCGGATGCGCCGGCAAGGCAGTTTGCGCAGGCTGTTGCGGAGGTGGCGGTGGGCGCGGGCTACTCGGTGGTGTCCGGAGCCGCCAAGGGAATTGACCAGGTTGCCATGAACGCCGCGTACGAAGCCGGCGGGCGGTCCCTCGGTTTCCTCGCGGAGTCGCTGCTGAGCCGGGTTCGACAGGAAGCGGAAGTGATGGATGAAGGACTCGTCTGCCTCGCGACGTGCTACAAGCCGGACTCTGCGTTCAGCGTGGGGAACGCGATGGGGCGAAACAAGCTCATCTACGGCCACGCTGACGCAACTGTTGTCGTGTCCGCCGCGCGCGGCTCTGGTGGAACCTGGGCCGGTGCGACGGAGGCGTGCGCAAGTGGACACACCGTGCTGGTCCGCTCGGGGCCAGGAGTCCCCGACGGCAATGTCGGTCTGCTTGAGGGGGGGAGCCTGTTCGGTGGGGGCGCCCGGCCGCTCGAGCGGCCTGAACATCTGTTAGACCTGCTTAGCGAGCTGGACGCACAGTCTGCCGGCGCGTAGCGTTGGGCTGTCGTCGCTGGTGCCGAAGGTGGGAGTCGAACCCACACGAGGTTGCCCTCAACGGTTTTTGAGACCGCCGCGTCTACCATTCCGCCACTTCGGCGACGTCGCCGAAGTATACCGAGCCAGGCGGTAACATCCGGGGCGGCGTGGGCGCGAAGAAAAAGAAGAAACTCGTTGTCATAGACGGCTACAGCCTGCTGTTCCGAGCCTTCTATGGCACGCGGTACATGAGCACCAGCGACGGGCGACCGACGAACGCGCTCTTCGGCCTGGTCAGCATGCTCTTCGTTCTCTTCGAGCGCGAGAAGCCCGACAGCGTGGTCGTCGCCTTTGATGCGCCCGGCAAGACGTTTCGGGATGAGGTTTACGAGGAATACAAAGGCACGCGCTCCGAGACGCCCGACGACCTGAAGCAGCAGTTTCCGGTGGCGCGCGACCTGATCGAGGCCCTGGCGATTCCGTCGCTGGAGGTGCCCGGTTTCGAGGCGGATGATGTCATCGGTGCAATCGCCCTCGATGCGGAGAAAAGGGGGTATGAGACGATCATCGTCTCCGGAGACCTCGACCAGTTGCAACTTGTTGACGACTCGGTGCGCGTCATGACGACGCGTAAGGGCGTGTCGGACGTGGTTATGTACGACATCGCGGCGGTGCATGAACGGTACGGCTTCGGGCCGGAGTTCATCACGGATTATAAGGCGCTCGTCGGCGACGCCAGCGACAACATCCCCGGCGTGCCCGGCATCGGGCCGAAGAGCGCGGCGGAGTTGATCCAGCAGTTTGGCACCGTCGAGGAGATGCTTTCTCGTCTCGACGAGGTGCCGGAGAAGTACCGCAAGAAGATCGAGCCGTTGAAGGACGAGATACCGAAGTACAAGTGGCTCGCGACGATTCGGCGCGACGTTCCGTTCGAGTACGACTATCCCGAGTACGTTCTGCCGCCGGATCGGCTAAGAGAGGCGCAGCAGATGTTCGAGTGGCTCGAGTTCCGGCAGCACGGACGACGGCTTCCAACGGTTCTGAAGCGATACTTGACCGAGGAGCAGGGCGGCTTGTTCTCCGCCGAGGTCCCATCCGAGGCGGTCGAGATCCAGGCGAAACCGGCGAAGTCGGTGGATGAGGTGGAGAAGTGGATGGGAGATCGCGTGGCGGGCGTGCATGTTTCAGACGAGGGATGTGCCGCCGCCATCGGTCTGGAGGCACGGACGTTTTCGCGCGAGGTCGCCGATGAGCTGGTGAGGCGCGCCGCTTCCCGGTTGCGTTTTCATCGGGCGAAGCCGCTCCTGCGCGCGACGGAGACTTTCGTTCGCCCAGGGTTCGACACGCTCTTGGCGGCATATGTATTGCAGTCGGCCCGGTCATCCTACGCGATCCAAGACTTGGCTCAAGGTTATCTGCAGGAGCAACCGCCCCAGTCGCCTGAGGGCATCGCCTCGGCGATCGATCGCTTGGCGGAGCCGCTGGCCGAGCGGCTGAAGGAGGACGAGCAGTGGCGCGTGTATGACGAGATCGAGGCGCCGCTCGCGCCGGTTCTTGCGCGCATGGAGGTAATGGGAATCGCCGTGAACGCCCAAGACCTCGAGGAGTTTGCGAACGAGTTGACCGTGGAGATTGACCGCGTGGAGCACGAAATCCATCAACTCGCGGGAGAGGAGTTCAACATCGGCAGCACGCAGCAGCTCGGCGCGATTCTGTTCGACAAGCTTGGGTTGCCTGCTCCCAAGAAGACAAAGACGGGATATGCCACCGGCAGCGAGGTGCTGATTCAATTCGCCGGAGACCATGAGATCGTTTCGCTCGTGCTTCGGTGGCGCGAGTTGACCAAACTGCGCAGCACCTATGCGGCGTCTTTACCGAAGCTGATCGCAGAGGACGGCAGGATTCACACCACGTTTGAGCAACATATCGCCGCCACGGGGAGGTTGAGCAGCACCGACCCGAACCTGCAGAACATTCCGATCCGTACCGAGTTGGGCAGGACGATTCGCCGTGCGTTCGCGGCGAGCGAGGGCTACACGCTGCTCTCGCTCGACTATTCGCAGATCGAGCTGCGATTCCTTGCGCATGAGTGTCGGGACGAGACGCTCCTCGACGCGTTCGAAAACGGCAAGGACGTGCATGCCGCCACCGCTGCGCTGATGTGGAACGAGAGCATCGAGGACGTTAGCCCGGCGCACCGGCGGTACGCCAAGATGCTCAACTACGCCGTGCTCTATGGAGTTACCGGCTTTGGACTTGCGAACCAACTGCAAGGTGAGTTCAGCGTGAAGGAGGCGCAGCAGTTGATCAAGCAGTACTTCGAACGATTCCCGAAGGTGCGGGGATACATTGACCGAACGCTGAAGCAGGCGAGGGAGCGCGGATACACCACGACGCTGTTCGGTCGCAGGCGATACTTTCCCGACATCCACGCCGGGAATCGCGTCGCGCGTGCCTACGCCGAGAGGCAAGCGATCAACGCCCCCCTGCAGGGCGGCTCAGCGGACCTGATCAAGCTCGCCATGCTTCGTGTCGCCGACATCCTCGATGGGAAGCGCACTCGGATGCTGTTGCAAGTACACGACGAGTTACTCTTCGAGTGGGATCCGAGGGAGAAGGCGCTGGTCGAGCAGCTTAGAGAGGCGATGGAGACGCCCCTGAAGCTCGACGTGCCGATCGTAGTGGACGCAAAGGCCGGCCCGAACTGGCTTGAGATGAAGGCGCTGTAGGCGGGACGCCCGCCGCTCCTAGCGCCAGAGCACATAATCGGGGTGTGAACCTGAAGCCGAGCGTGCGCGTCACGCTCGAAGAACTCGCCCGCCGCGCACCCGGCGCCCCGCTGTTGGCTCTGGGGCAGACGGTGTTCTGGGACGAGCCGATGAAGGCGCTCGTCCTCAAGGCGGCGGAAGAGTTGGGCTTGCCGCTAGAGTTGATAGCCGGTGTGCACGACACGGACTACTTTGCGAAACTCCCCGGCGGCGGCGAGGCGGTGGATCGCCTTGACAAGGGGTTCGTCGCCCTACCGAAGAACGACGGCTCGACAAAGGAGTTTTGGTCGGCGGCGGGCGAATTCTCGGCGCTGTTCGGCGGCGAGACGCCAGTTACGCGCGAGCGCCTGCTCGAAGCGGGCGTGAACATCGAGATGGTGACCCACGGGCAGGCGGAGATGCTGGACCAGATCACAGAGGCCTACGGCTGGCGCGGCATCGCTTCGACCAGCGAGCGCACGATGACCACCGCCGAGATTCCGACGTCGGCAGTGTTTCCGTGCCTGCAGAAGACTTTCCAATGGGCGCTCGATCTCACGGTCGGGTGCATGTGCCTTCCGGAGGAGCGGGCGCGAAGCGAGGACGCGGCGACGCGGCTCCAGGAGTTGTTGTGTCGTGTTCGAGAGAGATGCTATGAAAAGGAGGTCTCTGCCGGGGTGGAACGCGCGGGCGCGAGCGGCGCGGGAGCCGAGACGCTCGCCGCCCTCTATGAGTGCCTGCTTCCCGAGTTGCAGTCCGCGGTCGCAGGTGTGTCGTCGAAAAAGATAACCCGAACCTCGTCGCTGCTCCGGTTTGCGCCGGATACGGCTGGGCTGCCGCGCTTTCGCATCCTCGACCTCTTCCTACAGCCTGACACCGCAGCCGCCGCGAGGCGAGCCTATGACGTGGCGGTGCAAGGGACACAGACGTACACGCTGGACAAGTTCGGCACGGGCGCGGTTCCTTTCGATCTTGTCATCCCCGGTCACGGCCGCGGCACCATCCGCCTGACGCCCAAGGTGATGGTCGTGATGACGCCGAAACCCGTGTTTGTGAACTTGGCGAAGCCCGTCGAGAGCGTTCATGACCTTGCTGCCGTTTGCTCGGAGCACTTCGCAGACTGCGTGCTTGTGGGGAAGGCGATTACGCTCATCAGCATGCTCGCGCGCGAGTTCGTGTTCGCTTTTCACGAGAACGCCTCGATGTATGTCTCTTCCACCCGAGAGATGCACGATGAGCTCCGCGCCGCAGGCATCGAGCACGACGTCAATCCTATCTTGCGCATCCGCTTGGAAACTTGGGACGCGCTCGACGGCACAGCGCACTGGTTCGAACTCCCCGAACCCCTGCGATTGCCGTTCGGGGCGGATCACCTGCCCGCGCGAACGCTGGCGCGTACTTGGCGCAAGGTGCAGGCCAAGGAGTTGAAGCACATTCAGACCCTGAAGAGCGCAAAAAGCACCACGCAGGCGATTCGCGCCTTGCACCAAGTGATGGGCGGATGTTGGGACGCGCTCGGCAAAGAATACGCCGAGATCCGACGCACGCTCCGCGCGATCCGCCAGCGACTGGCGTCCCTCGAGCGAGACGTGCGCAAAACCCACACCCGATTGCGCGAGATCAAGCGCGAGTGGCAAGAGGTCGAGAAAGCCAAGGGCGAGCACTTTAGAACGAAGATACAGCCCTCGCCCGAAGATGCACCTTCACAAGAACTGCAGAAGCGCGGGGCGTTCGACCAGCGAATCGCCGCCCTCCGCGCCGAGCGCAAGGAACTCCGCGCCCGCCTTCAGGAGATTCGCGACAAACAAGCGAGAATGGCCTCAACCGAAGAGGCTGTGCGCGCAAGGACCCGCCGAGAAGAGATTCAACGCGAGGTCCAACTCGCTCGCGTCAAGGTCGTCCGAGGAGCCGTCATCGCAACGCATGGCCTCTCCCGCTGCAACCACCGACCCAGCGCTTGGTGGTTCCCCGTAGTCTCGCCGAACGGCGAGTGGGCGGAGAACGTTTACAAAGGTATGGAAATGCGACTCGAGGAGCTGAACTGATTGACCAAAGTGCCGTTCGAGAAGTACGTCAGCATCGGCAACGACTTCGTGCTCGTTGAGGCGACCGACGTGCAAAACCTAAATCTGCCACTGTTCGCGCAGGTGGTCTGCGACCGGCACTTCGGCGTCGGGTCCGACGGCTTGCTTGTTGTCGAGCCCTCGGAAGTTCAGGTGCGCATGCGTATGTTCAACCCCGACGGCACAGAGGACTTCTGCGGCAACGGCCTACGCATCACCGCCTTGCACGCCCTCCGCAACGCATGGTTCGAGCGCAACGTCCCCATCCTCCACAAGGGCAAGGACATCGTGGTCACGCCGACGAAGGCGGGCTGGCTCGACGTGCAGTTGCCAAGACCGAACTTCGATTGCAAAGAGGTGCCCGCCAGCGTCGAGGGAGAGATTTGGGAAAAGGAACTCACCGTCGCAAACGAGAACCTCGTCGTCTCATCCGTCTGCACCGGAACCACGCACACCGTCATCTTCCTCGACGCGCCTGTCCCCGAAAAGCGATTTCAAAAGGTCAGTCCCCTGCTCGAACGCCACGAGTGGTATCCAGAGCGTACATCCGTCATTTGGGCCTGGCCAACCGACGAGAAGCAAGTCCAGATTCGCATCTGGGAGCGAGGAGTCGGCGAGACGCTCGGCTGCGGAACCGGCAGCGCCGCTGTCGCTGCGTGCTGGTTCCGCAAGCATCCCGGCCACTTGAGCCTGCACGTCAAGAACCCAGGCGGTGATGCGATCGTGGCGGTCGGCCCTGCGGGTTCGCTCATCGTAAGCGCGCGCGCGTCGCACCAGTTCCACGGCGTGACGTGTGAGGAGTTGGCGAGGCGTTACTTGCCGGAGAACAAATCCGTCGGCTGCTCGCCGGTCAAGTCGTAGCCTCCGAGCGTCTCGAGTTGCCTTCCTCCAACAAGGAAGCGGATCGTCCTCGCGTTCGAGTTCTCGTGCACCGCTCGGAAGATGCCTCGCAGCAGAGTGTTCTCATCGTCGGTGCTGTAGGTGGCGGCGAACTCGGGGGAGAAGTTCAACACGACTACGCCGCCATCATAGGACACTTCGAGCAACCTCGCCCGCTCCGGCACAATCGAGGTTGAGGCGAGGAAAGCGTTGACGGCGGTAACGACCGGGTCCTCACCCTCGATGCCTTGCACGGTCGTGGTTGACCATTCGATAGTGCCCTCGTTCGCCTTCGCCACGGGCACGGTTACCTGCAGGGGCGGCTTGGATGTCGACGCGGGCTGCTGGGTTTCCGCCGACTCCGGCGTGGGCTTCCAGCCGGGTAGGCCGTACTTCACGTAGAGAACCAGGCCCGCGGTGATGAGCGTCAGCACCAGGAGGAGCGCGCCCTTCCAAGCCGTTCCGCCGCGCCTACGTGTCGACACCGAGATACACCTTCACGCCTTTGACGATGGCTTCGGCGATGCGTTTTCGGAACTCCGGCTGCATCAGGAGTTGGCGATCCTTGGCGTGGTTGAGATACGCCACCTCGATCAGCACGGCGGGCATGTTGGCTGTTCGCAAGACGGCGAGGCCCTTGTTGGGATAAAGCGTGTAGTCGCTCCGCGCGCCGTGATTGGGCAAACCGCTCACCTTGCCGATCTCGGCGGCGATGCACTCAGCCAACACCTTCGAGTCCATGTCGTCGCCATGGTAGTAGACGAAGGTGCCGGAGATGCTGTCTACAACCTTGTTGCTGTTCGCGTGGATGCTCAGGAAAAAGTGCGCGCTGCTGCTGTTCGCCATCTCTGCCCGCGCGTAGAGGCCGGGGTCGAAGTCGCCGTCGCGCGTGAGGACTGCTGTCGCTCCGTCGCCGGAGAGCATCTGCGAGACCATTTGCGCGATGGGCAGAACGATCTCCTTCTCGCGGACCACGGCGCCATCAGAGAGCGTAAACTGCGTGCCTGTGTCCTTCCCGCCGTGCCCGGCGTCCACGAACAGCGTGGCGGACGAGAGGGTGAGGCTGGAGTTCTTGGGGCGCACGATGCGAACCACGAGTTCGGTCTCCGTCGGCGAGACGGTTACGCCCATCGGTCTGCGCGTCTCGATGCGCACCCCGAGGTCGCCCCAGGGCGTTCGCTCGAGGCTGGCGGATGTGAGGACGGTGGTGGAGAGGGCTGCACCGACATCGGCGTCTTCCTCGCGCTGAGCGTTCGGCAAACGCACCCACACAACGCCGGCTCCATCGCGGGATGTAGTGATTCGCGTCGGCCTCGGCCCTTGGTACGGGATGCGCAGGATCGTCTCGCCATCCGTTTCGCCCGCCAACTCCACCGACTTCACCCGGATCGCCGGCGCAGGCCCTGCCGATGCAACCGGCGAGGCGCTTGACCACGACGCGACCAGCGACCTGCTCGTCGAGGGCTTCGACGCAAGGCGCGGAGGAGCGCTAAGGTCAACGACTACGCGCACGACGTCAGGCTGAAACTGGGAAAAGCGAACCGCGCCTTCCACCTTCGGCGGGTTGGATGCGACGAGCACCGCACCCCGGAGGTCCATCACCAGCCGCGGAGGAGCGTCCAACACGAACGTGTTAGGCTGAACGGGAAGGGATGTCTCCACGGCGATCCGACCCTGCTCCACCTTGATGCCCTTCACCGTGGCGAGCACCTCGAACGTTCGTTCGTCCTTCCATGAGGAATAGGCTCCAAACGCCTCGACCACCTTCGAGAGGGAGGCGTACGCTGTCCCGCCGACACGGCGGATGGGCAGCGTCGTCTCGAGTGCCGCGTCGCGGACGACAACGCGATCCCCCCGCTGCGTGGCGGACCAGCCCAACCGGGAGGCCGCTTCGACCGGGAAGAAGCACTCGCTCCCGATGCGAACCGCCGCCGGCGACAGGCTTGGCTCGTAGAACGTAAACCGCAGGTTCACGGTGTCGGCAGCGACAAGCAATGCGGGCACGGCGGCCAGCGCCGCTATCGCACAGACGGTTAGTGGTCCCTTTGCCTCGAAGGTCATTCCTTGATCCTTATTGTGTCGAGTTTGACGGTTTCGCCTACCCGGAGTGTTGCGCGTCGGCGGCTCGCAGAGAAGAACAGACCTTCTCCAGCGCGGCCCGGCACGCCACGTCGAAGTACCGCGCCCATCCTTGGGCATCGTCCTCCGCGATGACGCACTCCTCGATTCCGTCCATGCTGCAGGTTACCGCATATTCACCTGCGCAGACGCGCTCGACTGCGACCATCGGGATGCCCGCCCTCACGGCGAAGGCGGCTACCTCCTCGTCGAGTTGGGTGACTTCGGGGTCTCTCTCATCGGCTGGGCGGGTTTCCACCCGGATGGGAAGGACCACCTCGCCTGCTTTTGAGTGCCTCGGGTCGAAGCCGAGCACAAGTTCGATCGTCTGCCTCGCTGCGCGGCCGGGCAGGTCGGGGCGGTAGCCAACGGAATAGCCGAACGGCATGCGGTGGTGTACCAGACAGTCCACATCACTCGCAATACCCCGTAGGCAGCCCGCAATCTGCCGCTCGGCTGTTGTTCGGACAAGCCTTCCTCGGCGAGGGGCGTTCTGCGCGCAGGCGAGGAGGAAGTGTACCGTTGAGTCTACTAACGGCTCCGAGGGCCGCAAGTCGGCATAAAAGCCATCCCGCTCATAGATGAACTGGCACGCCCCGAGGCGGCACTTGACGGTCACGACGGGGATCCCCGCCGACCGATACAGCGCACGGATGCCGGGGCTGATCGGCTCTGTCTCGAGGACGAGTTCTACTCCCGCATCGGGGTCGTCCTCTCGGACGAGGGCGGCGAACGCAGGCTTTCTCAGTTCGACCTGCAGGGAGCGGACGTCGGGAGGATCTTGGAAAAGGTAGCGGCGAGCCGGTCGAAGCGAGAGCCGGAACCCGGCAAGAGAGCCGAAGCAGTCCACCGCTGCGCGGTGCGCCGCCTCAAGAACCAGCCGGTTGGGCTGGAATGGAGTGTGCCCCTCAGGAATCATCTGACCCGAGGACAGCTTAGTGCCTGCCTCTAGGGTGGATTGAACCCGAAGCGGCCTTCCCTCTGCAAGGGGCGGAGCGAGTATCCTCTGCGGGTCGCTGACTTATCAGCGCCAAGGAGGAGAAGCAAACGGTGAAGAACCCTTTGATGCGCGCCGCATTGGCTGAGGCGCTCGGTGTGTTCGTTTTGGTGTTCGGCGGGGCCGCGGCGGTTTGTGCTGACGCCTACTACGGCATGCCCGGCCTGGGCGATTCCGGGCTTGGCGTGCTCGGCGTCGCCCTTGCAGGCGGCTTCGCGCTGATGGTTGCGGTGTACCTCTCGGCAGGCATCTCGGGAGGACACGTGAACCCCGCGGTCACGTTCGGCTTGCTCCTTGCGGGCAAGTGCACGGGCCGCCAGGCGGTTGCGTACTGGATCTTCCAATTCCTCGGCGCCGTTGCGGCCGGCATCGCGGTTTGGGCGATCTTCCCCGTATTTCGAGGCACCGCGCCTTACCTGGGCACGCCGATGTACGTGAGCGAGGCGGGGATGCCCGGCGCGCTCGGCATGGTGAAGGCGCTCGGCGTCGAAACGGTCCTCACCTTCTTGCTCGCGATCGTTGTCATGATGACCGCGTTTCACCCTCGCCGCGCGGCGAAGCAGATGTTCGGCTTTTGCATTGGAGCGACGGCGGTGGTCATCGGGGTGATTGCGGCGAAGCACACAGGCGGCGCCGTGAACCCGGCGCGGTACTTCGGCCCGGCGGTCGTGTCGGGCGAGGTGAGCCAACTGCTCGTGTACTTCGCGGGCCCGCTCCTGGGCGGTGCGGTGGCGGGGGTGGTCTTCCGGCTGTTGTACGACGAGCCGGATACCGGTTCGGCGGCCACCGAATAAACCCCCCAAACGGGAGCCAAATCCGCCGAGAATCAGTATGAAGAAAGGAAGCGGGCGCGGCGACGCGCCCGGCACGTACACTTTTGCGAGGAATAGCCGAATGAAGAGAAACCGTATCGCCGCCCTGCTGCTTGGCCTGTGCCTATCCGCAGCCGCCGTTCTTGCCCAGCCGATAAGCCCAGAGGCGAAGGAGCGCGTCCTCGAGGCGATCGGCAAGCAGATCAAGTCGAACGCCTACGTCAAGGGCGTGGACTTCTCGCGCTGGGACGCCCTTGTTGAGAAACACAAGGAGGCGTTCGAGGGGGCATCCACGCAGGATCAGTTCGCCGCTGCGGTGAACCGGGCCTTCTCTGAGTTCGGGTTCTCTCATCTGAACCTGCAGACGCCTCGCGCCGCCGAGATCAGGACGACGGGCAGAACCGTAGGCATCGGCGTTACCATCGAGGTTCGCCCGGACGGGCTGCTGGTAACGCGCGTCATCGAGGGCGGGCCCGCGGAGAAGGCGGGCATCAAGGTGGGCGACCTCCTCTCGGAGGCGGACGGGAAGCCGATTCGCGGCGTCGAGGACGTTCGAGGCGAAGAGGGCACGAAGGTGAAGATCCGCGTCCGTCGAGGCGAGGAGGCGTTGGACTTCGAGATCGTGCGCGCCCAGTTCAGCGTCGTGCAGAAGGACGAACTCAAGTGGATTGACGACAAGACGGCGCTGATTCGCGTCAACTCGTTCGCGACCGGCTATGACCCGAAGGCGATTGACGAACTGTTCGACGAGGCGCGCAAGGCGGAACGCCTCATCGTTGACCTCCGGTTCAACGGCGGCGGCGCCGTGCCGAACCTGAGCCACCTTGCGGGCAAGGTTCTTCCCCCTTACACGCCTTTGGGCAAGTTCATCACGCGTGCGGATGCGAACAAGTTCAAGGAGGCTAACCCGGACAAGCCGGACGACCCCGCGCTCGTGGCGAAAGAGTACGGCTGGACGATCGGAGCGAGGGCACAGCGAGACAGCAAACGGTTCGAGGGGGATGTCGTCGTTCTCGTCAGCCCATCCAGCGCGAGCGCCAGCGAGATCTTCGCGGCGGCGGTGAAAGAGCACAAGCGGGGCAAGGTGGTCGGTACTAAGACGGCGGGCGCGGTCCTCGCCTCGACCTTCGTGCGCCTGCCTGAAGGCTTTTCGCTGCAGTTGCCGCTGATGGAGTTTGTGACGTTCGGCGGCTTGCGGCTGGAAGGCGCGGGCGTCGAGCCGGACGAGCCGCTCAAGCCGGCCGAGGTCGGTGACGACGAGCTGGCGTTGAAGGCGGCGATCAAGGCGTTCGGCGTTCTGCCTCGACACGCAGATGTAGCAGCATAGCGGCTGTGTTACCTGGAGCGCGTTAATCCGTCGCGTGCGCGCTCGAGTACAATATCCGCTTCGCAATGCTCTCCCGATACGAACCGGAGCGATTCGAAGCGGAGTGGCGCAGGCGGTGGAAGGAAGCTGGCCTCTTTCGCACCGTCGAGGACCCCAGCCGCCCGAAGTTCTACGCCCTCGACTTCTTCCCCTATCCGAGCGGGGCGGGGCTGAGCGTCGGGCACCTTAGGAACTATATCCCCACCGACGTGCTCGCGCGCGCGAAGAGGATGCAGGGGTTCAACGTGCTGCATCCGATGGGATGGGACGCGTTCGGTTTGCCCGCGGAGAACGAGGCGATTGCAAAAGGGCGTCATCCCGCACCGATGGTTCGCGAGTACGCCGAGACTTACAAGCGACAGCAAGACCTCGTCGGCATCTCCTACGACTGGTCGCGGGAGGTCAGCTCGTCCGACCCGTCCTTCTATAAGTGGACGCAGTACATCTTTCTGGTTCTGTTCAAGCGTGGATTGGCGTACCGAGGTGAATACGCTGCGAACTGGTGCCCGAACGACCACACCGTGCTCGCGAATGAAGAGGTGGAAGGCGGGCTGTGCTGGCGTTGCGGCACGCCGGTGGTCAAGAAGGTCCTCCCGCAGTGGTTCTTCAAAATCACCGACTACGCCGAGCGACTCCTGAACGACCTCGACCTGATTGATTGGCCCGAGGGCATCAAGATGATGCAGCGCAACTGGATCGGGCGCTCCGAGGGCGCCGAGTTCGAGTGGCGCGTGGTCGCGCAGGAGGACGAGGATGGCGATGTTGCCGAGTTCAGCGGGGATGCCCGCTTTCGAGTGTTCACGACGCGGATAGACACGGTTTTCGGCGCAACGTTTTGTGTGCTCGCCCCTGAGCATCCGCTGGTTGAGCAGATCACGGCGAAGCATCGGCTTCCCGCGGTGCTGGCGGTGCGGGAGCAGGCGGAGCGCGCCTCGGAGCAAGACCGCCTCGCCGAGAGCAAGGAGAAGGTGGGCGCGTTCACGGGCGCCTACGCGCTCAACGAGTTCACCAGCGAGCGGGTGCCCATCTACGTCGCGGACTACGTGCTGATGGGCTATGGCACCGGTGCGATCATGGCGGTTCCCGCGCATGACGAGAGAGACTTCGAGTTCGCGTCGAGGAATGGTCTGGAGATTCGCCGAGTCGTGGGCAGCGCCGTTGATGCAGAGGACGAGTTGCCGTTCGTCGCCGAGGAGGGCGTGATGCTTGCTCCGGGCGAGTGGGTCGGTGTGCCGTGCGAGGAGGCGAAGCAGCGCCTCTACCGCATGCTGGAGGAGCGCGGCACGGGCGAGCGCAAGGTCAACTATCGGCTGCGGGATTGGCTGATCAGCCGGCAGCGGTACTGGGGGTCGCCGATTCCGGTCGTGCATTGCGGCGCGTGTGGCATCGTGCCGTTGCCGGTGGAGCAGCTGCCGGTCTTGCTTCCGGATGTCGAGAGGTATCAGCCGAGCGGCACAGGCGAAAGCCCGCTCGCGGACATCCCC